>JBJKRU010000320.1:0-8347 GCA_046704485.1 Candidatus Limnocylindrales bacterium | reverse complement strand
TGGATGACCGTCGTGCGGTCCGCCGAGCGGGCCGCCGCGATCGCGTCGCGGATCTCCTGCTCGGTGCTCGCGGTCACGCCGATGGCGCCCATCGCGGCCCCGTGCTTGGCGTAGTCGACCGGGATGTAGCCGCCGGTCAGGCGCCCGGTGCCGGCCTCGCGGAAGCGCAGCTCGTTGCCGAACTGGGGCACGCCGCTGGCCCACGCGAGGTCCTTGATGCACTGGAAGCCGTGGTTGTCGAACACGACCACGATGATCTTGATGCCCTCGGCGACCGCGGTGACGATCTCGCTGTTCATCATGAGGTACGTGCCGTCGCCAATGGCGACCACGACCTCCCGCTCGGGCTCGGCCATCTTGACCCCGATGCCCGCCGGGATCTCGTAGCCCATGCAGCTGTAGCCGTACTCGAGGTGGTAGGCCTTGGAGTCCTCGGGGCGCCACAGCTTGAGCAGGTCGCCGGGCAGCGATCCCGCCGCGCAGACCACGGTGGCATGGCCGCCGACGGCGTCATTGACGATGCCGATGACCTCGGGCTGGGCAAGCTCGCCCGCCTCGCCGCTCGGCGTCCGGTGGAACGTGACGCGGGCGTCCCACTCCTCCTTCAGGTCGCCGACACGATCGCGGTACGCCTGGTCGGTGCCGGGGTGGTCGGCCAGGGCGGCGGTGAGCCCCAGCAGCGCCTCGCGGGCGTCGGCGACGAGCGCGACGGCCCGGAGCTTGCTGGCGTCGAAGCCGTTGAGGTTGACGCCGACGAAGGCCACGTCATCGTTCTGGAACGCCGTCTTGGACGCGGTCACGAAGTCGCCCATGCGCGTGCCGATGCCGATGACGAGGTCGGCCTCCTTGGCGAGGCGGTTCGCCGCCAGGCCACCCGCTGCCCCCACCGGCCCGACGTTCATCGGGTGGTTCCATGGGAGGACGCCCTTGCCAGCCTGGGTCTCGCTGACCGGGATGCCGAACGTGGTGGCGAACGCGTCGAGCGCGGCCTCGGCGCCCGAGTAGATGGCGCCGCCTCCGGCAACGATGAGCGGCTTCTTCGCCCGCCGGACCAGCTCGGCGACCTCAGCCAGGACGGTCGGCTCCGGGACGGGCCTGCGCACGTGCCAGACGCGCTTCGCGAAGAACCGCTCCGGCCAGTCGTACACCTCGGCCTGGACGTCCTCGGGCAGGGCCACGGTCACCGCCCCCGTCTCGGCCGGGTCGGTGAGGACGCGGAACGCGTCGGGGAGCGAGGACAGCAGCTGCTCAGGCCGGCTGATCCGGTCGAAATAGCGGCTAACCGGGCGGAAGGCGTCGTTGGCGGAGACGTCGTGCTCGACCGGGTGCTCGACCTGCTGGAGCACCGGGTCGGGCAGGCGATTGGCGAAGTAGTCCGATGGGAACAGCAGCACCGGCAGGCGGTTGACGGTCGCCTCGGCGGCGCCGGTGATCATGTTCGTGGCGCCAGGCCCGATCGAGCTCGTGCAGGCGAACGTCTGGAGCCGGTTGCGGTGCTTCGCGTACGCCGCCGCGAGGTGGACCTGCGCCTGCTCGTTCTGAGGCCGGTAGTAGGGCATCGCGTACTCGTCGCCCAGCTCCTCGAGCGCCTGCCCGAGGCCGGCGACGTTGCCGTGCCCGAAGATGCCCCAGACACCCGCGATGAAGCGGTTCTCGCTGCCGTCGCGCTCGACGTACTGGGCGGCCAGGAACCGGACGATCGCCTGTCCGACCGTCAGCCGGATGGTGGACAACGGGGGCCTCCTCTCAAGGGAACCGCGGGGCTGCGCACGCGGGCGGCTCGGTGCCGGATGATGGTGCATGAACGTCGGTAATCGTTTACACTCTAAACCGGTCCGGGCCTCGGGCGCAACCCTCGCGTCGTCTTCCCGAGACGGTGATCTGCGGCCCCGATCCGGATGGCCAGGCTGTCACGCAGACCCCGCGGCGACCCCGCGGCGACCCCGCGGCGGGTAGCGGGACCAGAACCAGGAGGCACCGCACATGCTCCGCATCGCGATGTTGGGAGCCGGCCGCGTCGGCCAGGTCCACGCCCGGTCGGTCGTGGCGCACCCGGAGGCCGAGCTGGCGCTGGTCGTCGATCCGATCGAGGCCGCCGCCACCTCGCTCGCCACGACCCACGGCGCCCGCTGGAGCCTGGACCCGCAGGACGCCTTCGAGGACGAGTCGATCGACGCGGTAATCATCGGCACGCCCACCAATACCCACACCGAGATGCTGGCCCGCGCGGTGGACGCCGGCAAGAAGGTGCTGCTCGAGAAGCCGATCGACCTCGACCTTGCCAGGATCGACGACGTCTGGGCGAGGATCCAGCCCAAGGCCCCGTTCGTGATGCTGGGCTTCAACCGCCGGTTCGACCCGTCCTTCCGCGAGGTCCGGGAGCGCGTCGCGCAGGGCGAGATCGGCATGGTCCGGGCCCTGCGCATCACCTCGCGCGACCCACAGCCGCCGCCGGCCGCCTACCTCTCCGTGTCGGGCGGCATGTTCAAGGACATGACCATCCACGACTTCGACATGGCCCGCTTCCAGCTGGGCGACATCGTCGAGGTCCAGGCGATGGCGTCCGACAACGGGCTCGACGCCTTCAAGCAGGCCAGGGACCACGCCCAGGCGACCGTCGTGATGCGGGCCGCGTCTGGCGCCCTGTGCACGATCGTCAACAGCCGCTCGTGCGCCTACGGCTACGACCAGCGCCTCGAGGCGTTCGGCGACCTGGGCTCGCTCGAGGCGGGCAACTGGACCGCCACCACGGTGCGCGCGGCCACCGCCACCCAGACCGAGGCGGCCGGCCCCATCCTGAACTTCTTCCTCGAGCGCTACCTGCCGGCGTTCAAGAACGAGTTCGACGAGTTCGTCCAGGCGGTCAAGGCGGACCGCGCCCCGGCGGTGGGATTCGCCGACGGCCGCGCCGCGCTGGTGCTCGCCATTGCGGCGCAGGAGAGCGTCGAGACCGGCAAGGCCGTCAAGATCGGCTGAACCCGACACTCCATCGCTCGCGCAGCGGCCGACCCTGAGAGCTGCGGCGCCCGCTCGGCACCGGCTGCGGCGCGCGCGGGCCTAGTGGCGGCGCCCGCTCGGCCTGGTAACGGCGCCCCTACGTAGGGCCCTGCCGCCCGCGCCGGCCACGGCGTGGCCCTATGGGCGCTCCGTGCGTCGGTTGGGCCATGTGGTGGTGCAAACCGGCCACCGCCGGGCTTAGGGGGCGCCAGCCGGGCCGCCGCGGTGGCCGTTCGGTCGCGACAAGCGCCCATAGGGCCGCCGGGTGGCCCATCGCCCGGGAGACGATCTCGCGGCAGACTCTCAGCGACGCCGGGTCTCGCGCATCACGCGCTCGGCCACGCGCTCCGGTGTCAGACCGTGGCGGTCGAGCAGCCAGGCGTTCGGCGCGGACTCGCCCCAGGTGTCCTCGATCCCGATGCGCGCGACGCGGCGCGGCTCGTGGGCCGTGACGATCTCGGCGACCAGCCCGCCGAGCCCGCCGACGACGGAGTGCTCCTCGGTCGTCACGACCAGGGGGACCTCCGCGGCCACCCGGGCCAGCGCAAACTCCTCGAGCGGCTTCAGGGATGGCACGTGGACCACGCCGGCGCCGATCCCGTGCGCCGCGAGCAGGTCGGCGGCAGCGAGCGTCCGCGCCGTCTGCTGCCCAGTGGATACGAGCAGGACGTCGCCGCCGTCACGCAGGCGGATGACACGGCCGGGCTCGAAGACGTGGCTGTCGTCGAACACGTCCGCTCGGGACGGACGCGCATGACCCGCAGGTAGAGGGCCACGAGCAGGTCCATCGCGGACAGCGGCCCCCCGACGTGGCCGGCGCCCGCCGCGTTCGTGCTCTCGAGGACCAGCAGGCGGCCGCGGCGGGCGAGCGCCTCCAGGTCCGCGTAGCGGCCCGGGTTAGCGGGAACGGGGGGCTGGGCGGTCATGCTCGGCGCTCCTCCCTGGTCGACGGCGGGATCCGTTTGGCGACGGGCTTCCATGTTCCCAGATTCCGGCGTACAATGCAATCGATTACACCACGAGAGTCCGGTGTCCGGCCGACGACGGCGCTCCCCTTGTCGGCTTGACGGGGCCCGTCGTGTCATCTAGGCTGCGAAATCGATTACTTCGTGGCGGCGTACGGGTCTCCGCCCGCCGATGACACAGGTCGCGAGGCTCGGGAGGGTTTCGGGATGCGGCGCATGCGAAGCACGACGGGGGCCGGGGGGCGGGCCCGGGCGCTCATCCCCCGCGACGAGGTGCTCGGACCATGAGCGAGCGCGGCGGCCCCGCCACGATCAGGGACGTCGCCCGTCGGGCGGGGGTCTCGACGGCCACGGTCAGCCGCGTGTTGGCGGGGATCGGCAACCCGAGAGCGGAGACCGCCGACGCGGTCATGGCCGCGGTCGAGGCGCTCGACTACCGCCCCTCGGCGGTGGCGCGATCGCTGCGCATGCGGCGGACCCACACCTTCGGCCTGATCGTCACCGACATCCAGAACCCGTTCTTCCCCGAGCTCGTGCGGGCCGCTGACGATGCCGCCCGGCAGGTGGGCTACTCCATCCTGCTCGGTTCGGCCGCCTACGACGAGCACCGAGCCGTCCACTACCTCGATCTCATGGCCGACCGGCGCGTGGACGGGATGATCGTCGCGTCCAGCCAGGTGTCGGACGAGAGCTGGCGCTGGCTGGCCGACAGCCCGGTGCCGGTCGTGGTGGTGAACGCCGAGCCCGCCAACATTCCGATCACGGTCATCACCAGCGACAACCAGGGCGGCATGCAGATCGCCGCCGAGCACCTCATCGCGCTCGGCCACCGGCGGATGGCCTACGTCCGCGGCGAGGACGGGATCACCGCCGACCGGCCGAGAGTCGAGGGCTTCCGGGCCGCCTGCCAGGCCGCGGGCATCCCCGCATCGGACATCGTCGAGCTCCACGGGAACGCGCTGTTCGAGGGCGGCGAGCAGGCTGTCGCGGCGCTGCTGGCGGCGGGGACGGATGTCACGGCCATCGCGTGCCACAACGACATCACCGCGATCGGCGCCCTTCGCGCGCTGCGGGCCGCGGGGGTCCGAGTGCCGCATGACGTCAGCGTCATGGGCTGCGATGACATCGCCGCCGCATCTTGGGTCGTCCCGTCCCTCACCACCGTCGCGCAGCAGAAGGGCGAGATGGGCCGGATGGCCGTCGAGCGCCTCATGGAGATGCTCGACCTCGGCGATGACGGGATCTCTCCCGAGACCATCCGCGTCCCGATGGTGCTCCAGGTGCGCGAATCCACGGGTCGGGCCGGCACAGGAGGCACTCCGGCTTGACGCGCCGCCAGGACGGCCACAGGACACCCGCCGGCGAGGCCGGAAGAACGAGCGGAGACACAGCAGATGGTTCGCATTGCCAACGCCCCGTGCTCCTGGGGCGTCATCGAGGGCATCGAGGGTGAGACGGCCAGCTACGCGAGGGTCATCGACGAGATGGCGGAGACGGGCTACGTCGGCACGGAGCTCGGCGACTGGGGCTTCATGCCCACGGACCCCGACCAGCTGCGAGGCGAGCTCGACGCCCGCGGCCTTGCGCTGGTCGGCTCGTGGGTCAGCGTCCGGCTGCACGACAAGTCGAAGCATCAGTGCTCGGCCGACGACGCCGTCCGCACCGGCAAGCAGCTCGCGCGGGTGGGCGGCAAGGAGGCTGTCATCGTCCTGGGCAACGACCCGTACGGCGATCCCCACCGGACCAAGATCGCCGGCCGCGTCCGCCCCGAGGACGCCCTGAACGACGAACAGTTCAAGGTCCTCGCCGACGGCGCCAACTACGTCGCGAAGCGCGTCTGGGACGAGGCCGGCATCCGGACCGTCGTCCACCAGCACATCGGCACGTGGATCGAGACCGAGGCCGAGGCCCGCAAGCTGTTCGACATGACCGATCCGTCGGTCCTCGGGCTGTGCCTCGACACCGGCCACTGGACGTTCGGCGCCGGCGGCGACCCGGTGGCGGCCGTCCGAGAGTTCCGCGACCGTGTGTGGCACGTCCACTTCAAGGACGCGGACCCGGCGATCATGGCCGCCTCGCGCGCCGGGGGGCTCAGCGGGCCCGAGTCCGTCGGGCGTGGCGTGTTCTGCGAACTGGGCCATGGCGCGGTGGACTTCCCGAGCATGCTCAAGGCGCTCGCGGACATCGACTACGAGGGCTGGATCGTCGTGGAGCAGGACGTGCTCCCCGGCATGGGCAACCCGCGCGAGAGCGCCCGCCGCAACCGCGAGTACCTGCGGACGATCGGCGTCTAGGGCTGGCGTCCTCGCTCCGGGGTGGCCGCGGCCCGCCCGGTGCGCAGCCGTTCCCCGGCGGGGACCTCGAGGAGGCGAGATGGCTGACAAGGTGCGGATCGGGATCGCGGGCACCAGCTGGTGGGCCGACTCGATGTACCTGCCCGCGCTGGCAGACCATCCGCTGGCCGTCGTGCGCGCCATTGCGGGCACGCGTCCCGAGCACACGCGCGAGTTCGCCGCCAGGTGGGGCATCCCGGCGCCGTACGGCACCGCTGAGGAGATGCTCGAGTCCGAGCCGCTCGACGCGGTGATCGTCGCCACCCCGAACAGCTCTCACTTCCCGATCGCGCGGACAGCGCTCGAACGCGGACTGCACCTCCTGTGCGAGAAGCCCGTCGGGATGTCGTCGGCGGAGGCGCGCCGCCTGGCCGACCTCGCCGCGGCCAAGGGCGTCACGACCATGGTGCCGTTCACGTACAAGAACATGCCCGGCATGCGGTACCTCAAGGAACTCGTCGACGAGGGCTACATCGGGCAGCCGTACCACCTCAACATGCGGTACTTCGCCGGCTACGGGCGGAGCGGGGAATACATGTGGCGCTTCGACCTCGACGTGGCCGGCGCGGCGCTCGCGGGCGACCTCGGCTCGCACCTCGCCTACTACGCCTACTGGTACTTCGGCGAGGTCGAGTCGGTGACCGCGGAGTTCGGCTCCAACGTTCCGCGCGCGAACCGGCCCGACGGGTCCGACTATCCGCGCGGCGAGGATTCCGCGATCATCCTCCTGCGGTTCGCGAACGGGGCCACCGGCAACCTGCACGTGTCGTCCGTCGCCCACGAGCCGTCCTCGTTCGACCAACTGCAGGCGGTCGAGCTGCACGGCTCCTCCGGAACGATCCACCATGTCAATGACTGGAGCCACCGCCAAGTCGTCTCCGGTGCGCGCGCCGACGAGAGCGCCGTCCATGAACTGCCCATCCCCGACCACTGCTGGGGCGGCGCCCCGCGTGACGACGTCCATGCGACCTACAAGCACGTCTTCCGCCATCAGGAGGCGCAGGCGCGGGCATTCGTGTCAGCAGTGGCCGCGGGACGGCCCGTGAAGCCCGACCTCGCGGACGGTCTCGCCGTCCAGCGGATCGTCGACGCCGCCGTGCGGAGCGGCCACGAGGGCCGCCGCGTCACGATCGCGGAGATCGCCGCGGGCGAGGGGTAGGCGCGCCGGGCGCCTCGACCGGCTCGCCCACAAGAGCGTGCGGCGAGCGCGGCCGCTGCATCCCCCGGAATCGGGCGGTTTCGCGGTCGTTCACGAATGGCGGAACCACCCCCGGGCAGTAGTCGCCGGTCGTCAGTAGTCGCCGGCGGGCAGTCGCAGCCGGGGGCGGCGGCCGTCTCCCGGGGGCCCGGTCGTCCCGCGATTTCGCGAACCGTCCGGAATCGCCGGTCCCGCGCCCCATGTGGTCGGGGGGTCGAGCTCGGCGCATGTGAGTGGCGGACGGCGCCGCCCGACGGACTGCGCGGGGGGTGCCGCCCGACGGACTGCGCGGGGGGTGCCGCCCGAAGGACTGCGCGGGGGGCGCCGCCCGAAGGCGGCGCCTTTGGAACTGCAGGAGATCAGCGCGCCCAGGTCCCGGGCGCGCCCGATCCGGGGATTCGCCTAGGCGTTGCCGGGGAAGACCAGCGACAGCGGGCCCTGCTTGCCGGGCTCGGGCCAGCGCTCGGTGACCATCTTCTGCTGGGTCCAGAAGCGGACGCCGTCCTCGCCGCGCATCGGCAGGTCGCCGATCGCCGACTCCTTGGAGCCCGAGAAGCTCATGAAGCCAGCCGGCACCGGGATCGGCACGTTGACGCCGATCATCGGGACCTCGCACTCGAGCTTGAACCGCCGGGCAGCGCCGCCGTTGGTGGTGAACACCGCGGTGCCGTTGGCGTACTTGTGGCCGTTGATGAGGGCCAAGCCCTCGTCGAACGTCGACGCGTGGACGATGCCGAACACCGGGCCGAAGATCTCCTCGTTGAAGATCTTCATGTCCGGGGTGACGTTGTCGAACAGCGATACGCCCAGGAAGTAGCCGTCGGGGTTCGGGCCGACGAACTTCCGGCCGTCGA
>JBJKRU010000319.1:0-24901 GCA_046704485.1 Candidatus Limnocylindrales bacterium | reverse complement strand
GGCGCGATGCCCTCCAGCCGCCCGCCGATGCGCCGGCGCCCGGCGGCGCGCGGCCCGCGCAGGCCGGTGCCGGGGGCCCCGCGATCGGCACGGTTGGCATGGCGACGATCCCCCGCTGCAAGTCGATCAGAACAAGCGCGGTCCGGGCGGGGTCGAGCGGCGCGAGCTGGGCGGGTTCGGCGGGAACATCAGCCGCAGTCATCGAGGCTCCTGGCGTCAGCTGGGTGGAGGGTCTCGGTCACATCTTGTCACCAAGCTGCGCACCACGTGGCGGTCGTCGATGGGCCCATCATCCCCGTGGGCGCCGACCGGCAGGCGGGACACCACGCGTCAAGCCGCTCACTGCGGACTTGGCGGCGCAAGCGCCAGACTGCCGCGCGAGGGGCTCGACGCGAGGCCTCAACTTCCGCCGATGGCGCTCGCGAACGCCACGACCGCCGTCCCGACGAGGATCGCGATGACGAGGTGCCGGAACCGGAGCGGGTCGATCCGCCGGAAGGCGCGCACCCCGATCGCGTAGCCGAGGAGCAGGGCGGGTAGGCCCACCAGCGCGAGCCCGATCGTCCGCGGGCCGATGGTGCCCCCGGCGGCGAGCAGGACGAGCGCGATCGCGCTGCTCGCCGAGAAGTAGGCGGCCAGCGTCCCACGGAACCGGGCTGGCTCCATCCGGATCCCGTGGAGGTAGAGGACCACGGGCGGGCCGTTCGTGCTGGTGCTGGTGTTGAGGAGGCCGCTCAGCAGCCCCACACCAACCTCCGCGGCCCGGCCGCGCCACGGGATCGGGCGGGCCCGCCAGATCGCCAGCGTGGATGCGAGAACGACCAGCGCGATCGCGGCGCGGAGCAGGCGTGGGTCCGCCGCGAGCAGCACGGCCAGGCCGACCGGCATCCCGACGACGGCGCCGCCGAGGATCGGCAGGCATAGCCGCCAGTCCGCGTGGCGCCAGGCCCCGGCCAGGATCCGGGTGTTCGACACGGCCCCCAGCAGCGTGGACACCACCACCGCGTCGACCGGTCCGAGGAGGGCGGCCAGCGGCGGCATGATGAACAGGGCGAACCCGAACCCCGTCGTGGCGTGGATGAGCGCCGCACCGAACGTCGCGCCGACGAGCGCGGCGATCTCCCAGATCGTCACGGCCACATGATGGCACGCAGGAGGTGGCCACCCGCGCCCAACGCCGTCAGCCGCCGAGGGCTGCGCGGAGGATGGCGGCCAGAGTGCCCATGTCGTCGGCATCGAACCGCTGGTCGCCGTGGACGGAGAGGATCCGGCGTGAAATGTCCAGGTCCGCGGCCGTGGCGCCCCAGTCGCGGGAGGGATCGAGGGGCCACAGGGCTGCCGGCACCACCGCCCGCGCGACAAGGGCAGCCTCGGTGGCCGCCCGGGTCTCGGCGTGGTCGAACAGGAGCGTCAGCGCGAAGGCGACCCCGCCGTCGTGCGCGCCGAGCACCCGCACACCCGGTGTGGCCGCTGCGGTGCCGGCGAGGATGTCCAGGTTCTGGCGCCGCCGCTCCCGCCATGCGCGTACCGGCATGTGCGGAAGCAGCGCTCGCGAGACGGGCGAGATGGCGGCACCGGGCACAGGCTCGCTCGACCCCGCCGCCGATCGGGCGAGGGCGCGGAAGTGGAGCCGCCCGCTGGGCTCGGACCGGCATGCCCGGGCCTCGAGGGCCGCTGCGAGCCACTCGGGTCCATGGCCATCCAGGCGCTCTGCGCCATCGCTGCCGGCCGGAGGCTCAGGCGGCAACTCGCGGCCCCGCGGCGACCACACGGCCGCTCCATCCGGGATCGGCAGTGTCTTGCGGAGCGAGGCGAACGCGAAGTCGGCGGCGCTGTCCAGTGCCCACGACGATCCGGGGTCGTGCGAGTGGTCCTCCACCACGACGAGCCCGCGGTCCAGCGCTCGCCCGGCGTCGGGGCGGGGCCGGACCCCGAGCTGATTGACGACGACCACCACGTCGCCTGCGCGGGCCGGAAGGGCGTCGAGGTCCGGCGGCGCCTCCAGGTCGGCATCCTGATAGGCGCGGAGGTCCACCTCGTCGCCCACCGACGCCAGCATGGCGGCCGGCACTTCGGGGCAGTTGTAGCTGGGCAGCCAGACGCGCTGCCAGCCATGCCGGCGCACGCCCCACCGCACGAGGGCCACAAGGGCGTCGCGTCCGGACCCGAACAGGGCGGCGCCCTCGAGCCAGGGGAACCCAACGGGGCGCGGATGGACGGGGCTCACGCAAGCAGTATCAGACGAACCGGCGCCCGTTCGCGACGTGCTGGAATGCCCGTGGAGATGCGGGCCTGCAGCGGAATCGCGCGTGTGGATGCCTGACGAGGGGTCGTTCAGGCATCGAACACGAACCAGCACAGCTCGTTGCGCAGCCGCTGGTCGTCGAGCACGAGCTCCCGGATCTCCGCGGGCAGCTGGGCACGCTGCCACCGGCACTCGCGACGGCCTGCCTCCTCGCGCTCGGCCAGGGGCGAGGCCGCCTGAACCGCCCGGATCGCGTACGCCGCTGCGCCGAGCTCGTGGGCCGCGACGTGGCCGACTGCCGCCGCTTGGCCGGCCGCGTACGCCGCGTGCCGCGGCGCTCCGTGAAGGTCCCTGGCCGCGGCATTCGCGTGGCCGGCGGCGGTGCGAGCCTCCCACCAGCTCACGTCTCCCCGTGCCCACGCCCGCCCGAGGTCAATCGCGCGGCGAGGGCGTTCGTCACCCGGCCGCGCCCGCTCGAAGTGGTGCAGCACGTGCTCCGCGCAGGCCGCCGCCCACAGCGCGAGCCGCTGGTGGTCGTCGTCGCGCAGGCTGCCGCCCCGACGCACGGTGATGAACCGGGGGTCCCGGACCTTGGGGAGGATCATCAGGCCTCCATTCTCGCCGCTCTGCCGGGCCGAGACGTGCCGCACGCCGCCGCTCGCGCCGCGCGCAGACATCATCCTCAGGACGGCTCTGCGCGGCGACGTCGCGCCTTGAGCCCCCTCGGCGCCCGCGATCGGCACCGTGGAGCGCCGTGCGGGGGTTCTCCGTGCAACCCAGGCCGAGCCGCGCCGAGAACCCCCGCACGGCTCAGAAGGGCATCCCCTCGCCCTCGTCCACCGCTTCGACGACGGCACTTCGGACCCCGCCCGGCGCCGCGTACTCCACGTGGTCTCCAGGTCTGGACCCGACGAGTGCGCCACCAAGTGGCGACTCGATCGAGATCGTGCCGTTCGCAGGATCGCCGGTGCCGGGGATCACGAGACGGAACGCATCGACGACCCCGTCCTCCTTGACCCGGACGGTCTTCCCGATCACCGCCATGTCCGGCGCCGCAGTGATCTCGGCCGCGGCCACCGCTGTCTGGACGGCGGCGAGCCGACGACCGATGGAGTCAGCCTCGCGGATGACGTCGGCTACCGCGGCGGCGTCGGGCGCCTCACGATGCGGGCCGCCGCCGCTCAGCTCACGGGCGATCCCGGAGAGCCGACTCTCCTCGCGCGTGAGATCCCGGAACGCGGTGCCGGACATCGGGTACCGCCGGTCGGGAGAGGGGGATTCCCCCACTGCCATCGGCGGCTTGCCCACCTCGGACCGCGTCAAGCCGATGCCCCCCGATCATCCGGCTGCTGCAGCACAAGGCGAGCCTGGTCGCCGGATTGCTCGACGTCGATCGTGGCGTCGCCGAGAGACCTGTCCACCTCGGGCGCCACGAACAGCTTGAGCCCGGCCACCTCGCCGACCTTGTCATCAGCGCTCGGGCCGTCAACGAAGTCGAAGGCGAGGCGAGCCTGTCCGCCGGCCACGTCGGGGCCAGCGGCGAAGAAGCGGACACCGTGCGAATCAGGCGCCCCGAAATCGGAGCGGGCTGCCGTGAGGACCACGGCGGCACCTTCGGTAAGCGTCAGCATGGGGAACCTCCCGTGCTATGGGTAAAAGGGGGTATCCGGTTAGCTCCCCCTACTTCCGTCCGATCTGACGCCTAGAATGCTCGTCCCGGTCAGTGGAGGGACGAGTGGCGGACGAGCCTGTCGGCGGGAGGGACTACCCGCGCAACCAGGAGGAGTTCAGGAGGTTCTTTTCGACGGAGCGCGCGTGCCTCCTGTTCCTCGCGCACCTGCGCTGGCGTGACGGCTTTGAGTGTCCCGCTTGCGGACACGACCGCTACTGGCTGCGTAGCGACGGCTTGTTCCTCTGCTGTGAGTGTCGGCGTCAGACTTCGCCGACGGCGGGAACGGTGCTCGACAAGACGCGGCTGCCGCTGTCGAAGTGGTTGCAGGCGATCTGGTATGTGACGGAAGAAAGCGGTGGCGTGAGCGCGCTCAGCTTGCAGCGCTCGCTCGGTCTCGGCTCCTACGAGACGGCGTGGGCGATGCTGCACAAGCTGCGCCGGGCGATGGAGCCGACCTCGGGCAAGCTCGAAGGGACGGTCGAAGTGGATGAGTCGTTCGTCGGCGGCAATGAGCCGGGTGTGCGCGGGCGCCTGAGCTTGACGAAGGCGAAGGTGATCATCGCCATCGAGAAGCGCGGGCAAGGCTCGGGCCGTGTGCGTCTCCGGCGGATAGAGGACTTCCGCAAGGACACGCTCTGCGGCTTCGTGCAGGAAGTTGTTGAGGACGGCTCGACGGTGATCACTGACGGTCTCGGCGCCTACAAGTCTCTGCACAAGCTCGGCTACAACCACATCGCCTACAACGTCAAAGCATCAGGCGTGCAAGCTCACGAGCTGCTACCCGCCGTGCATCGCGCGAGCGCGCTGATGAAGCGCTGGATACTCGGCACGCACCAGGGCGCGGTCTCGAAGGAGCTGCTCGACTACTACCTGGCCGAGTTCGCCTTCCGCTACAACCGCCGCTACTCACGTCATCGCGGACTGCTCTTCTACCGGCTCGCGGAGCAAGCGATGGCGACAGAGCCGAAGCCCTATGTCGAGCTGCTCGCGCCACCGGCGAGCAAGCGCCGCAAACGGAAGGTGAAGGCTGCTCGCAAGAAGCGCGCTGCTGGAGTGGTCGGTGTGCCGGTGAACGTGCCGCGCCTCCAACCCAAGCGGCCCGGCGGAAAACTGACCAAGCTCACCGACAGCGCGACAGCAAAGCGGCGCTTCGCCGTGAAGGGAAGGCGCGGACTGTGAGCGAGGTGCGTCTCCTGGAGCAAACGACGCCGAAGAAGGATGACGACGACCGCGCGGTGATCTACGGTCGGGACGTGACGGAGGCGAAAGGGATTGTCGTGCTCTTCGGTGGCCCGGCTGGGGCGGGTAAGACAACTCTTGCACGCGCGTGGTGCGCGACCCGTCCGCAGGCAGCGCATATCGAACTCGATGAGATCAGGCACTTGATCGTCAGCGGTCGCGCCGATCCGCAAGAGGCCGGTGATCTGCAAGCGGCGCAGTATCGGATGAGCGTGGAGGCGACGTGTGCCCTCGCGCGTTCGTTCGCCGACGGCGGTTGCGATGTTGCGATTGACGACGTGTTCGAGCCGGATGCCTTCAAGCGCTACTGGGAGCCGCAACTCGACGGGTTGCCGTGGAAACTTGTCATCGTGCTCCCTTCGCTCGACGAGACACTCGCTCGATCTGCAAAGCGCGAGAAGCGGGTTCGTGAGGAGCACACGCGAACACAGCACGCCCGCTCCGCTGACTGGGCCGAGGAGGTTCGGATTGATACAACCGGACTTGACCTCGACCGCAGCCTCGCACTGGTGCTCGAACGGCTGGGCCAGCAATGATGATCGAGACCGAGCGCCTCAACCTGCGTCCGGTTGAAAAGGCCGACCTCGAACCGTGGGCGACCTTCCTCGCCGATCCCCGCGCAACACGACTGCTGCATTTCCCCGATCCGCACCCGAGGGAGCAGTCCGCCGATCTGCTCAACCGCACGATCCAACGCGCCGACGGTGCGATCGCAATGTATGCGGCTCTCATCAGGGAGACCGGCGACACCGCCGGGTTCGTGGGCTACACCCCTCGAAAGTTCGACTGGGGCGACGAGATAGAACTGGGCTGGCTGCTGCTACCCGAGTTCCACGGCAATGGATACGCAACCGAAGCAGCGCGCGCTCTACGACCACTCGCTCCAGGCCGCGTCATCTCGCTCATCCGCGTTGAAAACGCTCCATCGCAGAACGTGGCTCGCAAACTCGGGATGCGCCACGAACGAGACATCACATTTGCCGGGTTCGCAACGAACCTCTGGGCTAGCGATCGGCCCTGATCGCCGAGCCGCGAATCCGCCTCATGTTGGGGGAGCTAACCGGATACCCCCTTATGGGTAAACCCCTACCTTGAACCGCCGAGTCAAGGGGCGCCAGCGCGACGAGGGCAGACACCACTGCCTGTGCGGGTGCAGAGATCTCCGGCGGGCCGATCATTGCGGTCCCGGTCGCCGCCCACCCGAGCGCGAAACGGGTGGCGCCACCAGCCGAGCACCAGACGCTGGACCGCTCTCGACGGGCACCACGGGGAGGCTGGGGGCCCTACTCAACCGTGATCGTGAAGACGAGGGCGTCCGCCGCCGGGCTCGTGAGGGTGACCGTTGCGGTGCCCGACGCGATCGCCTCGGCACCCGGGTTGAACGACGCGGAGCCGTCGACGTAGCCCTTCTGGACCTTGACCACGCCGGCGGGGTCGGCGGTGATCTCCCACGTCTCGGGGTTGTCCACGCGGAAGACGACCATCCGGCCCACGGTGACGGTTGCCGCGGTGGTCTGCGTGTCGAGGATGACCGGACCGACGACCTGGCCCCCAGCGGCCGAGCTGGACGGGATCGGCGACGCCGATGGCGAACCGCTGCCGCAGGCTGCGACCAGCAGTCCTGCCACTAGCAGCACGGCGAGGCGACGCATGTGAGGGACCTCCTTGGGACGGCGAGCGGATGGTGTGGCGACCACCGGACGCGAAGCCCGGCGTCGCGGTTCCCGATGCCAGCCCCTCGGCCGGAACGGGCGTGCCACGGCGATCCAAGGCCGGCACGCAGCCTACAGCCCAGCCACCGCCGGGATGACCTCCCTGCCCATCGTCTCGAGCGGGTCGATCCGCTCCGCGCCCACGACGTAGCCGAAGACGGTCTCGATGCCCATGCCGCTTAGCCAGCGGAGGTGGCCGATCAGCTCACTCACCTTCGACCCGCCCGGGCCGACGTCGAATCGGAACGGGGCGGTCTTCTCGATCGCGTCGTAGTCGCGGCCCTCGCGCTCGCAGAGCCCACGGAGCAGCTCGAGCTGGCGCGGGATCTCCGGGGAGGCCGGAGGTTGCAGGCGTCCGCATAGCGGGCGACGAGCGGCAGGGTGCGGCGCTCCCCGCTGCCTGCAATCAGGAGCGGCGGGTGCGGCCGCTGCACCGACTGCGGCACGTTGAGGGCGCGGCCGAGCCGGACGTGTCGGCCCTCGAAGGCCCGGCCGCTGGCGGAGCCGCCCGACGGTCCGGCTAGCGGCCGAGGCCCGTCATCTATCCTTGGCGCGCCCCGCCGCCCGCACTGGAGCCCCCTCTCGATGCGCTTCGTCAACGACGCCGTCCCGCCCTACGACCTGACCTACTCGGACGTGTTCATGGTGCCGAGCCTGTCAGAGGTGCCGTCGCGCCTCGAGGTGGACCTGTCCACGCCTGACGCCCTGGGCACGACGATCCCGGTGGTTGTGGCCAACATGACCGCGGTAGCGGGGCGGCGCATGGCGGAGACCGTGGCGCGGCGGGGCGGCCTCACGGTCCTGCCGCAGGACATCCCGCTCGAGGTGATCCGCGAGAACCTGCGCTATCAGAAGACCCGCCACCCGGTGTTCGAGACGGCGATCACGCTAGGCCCGACCGAGACGGTGGGGCTCGCGCTCAACCTGATCCACAAGCGGGCACACGGCGTGCTGGTGGTGGTGGACGAGGAGCGGCGGCCGATCGGGATCTTCGCCGAGCGTGACGCGGTCGGCTTCGACCGCTTCACCCAGCTCCAGAACGTCATGAAGCGCGACCTCGTGCTCGTGGATTCGGGTGCCGGCCTGGAGGAGATCTTCAACCTCCTCAACGAGCACCGGATCAGCGCGGCGCCGGTCGTGGACGGCGACGGACGGCTGGTGGGCGTGGTCACACGGCGGGGCGCCCTCCGCTCCACGATCTACCGCCCGGCGGTCAACGCGCGCGGCGAGCTGATGAGCGCCGTCGCAGTGGGGATCAGCGGCGACTCGGCGGGGCGCGCGAAGGCGCTGGCGGAGATGGGCTGTGACGTGATCGTGGTCGACACCGCGCACGGGCACCAGGCGAAGATGCTGCGTGCCATCGAGGCCGTGCGGGGCGTCGTGGGCTCCTTGCCGCTGGTGGCGGGCAACGTGGCGACCGCCGCTGGCACGCGCGACCTCATCGCGGCCGGCGCGGACATCGTCAAGGTCGGCATCGGCCCGGGCGCGATGTGCACGACGCGGATGATGACCGGCGTCGGGCGGCCGCAGTTCACGGCCGTGATGGAGTGCTCGGCCGAGGCTGCCGGGCTCGGCAAGCACACGTGGGCCGACGGCGGCGTGCGCTATCCGCGCGACGTGGCCCTCGGGCTCGCCGCGGGCGCGGCGTCCGTGATGTTCGGCTCGTGGCTCGCCGGCACGTACGAGAGCGCCGCCGACACCCTGCGCGATCCGGACGGGCGCCTGTACAAGGAGAGCTTCGGGATGGCGTCGAATCGGGCCGTGCGCAACCGGACGCGGGCCGAGACGCCGTTCGAGCGCGCCCGCAAGGAGCTGTTCGAGGAGGGCATCAGCACCTCGCGGATGTACCTCGACGCGGACCGCCCCGGCGTCGAGGACATCCTCGACCAGGTGGTCGCCGGCGTGCGCTCATCGTGCACCTACGCGGGCGCGGGGACGATCCCCGAGTTCCAGAAGCGCGCACTGCTGGGGATCCAGAGCGCGGCGGGCTACGAGGAGGGCCGGCCGCAGCCGACCTCCTGGTAGGGCGGCGCGCTCGGCGCGTTCGGCGCGCTCGCCGTGGCGCCTCCACCCCGCGTGTCGGCTCCGCCTCGCCGCGTCTTCTGGCGCCCGCCCTGTCGGCGCCGCATAAGGTCCCCCGCGGGGACATCTGCGAGTTGGCGGGCGGGGCGGCCCCTACCAGCGGACCGAGGGCATCTGGCATCCGTTCGAGCTGTCCGTACCTGCCCGGTCGCAGGACCGAAGGCACTAGGCCCTGACGACACCCCGCCGCACGATCCCCGCCACGGAGGTCAACGATGCTCAAGAAGCTGTTCATCGTGGGAGCGGGGTTCGCCGGCGCGGCGGCCGTATACGGCGCGCTGACGGCGCGGGAGTCGTGGCGCCGCTGGGGCGTCGAGCCCGCCGAGGCGGCTGACGCCCTGCCGGGCGACGAGCTGGTCGCCGAAGCCCAGGCGGTCGACACACGCGGCATCGACATCGCCGCGCCCCCGGACAAGGTGTGGCCGTGGCTCGTCCAGATGGGCTATGGGCGTGCTGGCTGGTACAGCTACGACCAGCTGGACATGAACCACCCGAGCGCGGACCGCATCCTGCCCGAGTACCAGTCGCTCGACGTGGGCGACGTGCTGCCCACCGACCCTGGCGGCGGCTTCGAGGTGAAGGTCGTCGAGCCCGACCACGCGCTCGTCGCCTATGTCGACCGGCCCCTCGTGGAGGCGCAGCGCGGCCACAGCCACGCGCCCGGCTTCGAGAAGCGGGTCGAGGCCGAGGCGCAGGCCGAGCCGGGGATCGACGCGGCGTCGGCCAACGTGCGGGCGACGGGCGCCTACCTCGACCGCGCGGTGTCCGGGGACTTCGCCGCCAGCTGGGCGTTCGTGCTCGAGCCGCGCGGCGATGGGACGCGGCTGATCGAGCGCTTCCGGGTCCGGATGGACCCCCCGGCCACGAAGTCCGGCCAGCCGGCAAGGGTCGGGGAGATCGGGCGCAAGCTGCTCGGCTTCGGCGTGTTCGTCATGGTGCGCCGCCAGATGCTCGGCATCCGTGACCGGGTCGAGGCGAGGCGGAGCCCGCTCAAGCTGGCGTTCGGCAGCCGGTAGACGGCGGGGCTCGCGCCCAGTTTGGGCTGCGCCATCGAGTCGCCAAGCGAGTCCTGGGCGGTCGGCCCAGGCCTCCGCAAGGGCCGATACCGTGCCGAACCAGTCGTCCAGGAGCGCGCCGGGTTCGGACGATGGGCAGTTTCAGGCTGCCCGTGGATGTCTGCGGCACCTGGCTCCCGGCGGCCCCGGCCGCGATGCCAAGCAGCCGTTCATCCGCGCCCATGCCAGCTGGCGATTCCAGGAACACGGATAGCGGGCTGCGGATCCGGCGGCGCGTCCGCTGGCGCCGATCCGATTCGACGCCAGCGGGTGCCCTACGCGCTGCGCCCCCGATGCCCCCGGCGGACCGCGGGATGGACACGACGATAGGGCGACCATCCCGCTTGGCCAACTAGGGCGGTCGGCCTATGGTCGCCCGGCGTCTCTCACGCTGTGCCCCTCCGTGGGCCGACGCGACGACCCCGGGACCTGGCGCCCCGCGCCGGCCCGGGGTCGCCACCAGGGACCCGTCGGCTCGCGGCGCCCTGTGGCAGGCAGGTCGCACCCATGACCCTCGCTCGCCCGCGAGGCGGTCAGAACAGGTCGCGCTTGAGCGCTGCGACCACCGCCTCCGCCTCCTCGAGCGAGGTCGCCCCCGTCAGCTGGCCGGCCTGGGTCCGGGTCAGGCGGCCCCCCTCGACGGCCTTGCCGACCGCCGCCCGGAACTCCGCCGCGTCGTCGGCTGTGGTCGAATCCCAGTCGGCCGCCTGGGCATCAAGCAGGTCAGGAAAGCCGCGCCAGTCCTCGTCGGACACGCCTGCCGGTGGCGACGACGGCCGCCCCCGGAGCGCCGCTGCGCGCTCGCGGCTCGAGGTCGCCCGCTCCTGGTGCGTGCGCCACGCGTTGACGATCCGGCCGAGCGCGAGCGCGGCCTCCGCGGGGTTCGTCCAGTCGATATCCGTCATTGGAGCCCCTGTGCGGGATGGATCCGACGCCGCCATGGTATCGGTCCTGCCCGGACGGCTCCGCTGGCGAGACGCGGGGACAGGCCCTAGCGAGGTCGCTAAGATGCCCGTCATGATCTCGGCGCCGGTGCACCCGGGACCACCCCTCAGCGTCCGATGACAGCTTCGGCGACCTGGGTCCTCGTCCACAGTCCGCTCGTCGGGCCTGCGACCTGGACAGGCGTCGCCGACGTCCTTCGATCGAACGGACCCGCCCGGCGCGTGATCGTGCCCGACCTGCGTCCGGCGATAGATGGCGGCCCGCCCTACTACCCCAGGCTCGTGTCGACGATCGTCTCCGCGGTCACGGACGGCGCCCCGCTGAGCGCCGCGGAGCCGATCGTGCTCGTCGGCCACAGCCGCGCCGGGCCTATCCTGCCGGCGATGGCCGCGGCCATTGGCGAGCGGACCGAGGCGCTCCTCTTCGTGGATTCGCGGCTGCCTTCGCCGGGGCGCTCGTGGTTCGACGGCGCTCCGCCGTCTCTCGCCGGCCAACTTCGCGCGATGGCCGTCGGCGGGCGGGTTCCGCCCTGGCATGAGTGGTTCGGGCCTGAAGCCCTGACGATGCTGGTGCCCGACGAACAGACCCGAGCTCGGTTCGTGGCCGAGGTGCCACGGCTGCCGCTCGCGTATCTCGAGGAGCCCCTCCCCGAGACCACGTGGAGCGGGCCGAGCGGGCATCTCCAGCTGAGCGCCGCATACGCCGAAGCATCCACCGGGGCTCGAGCCCTCGGCTGGCGGGTCGCGGAATTCCCTGCAGATCATCTTGCTCCGCTCACCCGTCCGGGCGGCGTCGCCGAGGTCCTGATCGCGCTCCACGAACTGGTGGCCCATCGTCGCTGAGCGGCAGGCAGGGTCCTGTCAGGCCGTCCGGGCCTCGGGCTGGTCGTCGTCCTCGGGCAGCGTGCGGGCCGGCATCGGCAGCGGCGCTGCGGTCCCGTCGCGCCCGAACCGATGGCCGAGGTGCCGCTCGGCCCAGCGCCGCAGCTGCCGGTAGACCGGTTCGGGGCCCACCAGCTCCTCGTCGAGCGACCAGTGGGCCGGGTGGAGCAGCAGCGCCTGGGTCTGCGCGCCGCCGAGGCCGCCGTGCGAGCCGATCAGCTCCTCGAACGCGGCCACCTCGTCGCGCTCCGTGTCGTGGACGCTGACCACGGCCAGGTCAGGCACATGCTCGACGCCGTCGAGGTGGCGGAATGCCGCGAGCGCGCGGCCACCGTACTGGGCCAGCGGGTCCACGCCGTCGACATGGCCGTCGCGCAGGTGGAGGATGCCCTCGCGGCCAACCACCAGTGAGCCGTGCTCGGCCGACGCCAGCAGGATGGCGCCGATGCCGGGCTGCGCCGCGAGCCCCTCCACCAGGCCCGGATGGCGGTCGGCGAGATCCTCGAGCGTCACGCGGCCGGGGAGGCGCGGGAAGTAGACCAGCCCGAGGTTGCCCGACGCGATCGAGACGAGGTCCGGACGCCCGGCCGCCTCCCTGGCCACGGCATCGTCCTCCGCTGCGGCCGCCCGCCCGGACCGGCCCACCTTGAGCTCGACCACGTCGTCGAGGGCCTGGTTGCGCAGCGCCCGTCGCGCGAGCCGGCCGGACACGCCGCGAGCCTGCACCAGCTCTGAGAGGAAGGCGTTCGTCGGGCCGAACTCCTCGGCCCGGCTGCCAGCCTCGGCCATCGTGGCGCCGCTGCCGGCGAGCTCCGAGACGACGTCGCCCAGCGTGCGGCCGTACCGCTGGCGGAACGTGGCCCCCAACGTCTGGCCGTGGTCCGACAGCACGACGAAGTGGTACGGGCGGGGCGCGTTGGCGGCGGCCTTGTCCAGGGTGGAGATCGAGCGGTCCACGCCGTCGAGCGCGTCAAGCGTCTCGCTCCGCTCGGGTCCGCTGTGGTGGGCGATCTCGTCGTAGTCGGTGTAGTCGACGTAGATGATCGGCGTGCCGCGATGCATCTCCTCGATGACCAGGGCCGTCGACAGGTCGCGCAGCGCGACATTGGTGGCCGCCCTCGCCACCGGGTAGGGCATGCCTCGGTGCATGCGGGGCTCGACCCCCGCGCGGTCGGCCCGCCACGCCTGCACGTACTCCTTGACGATCTCGGCCGCGCTCCGGACAAGCGTGCCAAGCCAGTTGTATGGACTGGCGAAGAACGAGATGAATGTCTGGCTCCGGCCGAGGCCCTGGTCGCGGTCCTTGATGGTGGCCATCGAGATGTACGAGCGCGCGGCATCTCCGGAGAACAGGTTCCCGACCGACGCGCCGTCGTTCGAGAGCAACCCCTCACCGTTGCTGATCCGTCGGGCGACCACGTACGCATCCTCGGGATGGCTGGCCACCATCAGGCGCCCGGCGTCCTTCTCGTACCAGCGGAAGGCCGGGATGCCATCGCAGTTCCCGTGGAGGATGCCGGCCTGGCTGGCCGGCGTGGTGGACGGGAGCAGGGTCTCCCACCCGTCGAGCCGGTAGCGGCCCGAGCGCAGCCAGCGCGCCAGGTTCGGCACGCGGCCTGCCTGGATCTGCCGCTGCAGGATCGGGAGGGCGAGGCCGTCGATCTGGACCACGACGAGGCCGGGGCTGGTGGCCCGGACGACGCCGTCTCTCCGGGCGGCGAGCTGCTGGAGCAAGACCGCCCAGTACGAGTCGTCGTCGGTGATGGACAGCACCGAGGTCAGCGTGGTGTTGACGAGGGCATACGCGAGCGATGCCACGAGCGCCGTCAGCGGCCCCTCGATGCGGAGGTCCGTCAGCAGCAGCGGCACCACCAGGAACGACACGATCTGGAACAGCACCGTCGCGATCACCACCGCGATAACCGACACGGCGGCGAACAGCGCGATGAACAGGGGCCGCAGGAGGAGGTTGAGCAGTGCCAGCAGCAGGGCGCCGCCCAGGGCGGCGGTGATCCAGCCGCCTCCGGGCGCAAGGTCGAAGCCGGGTGTCAGCGCCACCGCCCCGAGGAGCGAGACGGCGCTCACGATGAGGCTCACGACGATGCGCCGGATGCGCGACCTCTGCCGCGGCCGCCAGGCCAACATGACCTCGATCTGCAGGCGGTAGAAGCTGATCAGCCGGTGCATTCCCGGTTCGCCTCCCGATCGCCCGTGACGGGGCGGCTCGAGCCCTCGCCCGCGGCGTCAGCCAGGGCTGCTCCATTCGGCGATCAGCTCGGCCACCACGGCATCCGCGACCTCTTCGGCCGACCCTGCGCGCTCGGCCTCGTCCGACCAGGCGAACATCTCCAGGTAGTCGTCAGTGCCGGCGAGGCCGTCGCGCATCGCGACGCGGTCGATCTCGGCGCCGAACCAGCCGGGCAGCATCCGGTTGACCCTAGCGCCGGTGTCGTCCGTGGCCTGGACCTGGGCGGGGATGTCCTTCCAGGCGAGGATGCGGTAGCGGGCCAACGAAGCCTCCTGGCTGCGGCACGGGCCGACGTCCCGGCCGGTCTGGGGCGTCCAGCGGAGGGGGCGTCCCGTCCGGCTTGTGGTTCCCTCCCGGCTCATTTCGTCGAGTGCAGCATGCCATTCCGCTCGCTGCCGCGTCTCGCCGCCGGCTCAGGGCGCGGAACCGTCGCGGATGGGCCCGGGAGCGC
This sequence comes from Candidatus Limnocylindrales bacterium, assembly GCA_046704485.1. Lineage (GTDB taxonomy): Bacteria > Chloroflexota > Limnocylindria > Limnocylindrales > CSP1-4 > CAIXZV01. Next base: position 10,371 of record JBJKRU010000319.1, on the reverse strand, counting down.
CCTGCGGACTCACCCGCCACGGTCACGCCTGCCCCGCCGGGCGGTATGGCGGGGGTGGCGGGGGCGGAGCCTGCCAAAGTTGCCCGGGTCCCTGCGCGGCGAGCGGCAGCTCCACGTGGAGGACCGTGGGCCCGCCGACCGGGCTGTGCAGGAGCAGCCGCCCGTCGAGGGCAGCGACCCGGTCCCGCAGTCCGACGAGGCCACCGCCGGTGGCGATCGATGCGCCGCCGCGGCCATCGTCGCGGACCCACACGCCGAGGCGCGCGGGCTGCCGGCGGAGCGTGATCTCCACCCGCGTCGCATTGGCATGCTTGGCCACGTTCGCCATGGCCTCGCTCACCACGTAGTAGGCGGCGCGCTCCACGGCGTGCGGAAGACGCTCGCCCGCCGGCAGGTCGCTGTCCAGGAACGCGGGGACGGTGCTGCGGCCCACGACCGCGCCAAGCGCCGCCACCAGACCGCGATCGAGCAGGATGGCGGGCGCCGAACCGCGGACAACCTCGCGGATCTCAGCCAGTGCCTGGCGTGCCTGGTCCCGCGCCCCGGTGATCAGCGCCTTGGCCTCGGCCGGGTCGTCGTCAACCTTGCCCTCCGCCAGGGACAGGTCGATCGCAAGCATGACCAGGCGCTGCTGTGCGCCATCGTGGAGGTCGCGCTCGATCCGGCGGAGTTCGCTCGCCTCCAGCTCCACCGCCGCAGAGCGGCTCTCGCGAAGCTGCACGTTCTCCCGTCGGAGCGCCTCCGACGGGTTGATGCAGAGCAGCCCCTCCACGACGTAGCGGTGCAGGATCGCCATGCCGCGGGTGGCAGAGGCGGCCACCGGAAGCAGCACGAGGCCCACGACGAAGACGACGGTCAGGACCGCATAAGGGTTGAGATGGCCCCACACGGTCGGGACGGAGGCTCCGGCGACCCGGGCGAGGGCGACCAGCGGGGGGGCGATCACGAGTGGAACGGCGATCAGCCACAGCGCCACCGCGACCGTGAACTCGATGATCGCGAGCGGGAAGCTGACCGCCACGTACGCCATGTCGTACCAGCGCGCCGAATCGAGGAAGATGGCCTCGAACCAGCCCCGCACTCGGGCCTCGATCGGCTTGCCGTCGAGCGCGTCGAGCGGGCGGTGCGGGCGGAGGATCAGCGGGCGGCCGTCCACGAGGCCCATCCGCCAGACCTCGACCCGTGCGTAGAGGCGGGCGGCCTCGACAGCCAGCGCGATGATCGGCACCCCGATCAGCACGATGAGCAGGCTCGCTCCGAACGAGAGGAGCGAGGTCACGACGGCGAACGCGGTGACGGAGAAGGCGAACCCGAGCAGGATCGCTGCCAGCGCCTTCCAGCTCGACGGGCTGAGGGGCGACAGGGCGATCTCCACGAGCAGGCTTCGCCCGCCACTCGATCGGGTCGACGGGCCGGGTGCGGCGGGCGCGCTCATCGGGCTGGACCCTACCATCCCGGGGGTGTCCGTCGTCATGCCGTCCTTCCTCGGACGCCAGTGCGCCTGGGGCGTCATCTCGGCCTACTCTGATGCTCGGGCGGCATGGCGCCCAGCCGGGCAGCGGGCGTCTTGGGGGTGGGGCGATCCCCACCGAGGCCGCGCCTGTCGACTGACGCGCCAGCTGAGGAACGCAGCCCGTCCGCATGCGGCATCATCGACCTGTGGACGTCAAGGGCCTGCGGGTCGTCATCGCCGAGGATTCGGTCCTGCTGCGCGAGGGCGTGGCCAAGCTGATCGAGGCCAGCGGCGGCATCGTCGTCGCGAAGGTGGCCGACGGCCCGTCGTTCGTCGAGGCGTGCATCGCCCACCGGCCAGACGTGTCGGTGGTGGACGTGCGCATGCCGCCCACGCAACGCGACGAGGGGTTGCGGGCGGCACTCGAGGCGCGTCGCCGCATCCCGGGCACGCCGATCCTGGTGCTGAGCCAGTACGTGGAGCGCCAGTACGCGTCCGAGCTGCTCGCTGACCGTGGCGGCGGCGTCGGCTACCTGCTCAAGGACCGCGTCGCCGACGTCCGCGACTTCCTCGACGCCCTCGGTCGCGTGGCCGCTGGAGGGACCGCCCTCGACCCCGAGGTAGTAGCGCAGCTGATGGTCAGGCGCCGGGTGGACGACCGCCTGGCGGCGCTCACGCCGCGCGAGCGCGAGGTGCTGGCGCTCATGGCCGAGGGGCGGACGAACGCCGGGATCGCCGCAGCGCTCGTCATCACCGAGGGCGCGGCCGAGAAGCACATCACGAGCATCATCGGCAAGCTCGACCTGCCCGACTCCCGCAACGACCACCGGCGGGTGCTGGCAGTGCTCGCGTATCTCGATTCCGAAGAGGGCTGACCCGAGCCTCCGGCAGACGATCTGGTCAAGCGTTCACCGCGGAGCGTTCGCCGTGCGGACCCTCCGGTCGCCCCGTACCAGATACGTGGTCCGGCGCTGACGGTCGCCGCGCTCCCCGGTGCCCTGAGCGAGACCGAGCCCGCAGGCCATCACGAGCAACGTCCACACAGCGCCTTCCATGAGGAGGCGGCCCACCACGTACAGGGTCAGGTCGGTCGAGCCGTCCGCATTCGAGGGGTTGAGTGTCGCCTGCAGGAGCCCCACACCGAACCCGGCGAACTCCGCGATCCCGGCCGCGCCGCCGAGCACCCATGCACGTCGCGGTGGCAGGCGTCGCGAGACACCCGTGACCAGCGCCAATGCCGCGGCGACCGCCGCGGCCTGGGACGCGAGCGTCATCGCGACGCTGGCAGCGAAGCCCGGATCGGAGACGAACGCGTCGAGGTTGCCCGGCGGGCGCGTGAACTCGACCACGTAGGACAGGCCGTCGGCCACCACTGCTGCGATGACCACGCCGGCAAGGAGGGCGGTCCGGGGCCCGGCGCCAGCGCGGCCCAGGCCGACCGCGACGACCGTCCAGCCAGCAACCCACACGGCTCCGATCACCAGCCCGAGCGCCCGGCTGAGAATCAGGAGCGTCGGGCCGGTGCCATCTCCCGGAGGGCCGCTGTACGCCGCAGTGAACAGGACCGCCTGGATCCACCCGGCCGGTTGTCCGAGGAACTCCGCCGCGGCCAGCAGGGCGAGGCCCAGCAGCAGCCGTCGGTTGCGCCGCGCGACGCGCGGATTGCCGGCCTCGAGCGCGGCCGGCAAGGCCACCGCGAACGCGCCCGTCAGGCGCAGCGCCACCGTGGTCACTGGGTCGCCGTGCACACCGATCGGCCGCCCGATCACGACGTACGGCCAGACGGCGATGATGAGATAGACGGCCGTGGCCGCCAGCGACGCCCAGCCCACGTCGGTCAGCCGTGCGGCGAACCGCCTGACGATCGGGCCCACCGTCGCGCCGGGGCCCCCGGGCTCGGTAGAGGCGGCCGCCGCCCGCCGCCGGTGCACCAGATGCGCCACCCCCCGCCCGCCTCAGCCCTGCGTCCGCCGCCAGCGTGCCGACAGCCACTCCAGGTAGCGCGCGTCGAACTCAGCCACGAGGCGCGCGCGCTCCTTCATCACGGCCGCCCACTCGTCGAGGGCGGCGAACCCGGTCTCTGTCAGCTCGTAGTCGCGGCGTGCGGGCCCGGTCCCGGTCGCCCACCGGCTGCGGACCTGGCCCGTGACCTCGAGGTCTCGCAGCGTGCGGTACACCTGGCCAACGTCGACCGATCCATTGGTGATCCCAAGCTGGCGCAGCTCGCCCAGGATCGCGTAGCCATGCGCTGAGCCGTTGGCGAGGATCGCGAGCACGAACGGCGCCATCCAGCGGTGGTGCGTGCCGGTGGGCGCCCAGCCGCGATGGACCGGGGCGCCCGACTCGTCGTGGTCGGACGCGATCGTCAGGCCGACCGCCCTGGACGCCTCCGACCCCTCGATGGGCTCGTCGCGAGCGTCGGGGGCGCGGGCATCGTCGCCCAGCTCGAACTCGTCCGACGCACTCATATGCCGGGAGCATAGAGGCAGGGCTGCGAGCCTGCAGAACGCTCCCACGCGAGCCGATCGAGGCGGCGAGGTGCACGCCCCGCGCACGGCCAGCCAGACCGCAGTCCCTCCGGCCCCAAGGCGCGCGACCGCCCAACCGCCGCGCCCGCAACCCGTTAGGCTCCGGTCGATGACCTCTCGCGACCAGGCCCTCGCCGCCATCGTCGACGCCTTCGTGCCCGCGCACGATGGGCTCCCCTCCGCCAGCCAGCTGGGCGTCCACCGGCGGATCCTCGCCGAGGTGGACGCGCTGAACCGCCCGTCGCTTCGCGGGCAGCTGGACCTGCTCCTGCGGGTGGCCGACTCGGGTCTCGGCAACCTGCTCCTGTCGGGCCGGCCGAAGGCGATCAGCGCGATGGACCAGCCGGCGCGCGAGGCGTGGCTGAGGAGCCTGGGCGACTCGCCGATCGCCATGAAGCGGACGGCGTTCCAGGACCTCAAGCGCCTGACCCTGCTGCTCACGTACGGCATCGAGGATTCGCCGTGGCGCGCCCGGACCGGCTTCGTGCCGCCTGTCCCCGACCCGCCGTCGCCCAGCAGCATCCGCGTGCGCACGCCGGGGGCGGGCGAGGTGGTCGAGGCCGACGTGGTGGTCATCGGCTCGGGCGCGGGCGGGGGCGTGGCGGCCGGGGTGCTGGCTGCGGCCGGCCGACGGGTCGTGGTGCTCGAGCGGGCGGCGATGGTTGCAGAGGAGGCCTTCGGGGGGCCGGAACTCGATGGCCTCGCGGACCTGTTCCTCGATCGCGGGCTGTCCGCAACCACCGACCGCTGGATCGCCATCCGCGCAGGGTCGGCCGTCGGTGGCGGCACGGTGGTCAACTGGAGCTCGTCGCTCCGCCTCCCGGACGCGGTGCGCGAGGAGTGGCGGGTCGCTGGAGTGGACGACGACCTCGACGAGCACTCTGCGGCAATCGAGGCTGCACTGGGGGTCACCACCGCCGAGAGCGAGCGGAACGGCCCGAACGCCAAGCTCGCCGAAGGCCTCGAGGCGCTGGGCCACCCGTGGCAGGTGATCCCCCGCAACGTCCGGGACTGCGGCGACTGCGGACCGTGCGCGGTGGGCTGCCGACGTGGCGCGAAGCAGTCGGTGCTGCGGACGTTCCTCGCCCAGGCGTGCGCAGACGGCGCCGAGGTCCTCGATCGCAGCGAGGCCGTGCGGGTCCTGCTCGAGAGCGGGCGCGCGGCCGGCGTCCTGGCCCGCGTCCCGGGCGGCGAGGTCACGATCCGGGCGCCCCAGGTCGCGCTGGCCGGCGGCTCGATCCTGTCGCCCGTCGTGCTGCTCCGCTCCGGCATCGCCGAGAGCACGGCCGGCCGCACGCTCCACATGCATCCGGTGGCGGCGATCGCGGGGATCTACGACGAGGCGCTCTCGCCCTGGTCCGGTGTGCCCCAGAGCGTGATGAGCGACGTGTTCGCCGAGATCGACGGGGCGTGGGGCTTCCGGATGGAGGCCGCCCCGACCCATCCCGGGCTGATCGCCTCGGGCTTCCCGTGGTGGGGCAGCGCCGACCACCGGGACGTCATGACGCAGTGCGACCACGTGGCTGCGTTCCTGGGCATCGTCCGCGACCGGAACGTCGGGCGCATCTCGATCGCGAGGGACGGTGGCACCAGCATCGAATACGCGCCCGGGGCACCTGAGCGCGAGCTGCTGCGGCGTGCCTCCATCGAGCTCGCAAGGGCGCACCACGCAGCCGGGGCGCGCCAGATCATCCCGCTCGTCACGCCGCCCCACACCTGGCGCGACGGCGAGCCCTTCGACCCGTGGCTCGACGGCCTCGCCCGGCGGTCCATCGCGGCCAATCGGATCCTGCTGTTCAGCGCGCACCAGATGTCGAGCTGCCAGATCGGGACCGAACCGCGGTCGTCGGTGGCCGATCCTGACGGGCAGGTCCACGGCACCCCCGGCGTGTGGGTCACCGACGCGTCCGCGATGCCCACCGCGTCCGGCGTGAACCCGATGCTGTCGCTGATGGCGCTCGCCCGCCGGACGGCGACACGGATGGCGGCTGCGTCGTAGACGGGCGCTGCGGCCTCGGCGTCTGGCGCGCGACCGGAGGGACGTCCCGGCGCGGGACGATCGTAGGGGCCTCTCCCCCACCAACCGGGTGGTGACAACACGCCCCGGGGGCTGGACGATGGGTCCGGCTCGCCGACCGGCGGGCTGGTCGGCCGCGGGGCGTCCGGCATTCCCAGCGGAGGACGAAGGGGCGCTCGCGTCGTGCACATTCCCGGCATTCCGGAGCCGACCGGCTGGGCCGACCCGCTGACCGGATTCGAGGGGCCGGACGCCTGGCAGCGCTCGCTCGTGATCGAGATCGCCCGGTCGGCACGGTACCAGAGCCCGATGACCGTCGTAATGCTCGAGGTCGAGGGAATCGTCGAGCTTGGCGAGGACTTCGGCGACGTGGTGAGCCGGCACGTGCTCCACGAGGCGGCCGACGCGCTGCGGCGCGAGTCGCGGGCGACCGACCTGCTGTTCCGCATCGGGCTGACGAAGTTCGGCGTGCTGCTCGCCGAGACGGACGAGGTGACGGCGATCAACTACGTGGAGCGCGTTCGGGAGCGCGTGCTGCCGCGCCTGCCGCTCAACGGTGCCGGCCTGCGCCTGTCGTTCGGCTGGGCGAGCCCGCGACCGGGCGAGTCGGCCGACAGGCTCGCCCGACGCGCCGACGGCCGGATGATGCGGGAGCTGCTCCGCTAGGCCGGTCGCAGCGGTGGACCCGAGGGCACGCCCCGGCTGACCGACGGCTCCCGCTCCGCCGCTGCCGGAGGTCGTCCCGCGCCGACGGCTCCAGTCGAGGCCGTCAGTGCGCGGAGATCCGCTCGGCCAGACTCCGCCCGCTGGGCGGCACCCCCGAGCGGTCGATCTTGTCGTCGAGCCGGCCGAGCGCCCACTGCGCGTAGCGGACCCCGACGAACCGGAACGGCTCCGGCTCCCAGTCGCGCGATTGGTGGTTCACCAGCGGGAGCTCCGTCAGCGGCGTCGAGCGGCCGAGGATCAGGTCGGTCAGGACCCGCCCGCCGAGATTCGTCGTCGACACGCCGTGGCCGATGTATCCGCGCGAGGTGGCGATCCCCGTGGCCGGGTCGAACGACATCGTCGGGTGCCAGTCGCGGGGCATCCCGAGCGGCCCACCCCAGGCGTGCGTGAACCCCACGCCCCGCAGTGACGGGAACCAGGCGCGCACGAAGCCGCGCAGGCGCTCGTGCGTCGGGCCGTGCCGGTCGTACTCGAGCTTGATCGGCGAGCCGAGGCGGTAAGGGGCCCCGCGCCCGCCGAACAGGATCCGCCCGTCCTCGGTCCGAGAGAGGTAGTCGATGGAGAGCCGCGTGGATGCGACGACCTCCCTGCCCCGCCAGCCGATCTCGGCCCACGCCGCGTCGCTGACCGGCTCGGTGAGCACGATCAGCGACCAGAGCGGGACGAGCTGGCGATGGAGCGCCTTGAGCTCCGAGAGGTAGGCCTCGCCGGCGAGCACGATGACGGGGGCCCGGACGTCGCCGAGCGGCGTGACCAACGCCGCCTTCCCCGTCTCGCCCTTCGGCCGGAACCCGGTCACGGCTGTCTGCTCCGCGATCCGGACGCCCTCGCGTTCGAGGAGCCGTGCCAGCCCCCGGGTGAGGCGCCCGGGGTGGACCACTGCAGCGTCGTCGGAGACGAGCGCGCGCGTCGCCCCGGCGATCGAGATGCGCGACTTGAGCTCCTCGCCGCCGATGAGCCGGTACCGGTCTCCGAAGCCGAAGCGCCGGTACTCCTCGAGGGACGACTCGAGGGTCGGCACGCCTTGCGGCCCGCGCGAGACGATGATCTCGCCGCCCTTGTGGAAGCCCGCGTCGATCCCGTCGGCAGCGGTCGCACGGCCCACCTCGTCAACGGCGTCGTACGTCGCCTGCTGCATCCGCCGCGCAGCGTCGTCGCCGTGGAGGCTGGCCAAGCGGCTCATCGAGATGTTGAGGTCGGGGGCGCACCAGGCGCCGTTGCGTCCGGACGCACCGAAGCCGGCGATGTCCCGCTCCACGACCACGATCCGCAGCGACGGGTCGGCACGGTGGAGGTAGTACGCCGTCCACAGGCCGGTCAGGCCTGCGCCGAGGATCGCGACGTCGGCATCCGTCGAGCCGTCGAGCGGAGGGCGGGGCGCCAGGTCGTCGCCAGACGTCTCGAGCCAGAAGGAGATGTTCCGGTAGTCGGTCACGGGTCGAATGTACGCCGGGACCTCCTTGCCGCGTGGGCCGTCCCGGCCGCGGCAACGGCCGTGATCGACGGGGACCTCATCCGCGATCCTGGCCCCGGTTCCGCTGGGCCGCAGGTGCCCGCCCAGCGGTCATTGCGACGCATGTGCTCTTTGGCCGGTCAATCCGATGCGCGAATGCATCAGCGCCCCCTCGAATCGGCTCCGGCGGTGCGTTGATCTGCTCCGACGGTGCGTTGATCTGCCCGCACAGAGGTCAACTGAGCTCGAGTGCCCGCCCGGAGGGCAGATCGGCGGGATGTGCACTGGGACAGCCGTTCGGCCGGCCGGTCGTGCGAGCCTCAGGCGCCAGGCGACCAGCCGGCACCCAGCCGGAGCACCTGCCTGGGCTTGAGGCGCCGTCCACGGGACGAGTTCACCGTGTCCACCACGAGCTCGGCGTTGGCGTACAGGTGGTCCCACTCGACACTCTTGTGCGCGGTGACCACCACGATCACGTCCGACCAGTGGAGCAGCACATCGAGCCCGACGCCCCGGTGCACCTTCCCGGCGTCGTCCCGGAACTCCGGGACGTAGGGGTCGTGGTAGCGCAGCTCCGCGCCGCGCTCGGCGAGCAGCGCCAGCACGGCACCAGCCGGGGAGTTGCGCGGGTCCTGCACGTCGGGCTTGAACGCGACGCCGATGATGCCGACCCGCGAGCCCTTGAGCGACTTGGTGCGCTCGTTGAGCGCCTCGGCGGTCAGCGACACGACATGGCGCGGCATCTCGAAGTTGATGTCGCCCGCGAGCTCGATGAAGCGGTCCGTGAAGTCGAACTCGCGCGCGCGCCACGAGAGGTAGTACGGGTCCACGGGGATGCAGTGGCCGCCGACACCAGGCCCTGGCGTGAACCGCATGAAGCCGAACGGCTTGGTGGCCGCGGCGTCGATGATCTCCCAGACGTCGAGGCCCATCCGCTCGCACAGCAGGGCGAGCTGGTTCACGAAGGCGATGTTGACATTGCGGAACGTGTTCTCCAGCAGCTTCGCCATCTCGGCCGCGTCGGGCGAGGACAGCTCGACCACCCGGTCGTTGATCGTCCCCAGCAGCGCCGCGGCCCGGCGCGTGGCCGCCGGAGTCGAGCCGCCGACGAGGCGCGGCGTCGTGCGCGAGGCGGACGCCGGATCGCCCGGATTGACCCGCTCCGGCGCGAAGGCGAGGTCGAAGTCGACCCCTGCCCGCAGACCGGACGCCTCCAGAACGTCGCGGAACTGGCCTGTGGTCGTGCCGGGGAAGGTGGTGGACTGCAGGATCACCAGCTGCCCCGCCCGGAGGTGCGTCCGGACCAGCCGCGCGGCGGAGACGACAGGCCCAAGGTCCGGGTCCTTCGCGCCGGTGATGGGCGTGGGCACGCACACGAACACCGCATCGGCGTCGGCGAGCGAAGCCTCCTCCGCCGACGAGAGGCGCAGGCGCCCGTCGAGCGCGGCGGCGAGCCGCTCGTCGGTGATGTCGTCGATGGGCGAGTGACGGTCCGACAGCTCGGCAATGCGCCGGTCGGAGGCGTCGATGCCCTCGACGTCGAGGCCCGCCTCCGCGAACGCGATCGCCAGCGGCAGGCCGACGTAGCCGAGGCCGATCACGGCCACCCGGGAATCGTGCGTCATGGCGCAAGAATACGGCCCGACGAGGGCAGAGTGCGGGAGCCGGAGCAGGCGCCGAGCCAGGCCGGGCCATGGCGCGGAAGGGCAGCGGCGCGTCGGGGCGGCAGGCGGTAGGCTCACCCCCAACACTGCACCCGAGGACGCCACCCGATGTCTGACTCCCCCGCCAACCTCAGCGAGCTGTTCCGCTCGCTCGGGCTGTCGCTGACCATTCGCCCCGTCGACGATGAGGAGCAGTCGTGGTCGTGCACGCTGACCCGCCCCGACGGCGCGGTGTACGAGATCGACGCGGTGTCGTTCTTCGATGTCGACCCCGAGACCAGCGAGGAGTGGCCCGTGGAGCCGACGCCCTCGCGCGTCATGAGCGTGCTCGCGGGCGGCGACGTCGAGCCGGACGAGGATGACGGCACCGAACACGTCGACGACACCGCCGAGACCGAGGGGGCGGTGCGAGCCTTCCTCGGCGATCCGGCGTACGAGCTGCTGCTGGAGCTCGACGAGGCCGAGGCGCAGTAGCGCGGCGGCCGGCCCGGCCGCTGCCGGCCCCGGCCGCTCGGCGATCGCGTCTAGGC
>JBJKRU010000318.1:0-2752 GCA_046704485.1 Candidatus Limnocylindrales bacterium | reverse complement strand
ACGCGGAGGCGGGCGGCCGGGACGCGGAGGCGGGCGGCCGGGACGCGGAGGCGGGCGGCCGGGACGCGGAGGCGGGCGGCCGGGACGCGGAGCTGAAACGTCAAGGAAGGTCCTCCACGACGTGCCGCCCGACGAACGCTACCTCCACGCCGTTGATCTCGGCACCGTGGAGCTTGTTCGCCGCGACGACGTACGCCTCGAGGGACGCCTCGATGATGTTCGTCGACAGGCCGTGGCCGGTGACCACGAGCGCGCCCGGGCCCTCGTCCGAGGAGCGTCGGGCGCGGAGGAGCACCTGGCCCTGCGCGTCGCCGTCGCCCGAGACGGCCTTGATCTCGTACTCGGTGAGCACGGGGTTCCAGCCGAGGACGGGGCGGATCGCCTCGTCGACCGCCTTGAACAGGGCGTTCACCGGGCCGTTGCCCGTGCTGTTGCCGGCCTTCGCGCTGCCGGCCACGACCAGGCTCGCCGAGCCCACGGAGTGGCCGCCCGACGACGAGGTGATGCTCCAGCCGAGCAGCTCGATGGAGCGCGGCACCTCGGCCTTGCGCTGCTCGACGAGGGCGAGCAGGTCGGCGTCGGTGACCTCCTTCTTCGAGTCCGCCAGCTGGATCGCGGCGCGGTAGACCGCGTCGAGCTCCTCGCCCTCGACCTCGACGCCCAGCTCGCGGAGCTTGCCCTGGAGGCCGCGTCGGCCGGACAACTTGCCGATCGACAGGGTGCTGCCGGCGAGGCCCACCGACTGCGGGGTCATGATCTCGTAGGTCAGCGGGTTCTTGAGCACGCCGTCCTGATGGATGCCCGACTCGTGCGCGAACGCGTTGGAGCCCACGATGGCCTTGTTGGGCTGGATCGTGAAGCCGGTCAGGTAGCTCACCAGGCGCGAGGCGGCGGTGATCTGCTCGGTGGCCACGGACGCGGCCAGCTCGGGGAACTGTGCCGGCCGGGTGCGCAGCGCCATCACCACCTCCTCGAGGGAGGCGTTGCCCGCCCGCTCGCCGAGGCCGTTGATGGTCACCTCGACCTGGCGGGCGCCCGCCTGGACGGCCGCGAGCGTGTTCGCGGTGGCGAGGCCCAGGTCGTTGTGGCAGTGGACGCTGATCGTCGCGGCGTCGCCGATGCGGCCCTTGACAGCGCCGACCAGCCGCCCGAATTCAGACGGGATGGCGTAGCCGACGGTGTCCGGGATGTTGAGTGTCGACGCGCCGGCCTCGGTGACGGCCTCGTAGACGTCGAGCAGGTAGTCCAGCTCTGTGCGCGAGGCGTCCTCGCCCGAGAACTCGATCTCGGCGTCGCGGCCCAGCGTCTGGCGCGCCCACTTCACCCAGCGGACGGACTCGGTCAGCGCCTGGTCGCGGGTCATGCGCAGCTTGTGCACCAGGTGGATGTCGCTGGTGGCGATGAACAGGTGCAGGTGGGGGCGCTCGGCGACGCTGATCGCCTCCACCGCCCGCTGGGGGTCCCCGTCTCGGCATCGCGCCAGGGCGGCGACCGCGATCCCGCCCTTGGTCTCCTGGGCGATCCGGCGGACCGCCTCGAAGTCGCCGGGGGAGGCAGCCGGGAAGCCCGCCTCGATGACGTCCACCTTGAGGCGGGCGAGCTGGCGGGCGACCTCGAGCTTCTCCGCGGCCGTCAAGCCCGCGCCTGGCGCCTGCTCGCCGTCCCGCAGCGTGGTGTCGAAGATCCGTACCGCCCCCGCCGCGACGCCGGCGCCGAAGCGCGGGTTCGTTGACTCGAACGAAGTCACTTCTTGCTCCCTACCGAACTGGTCGAGGCCTGGGCAGCGCCCGCCTCGACCACAACCGGGTTGAGGAATGGCATCTTCGATCGCAGCTCGGCGCCCACCTGCTCGATCTGGTGGTCGCGGTCGCGGGCGCGCAGCTCGGCGAACTCGCCGCCGCCGGCGTCCTGGACCGCGATCCAGCGGGTGGCGAACGCTCCCGACTGGATGTCCGCGAGTACGTCCTTCATGGCGGCCTTGGCACCCTCGGTGACGCGCGGGCCCGAGACGTAGTCGCCGTACTCGGCCGTGTCGCTGACGCTGAAGCGCATGTAGTTGAGACCGCCGCGGTACATCAGGTCGACGATCAGCTTGAGCTCGTGCATCGTCTCGAAGTAGGCCAGCTCGGGCTGGTAGCCGGCCTCGACCAGGGTCTCGAACGCGGCCTTGATCAGCGCCGACACGCCGCCGCAGAGGAGCGCCTGCTCGCCGAACAGGTCGGTCTCGGTCTCCTCCTTGAACGTGGTCTCGAGCACGCCCGCGCGCGTGTTGCCGTTGCCCTTCGCGTACGCGAGAGTCCGCGCCCGGCCCGTCCCGGTGGCGTCCTGCTCCACGGCGAACAGCGCCGGCACGCCGCCGCCCTGCTCGTACACGGATCGGACGAGGTGGCCGGGGCCCTTCGGGGCCACCATGCCCACGTCGACGCCCGCCGGCGGCTGGATCCGGCCGAACCGGATGTTGAAGCCGTGCGCGAACATCAGCAGCTGGCCGTCGCGGAGGTTGGGGCCGATCTCGGCGTCGTAGACGGCCTTCTGCACGGTGTCGGGCAGGGCGACCATGATCACGTCGGCGGCCTTGACCGCCTCGGCGACGGTCTTGACCTCGAAGCCGTTGGCCTCGGCGATCGGCCGGGACTTGCTGCCCGCGGCCAGGCCGACGACCACGTTGAGGCCGCTGTCACGCAGGTTGGCAGCGTGCGCGTGCCCCTGCGAGCCGTAGCCGAGGACCGCGATGGTCTGGCCCTCCAGCGCC
>JBJKRU010000317.1:0-14716 GCA_046704485.1 Candidatus Limnocylindrales bacterium | reverse complement strand
CGGGGCGAAGTGGCGGAACGGCAGACGCGGCGGTCTCAAACACCGCTGACCGCAAGGTCGTGTGGGTTCGAATCCCACCTTCGCTACCAGGTGCTCGCCGCGCTGCGGGCACGCGAGGCCCCGAGTGGGGCGCCTGGACCTCAGTGTGTGCCCCACGGGCCGGGCGATCGATGCGCCAATGGCGTCGCCCGGTTGAGTTTCGGCAACCTTGGCCCACACGGTGTCGATCCCTCCGCACAATCCCGGGACGCCGGCTCGAGCCGGCGCCAGCAGCGCCTGCGCATCAGCCAGTCGGAGGAACCCCGTGACGCCCCTATACCTCGTCACCCTTGGCGGGATCACCTTCTCGGGGAAGGAGGCCGCGCTGATCGCGATCGTGGTGGTGGTGCTGGCAGTGGCCGCCTGGCTGGTGGCGTCGCGGGTGAGACGCGCCTAGGACACTGCTCCGGAGGTCGCCTCGGCCGCCGCGGACCGCGCCGCCGCCGACCACCGATCATCCTCCAGCCGGAAGGCTTTGCTATAGGCAGCACTCCCCGACCACCCAGCCTTGGCGCCCTGTGTCCGTCCCTCCGGGCCGACGCATCGGCCCGCTGGGCGGGCGCCGTGGCGCACGTGACCGCACGGCGGGCACGCTGATGCACGCGACGCACCTGCCGGCGCCCCACAGGCCCTCCGCAGCGCACAACTTGCCCGCTCGCCGGGTACGTGCAACCGAAGGCCCGCTGGGCGGTCACGCTTCCATCTGGGCTGCCGAGGCGCAGCACTGGCCGGTCCACGGCGGGGCGACCCGGGTCGTTGACCACCGTGCCGCGGACTGGCGATCGTTCGCAGGTGATCGCCCACGACGGCCCATGCCGGCGTCAGGCCCAAGCGGCGACGGCTCGAGGGCCGTTCGCCCCCTGCGTCTGCCCCTCCGCGTCAACCGGGCGGAGGCGGCCGGGCCGGCCCGCGACGGGAACCGAGGCGGCCGCGATCAGCCTCCGGTCAGCCGACGCAGGAGACGTCCCCGTCGTACCGGCCGAACCAGTCCGCGATCTGGACGGTACCCCCGGTGAACGACGTCAGGCTGCAGTTCGACTGCGCGGCAGACTGCGTGCGCGCGCCGGGGATCCAGTTCGGGAGCTTGTAGAGCGAGGATGTCGTCGACGTGCCGCCGGTGATCACGCCCCACTGGTACGAGGTGGAGTAGATGCCGACGGTCCCGCCGGCATCCGTGAATGCGGCCACCATCCCCTCGAGGTCGGCCGTGTTGTTCGGCAGCGCGTCGGCGGTGCCGCTCTCCCAGGTATTGCCGGTCTCGACGTCGAGCCACCACGAGTAGGTCGACGCGCCCGCTCCGGTCGCGGACCTGAGCATCTGGATGTCCGCCGTCGCGCGCTCCCACCCGTACGCCCACGAGCACGCCGTCGTGTCCGTCCCGTCGCAGGTGCCATATGGGCCGCCATCGGCCCCGGCCGCCGGCCAGTCCTGGATGTTGGCTGTGAGCACAACCTGCCCCGGGTCAGCCGTGTTGACGTACAGCGAGGCGAGCGGGAGCTTGGTCGCGCCGCTCGACGCGTTGGCCCACGCGAGCTCATCGGCGAGGCATGGGTTCCAGTTGTTCGCGAGCCCGTCATTGAGGCCCACGATGCCGAACGCCTGGCCGTGGGGGTAGGCGCCGCCACACTGGGGCCAGCCGATGTCGTTGCCGGACGGGCTCGACGACGGCTTCGAGTTGCCTCCCCCCTTCGCCTCGGCGACTGGTGCCGCAGCCGTTGCGAGGAGCGCGGCGGCCAGCACGGCTGTCGCCCAGGTGGCGAGAACACGGGACACGGTCGGATGCCTCCAGAGCCTTGGGTGACGCGGGACGCTGCCTCTCGGCGACCGGCGTCGCCGACGCCGATCCTAGGCCGTCATGTGCCGATCGACAACCACTCGCCCGCGACCGCGCCGAGCGCGTCAGCCGCAGGGTGCGTATTGACCGCCGTGGATACTGAGCGGCGGGAGGTTCAATGGATCCCATCGGCTCGCTCTTCGGGCTGCTGCACTCGATCTTCGCCTGGTTCGCGGGCCTCGCCCCGGGCGGCTTCGGGCTGCTGATCATCCCCTTGGGGATCCTCGGCGGAATCGCGCTGCTGGCCGCAGTGCGGCGCTGAGGGTCCACGGCCGGCCGGAACCGGACGGCTGTCGGCGGGGACGGGGCGGGCGCGCACCCCGGTCCATGGCATGCTGACCCCGCATGACCGACGAGTTCCCCGACTTCGACCTGTACGCCGAACTGGAGGTCAGCGAACGGGCGTCGGTCGAGACGATCCAGGCGGCATACCGCTCCCTCCAGCTGCGCAACCACCCCGACCGCGTCGGGACGGACGCTGGCACGAGGGCGGTGCGCCTCAACGTCGCGCGCGACTGGCTGACCGACCCGCGGCAGCGCGCGCGCTACGACGCGCACCTCGCAGCGATCCGGCGTGAGGCACGTGCGGAGGACGCACGGGCGGCGAGCGCCCGGCAGGATGACCCCGCCCCCCAGGCTGGCGTCGATGCCGACCATCCCGCCGACGACGAGGACGGCGGGCCCCACGATCTGAGCCCGCACGGCGGCGGGCCGCTGCACATGCTCCGCCACCACCTCCGGGTCGACGTCCGGCGCCTGGGGCGCATCTGGCTCGCGGGCCTCGGGTTCCTGGGCGTGCTCGCCCTGATCCCGGAAGCCGTCACACCGTTGGGGCTGCGCCTGGCGATCGCCGGAGCGGTGGCCGTCGGACTGCTGGGGCTCGGGCTCGGACGCCCGAACGACCAGCTGACGATGTCGGGCGTCATGGCCCGGTGGATCGGCCAACTGCTCGGCTGGGTGGCGCTGGGGGTGATGGCGCTCGAGGGTGCGCAGGCGATCGCCCAGCTCGTCAGCGGCGCGGCCGCGCCTGCCGCGATGGCCGACGTCGCTCCGCCGACGCTCGCGGTGACCGCGATCCTGTCGGTGTTCGCGATCCGTCGACGCCACGGGCCTGTGGAGAGGTCCGTGGACGAGTTCCTCGAGATGACGCCGCGGGAGTTCGAGACCGCCGTGGGGCAGATCCTCGGGCGGCGCGGGTACCGGCTGGCCGTGACCGGCGGTCCCGGCGATCTCGCCGCGGACCTTGCCGGCTCGGACCCGGACGGCCGCCCGACGGTGGTCCAGTGCAAGCGCTATGCGCCCGGCCACCCCGTGGGCTCCCGCGACGTGCAGCTGCTCATCGCCATGGGAGTGCGCCACCACAACGCGGAGCGGCTCCTCCTGGTGACGACATCCGACTTCACCGACCCGGCGCGCGACCTCGCCGACGAGCACGACGTGGAGCTGATCAGCGGCGAGGACCTCGAGGACCTGACGCGCTGAGTGGCCGCCAGTCGCGATGCGGCCTCCTCGGCGCGCTCCCGCTAGACTCGGGGGCGAACCACCGCGACGTCTCGGAGATCTGATGAGCTTGTTCCAGGCCATGTTCGGCATCGGCGGCGGCCAGGCCGCCCGTCGAGCGCCGGATGGGTCGACCCCCACCCCGGTCGGCGAAACGGAGAGCGTCCGCCGCATCGCCGCCCGCCTTGCGGCACTGCCACCCGAACGAGCGCGCTATGTCGCTGCGTTCGCCTACCTGCTCGCGCGCGCCGCGCACGTGGACGTCTCGATCTCCGACGCCGAGGCCGTCGAGATGACCCGCCTCATCAGCGAGGAGGGCACGCTCGACCGCAGCACCGCGGCGCTCGTGGTGGAGCTGGCGGGCACGCGAGTCGACCGCTACGGTGCAACCGACGACTACCTCGTCACGCGCGAGTTCAAGGCCATCTCGACGCCCGAGCAGCGGGTGCACCTCCTCCGGTGCTGCCTCACCGTGGCCGCCGCCGACGCCGACATCGACGCGGACGAGTCGTGGCTCGTGAACCGGATCGCCGAGGAGCTCGACGTGCCGCGCACCGACCTCAACCGGATCCGCGCGGAGTTCACGGACCGGATCGCCGGGTTGGCGCAGCTCCGCCGGCTGCGCGAGCATGCCGCCACCGGGTCCGCCTCCGAGTCGGCGCCGCCGTCCGAGGTGCCGGAGGGCGTGAAGATCGAGCCGGTATGGCTGGTCGAGGTGCCGTACACGCCAGAGGCCCCACAGCGGCGCCCAGCGCTCCGGCCCCAGCACCTTGCGCGGATCCTTCGACTCAAGCTCCAGGACCGGATCATCGAGGCGGGCGGCACGGCCGACTTCACGAAGGCGGTGCTCCTCGTCCGTGCGGCCAGCGAGCAGGAGGCACGCGACCTCATCGAGGAGGACGTGTACACCTCAGGCGGTGTATGGCATTCCCCCACCGTCGTCGGCTACGGACGGGTGGTCCCCGAGGACTGACCTGCGCCGCCGGGTTCTCCGGCGCCGCCGGGCGTTCGGTCGGCGCGGGCGTTCGGTCGCCGCGGGTTTCTCCGTCGCCGCGGGCGTTCGGGTGCAGCCGGCCCGGCCGCGGTCCAAGCCGGATCAGCCCAGCGACAAGTCGATCACCCCGTCGCCCACCCGGCGGCGGACCTCCGCCTCGAGCTCCGCGTCGTAGGCCACGCCGCGCAGCTCCATCGGCAGCGCGGTGCCGCCCGGCGCGGGCACATGGACCACAACGCGGGTCGCGCCGGGACGTTCGCGCAGGACCGCCCGGAACGCCTGCATCGCGGTCACGAGGCGCTCGGTACCCGCCTCGCGGGCGAAGCGGACGTTCAGCACGGCGTCGGGACCTGCCGAGACGGGACGAGACGGTGCCTGCGCAGCGACCGCCGCTCGTGACCGGGCCTCGTCGGGCAGCGCCGGCTCGTCAGGCTCATCGGCGCCGACCGCACCCGCGAGATCCGGCGGCTCCCGGTAGGTCGGCACGGGCTCCGCCGGGGCGACCCGCGGCAGGGCGCTCGGAACCCCTGCGGGCGCGGATGCAGGGACGGGACCCGTATGCGGGTCAGCGGGCGACGCGCCCGCCGACCTCGTCGGGTACGCCAGCGCTCCGCCGCGCATCGGCGAGACCACGCCAGGACTCACGGCCACGGGCTCGCGCCGGACGGGGCCGCCATTGGGGCCGCCGCCGTTCGGGCCGCCGGGCCCGCGGCGGCCACGCTTGTCGAGCGCCCCGACCTCCTTGGCGAAGGCGTCGGGGCCGACCTCGGCCACCTCGTCCCAGTCCCACACGGAGTCCGCGAGCAGCGACGCCTCCTCGCCTCGGTGGTCCACGCGCCCCGCCACAAGCAGGATCGCGCCGTCGGTCCAGACGCCCATCGTCTGCTCGTACGTCCTTGGGAAGACCACCACCTCGATCGTGCCCTGGAGGTCCTCGAGCGTGACCACGGCCATCGTGGACTTGGACTTGGTGATGATCGTCCGCGTCCCGGTCACGATCCCTCCCAGGACCACGCGCTGGCCGTCGAGCGACTCGTCCCGGAGGTCACCGGAATATGCCGTCACGAACTGGCCGACCCGATCGGCGACCTCGCCCATCGGGTGGTCGGAGAGGTAGAGCCCCATGAGCTCCTTCTCCCAGCGCAGCCGCTCGCGGACGGGCGTCTCGGGCGTGGCCGGCAGCGGCTTCTCGAGCACCGTGCCGTCGTCGCCGCCCATGTCGAACAGGCTCGTCTGGCCCGACACACGGTCGCGCTGGGCCGCCTGGCCCGCGGCGAGGGCGTCGTCGAGGCCGAGCAGCAGCTGCGCCGGATGGCCGAAGGCGTTGAGCGCGCCGACCCGGATCAGCGACTCGAGGACCTTTCGGTTGGCGAGGCGGACGTCGACGCGGGAGCACAGGTCGGTGAGGCTGCGGAACTCGCCGTCGGCCTCGCGCGCGTCGATGATCGACTGGATCGCGCTCTCGCCGACGTTCTTGACAGCGAGCAGGCCGAAGCGGATCGCCTCGCCCTCGACCATGAACCCGACGTGGCTCTTGTGGACGTCGGGCGGGCGGACGTCGATCCCCAGGCGACGGCATTCGGCGATGGCGGCCGCCACCTTGTCGGCGTTGTCGCGGAACGTGGAGAGAACCGAGGTCATGTACTCGACGGTGTAGTTCGCCTTGAGGTAGGCGGTCTGGTACGCCACCAGGCCGTATGTCGTGGCGTGCGCCTTGTTGAACCCGTACCGCTCGAACGGCTCGAACGCCTTGAAGACCGCGTCGATCGTGGCGGCCGAGACACCGCGCTCGGCCGCCCGCTCGACGAACGTCTCCTTCATCGACCGCAGCACCGAGGACTTCTTCTTGCGGATTGCGTAGCCCAGCGTGTCCGCCTCGGGGCCCGAGAAGCCGCCGAGCGCCACGGCGGCCGCCATGATGTCCTCCTGGTAGACGAACACCCCGAACGTCCGGGACAGGAACGGCTCGAGCAGCGGGTGCAGGTACTCGACCTCCTCCTGCCCGTGCTTGCGGCGGATGTAGGTCGGGATGTTGTCCATCGGCCCGGGGCGGTAGAGGGCCACCATGGCCGCGAGGTCGTAGACGGTGTTGGGCTGGAGCTCGCGGATGTAGCGGCGCATGCCCGCCGACTCGAGCTGGAACACGCCGGTCGTCTCGCCGGAGGCGAGCAGGGCGAACGTCTTGGGGTCGTCGAGCGGGATGGCGTCGAGGTCCACCTCCACGCCGCGGTGGTCGCGGATCAGCTCTACCGCGCGGCGCAGGATCGTCAGGTTGGACAGGCCCAGGAAGTCGAACTTCAGCAGGCCCAGCGCCTCGATGCCGTGCATCTCGTACTGGGTCATCAGCGCGTCCGAGTTGGTCGCCTTCTGGAGGGGCATCAGTTCGGTCAGCGGCTCGCGCGAGATCACCACGCCGGCCGCGTGGGTCGAGGCGTTGCGCGCAACGCCCTCGAGCTGCTGGGCGAACGCGACCAGCTTGGCGATCTGCGGGTCGCTGTCGTGCATCTCCTTGAGTGGCGGGCTCATCTCGAGCGCCTCGGCCAGCTTGATCCCCAGCTGGTTCGGCACGGCCTTGGCGATCTTGTCCACGTCGCCGTAGCCCATGCCCATCACCCGGCCGACGTCGCGGATGGCCGCGCGGGCGAGCATGGTGCCGAAGGTGATGATCTGGGCGACGTGGTCCTGGCCGTACTTGCGGCTGACGTAGTTGATGACCTCGCCGCGGCGCTCATCCTCGAAGTCGATGTCGATGTCGGGCATCGTCACGCGATCCGGGTTGAGGAACCGCTCGAACGGAAGCCCGTAGTGCAGCGGGTCCACCGGCGTGATGCCCAGCGTGTAGGTCACGATCGACCCTGGCGCCGAGCCTCGGCACGAGGTGGCGATGCCCTCGCTCCGGGCGTAGTTGACAAAGTCCGCGACGATCAGGAAGTAGCCCGCGTACCCCATCTGGATGATGATCCCGAGCTCGTAGTCGAGCCGGGCCTGGATCTCCGGGGTCACGGTGCCGTAGCGGCGCTCGAGGCCGCGCTGGCACTCCTTGCGCAGCCACGTCTCGATGGTTTCGCCCTCGGGCACCGGGAAGTGCGGGATGCGCAGCTCGCCAAGGGGCAGCTGGAGGTCGACCATCTCGGCGACCCGGCGCGTGTTGAGGTACGCCTCCCGCTGGTCGGGGAACAGGGAGAACATCTCGGCCGCGGTCTTGAGGTAGAAGTTGTCCGAGTCGAACCGCATCCGGTTGGGCGTGTCGAGGTTGCTGCCGGTGCCGACACAGAGCAGGACGTCGTGGGCCTCAGCCTGCTCGCGGTGGACGTAGTGCAGGTCGTTGGTCACCACGAGCGCCAGGTCGGTCTCCTGCGCCAACTTGAGGAGCTGGGCGTTGAGCCGCGCCTGGTCGGGGATGCCATGGTCCTGGAGCTCGAGGTAGAAGCGGTCCTTGCCCAGGATGTCGCGGTACTCGCCCGCGAGTTGGCGGGCAAGGTCCCAGTCCTCGGCTTCGAGGGCTTTCGGGATCTCGCCGCTCAGGCAGGCTGACAGCCCGACGAGGCCCTTGCTGTAGCGCGCCAGGTGCTCGTGGTCGATGCGCGGCTTGTAGTAGTACCCCTCGACATGGGCGTCCGTGACCAGCCGGCAGAGGTTCTGGTAGCCCTCGAGGTCGGTTGCCAGCAGGACGAGGTGGAAGGGGTCGCGGTCTGCCCTGGCCTCCTTGTCGCGCATCCCACGGCGGGCGACATAGGTCTCGACGCCGATGATCGGCTTGATGCCCGCCTTGGTGGCCGCCTGATAGAACGCGACGCTGCCGTAGAGGGCCCCGTGGTCGGTCACGGCGAGGCTGTCGAAGCCGTGGTGGACGGCCGTGTCGACCAGATCCGTGATCCGGCCGAGCCCGTCGAGCAGGCTGAACTCGCTGTGCGTGTGGAGGTGGACGAAGTCGTTCGGGGCGATGCTCAACGGTCAGCCCCTCTCAGGGAGAGGCCGTCGAGCCGGACGCGGCAGGCTTTGGACACCCTAGAAGGGTAGCCGAGAGAGGCCGACCAAGAGGGCGCGCCAGCCAGCGATCAGCAGCCGGCCGAAGCCATGGCGACATTCGACGTTGCGGTAGCCGCGAGTGGCTCAGGGACACAGCGCAGCGGCAGGCGGCGTCCCCCAGCAGCGGCGGGGTCCAGTGGCGCCGCGGCGTCCGGCGGGCGTCCCTCAGCGGCGGCGAGCGGCGCCGCGGCGTACCTCAGCGGGCCGGGCGCCGATGACAGCGGCCGCAGCAGCACCCGCTGCACCGGCAGCTACGAAGGTGGCACCCAGCCAGGGCTGGCTGCCGAGGAGGGCGATCCCCACGACCGTCAGCCCGGCTGCCAACGCCGTCGGCCGACGACGGAGCGGTCCGCGCGCGAGTCGGCGCGGTGCCGCCTCGTCGGCTGAGCTGGTGCACTGCTGGTCGTCCTCCATCGTGGACCGCCTCCTGGATTCTTCGTTCAGCCCGTGACCATAGCGAGAGACCAGGCGAGCGGGCTGGGCAACTGGCCATCGAATCGTCGGGGATATTCGGCACAGACGGGTCACGCCGGATGTCATGCTTGGGACGTGAGTTGGGCGACACTCGGCCGTCGAGCCCGGGCCTTTCGCGTCATCCATGCGATCTGGTCCGTATTCGGCCTGTCGTCGCTCGGCTACGTGTGGGTGTGTGCCCTCACGGGACGCCGCGACCGCGGCCTGTGGGCGAGCGCGGCGTTCCTCGGCGTGGAGGGGGCCGCACTGATCGTGGGACGCGGTGATTGCCCCATGGGTCCGCTGCAGGCGGAATGGGGCGATCCCGTGCCGTTCTTCGAGCTCGTGCTGCCTCCCAGGGCGGCCAAGGCTGCGGTCCCGACGCTCGCGGCGGCGTCGATCGTCGGACTTGCCGTGGTCGCCGCCCGGCGGCCGCACCGGGGCTGACCGCCGCCCTGCCCGCCTGATCCCCGAGGACCTGTACGCGACCCCAGACCTGCCGCCGGAGCCGCCTTCACGCGGCGCGCTGAGACTCGCTAGGGCACGTCCGCCGGGACCGATACGGCCGCCGCCTCGGTCGCGGGCTTCGGCCGCAGCAACGGCAGGCCAACCGCGAAGGCGAGGATGGTCGTGATCACTGCGCTGTACACCACCACCGGGATGTCGTTCGCCGCGGGGAGGCCGGCGGCCAGCGGGAACGTCGCCAGCACACCCGCGGCCAGGCCACGCGGCCCGAGCACGCTGACCACGCGGCGCTCCGGCACGGTGAGGGCCGACCCCAGCAGCGCACCGCGCATCGCGACCAGGCGGGCGCCCACCAGGACGAGCCCGAGCACGATCCCGAACGCGAGCTCGGGCGACGGCTGGCCGACCATCGCGCCGATGAAGGTGAAGAAGAACGCCTTCACGACGAAGGTGACCTGACTGTGGACTGAGCGGGTCGCCTCGTCGAGCGAGCCAATAAGATGCGCACCGTCGCTCGGGACACGCAGACCGAGGTTGCCCAGCATGATCGCGAACACGAGCACCGCGAGGGGGGCGCTGCCGCGCTCGACGTCCACGACGACGTAGAGGGCGAGCAGCGCGGCGAGGAGCAGCGGGTACGCATACGGCGAGGGCCGCACGAAGCGGGCGAACGGAACGCTCACGAACCCGGCCGCCAGTCCCGCGACGACGCCCACGCCGAAGGTCGAGGCGATCGCCATGGCCGGTGCGCTCGTGGACGGCTCGGTGGCCGCCATGAGCGCGACCATGCTGGTCGCTCCGACGACGCAGAGGATGTCCGTCAGGGCGGATTCGAGCGACACGAGGTTCGACAGGCGCGGCGCCAGATGCGCTTGGAGAACGGCGGGCATGACGACGACAGAGCTCGAGCCACCGAGGGTCAGGCCGATCAGGGCACCGTACTGCCAGTCCCAGGATGCGGGAAGCACGCCCACCACGACGCCCGCGAGCACCGCCAGCGCAACGGCCAGGGTCGAGACGACAAACCCGGTGAGCGCAACCACGAGTGCCCGCGGCGTGCTGGCGAGCACGCCCACCAGCTGGAGCCGGCTGCCGCCCTCGAAGAGCACGACGATGATCGTCAGGGCCCCGAAGAACGGCGCGATGGCGACCAGCGTGTCCTGCCTGAGGAACCCGAGGACCGGCCCGAGCACGATGCCGGCGCCGATCAGCCAGATCGCATCGGGGATGCTGAGGCGCGAGAAGAGGTAGCCGCCGACCGACCCGAGCGCGAAGATGGCGGCGAGGGTCGTGAGGAACTGGTCGACGCTGCTCACGTGCGCATCCTACCCGCACGCTGTCGCTGCGCCGACCTTACCCCGCCGCGGCGTCGGGTGGCTGGCGCGCCGCATCTGGCGCCATGAGCCAAGGCGGTCCTGGCCCAAGCCGCTCGATTCGCGGCCCTCGACGCAATGCTTGCCGCCAGCGACTCAACCGTGCGCCAAACGCACGACCGCAGCCCTCAGAGAAGCAATGGTGCGGCGACGAGTGGCTGGCGAGCGCGAGCGCGCACGAATGGGTCTGGGAGGGTCGCGAACGTGCGGCCAGCGCACCGTTCAGTCGCTGGAAGGCAGACGGGTGTCGAGGTCCACCGACTCCGGGATCCTGAAGGCACGAACCGACGGCGCAACCGCAACCCGTTGGCCGCGGGGCCAAGGTGGTGGCGCCCCGAAGCTGCGGGGCACCGTTCAATGGGCGCATCCAGGCCAGGGCGTCTCGGCGCATCCAGGCCAGGGCGTCTCGGCGCGACCAGGCCAGGGCGTCTCGGCGCGACCAGGCCAGGGCGTCTCGGCGCGACCAGGCCGGAGATCGCGGGGCGCTTGCGGACCGGGGATCCTGCGGGCCTCCGGGCCGGGAATCGCCAAGTGCCGCGTGCCCGAAGCGGCCCGGGCGATCTCGGGACGCCGAACACGTTGGACGGCTACCATCGCGCGATGCGATACGTCGACACTCGAGGCCTGGCCGACCGGTCCCGGACCTTCAGCGAGGCGGTCCTCGAGGGGATCGCCCCGGGTGGCGGCCTCTTCGTGCCCGAGCGCGTGCCGGCGGTGACGGCCACCGAGATCGACGCACTGGCGAGCCAGCCCTACGCCGCGCGCGCCGAGCGGGTCTTGGCCGCCTTCGAGCCGGACCTCACGGCCGACGTGCTTCAGCGCGCCGCCAGCGGTGCGTACGGTGTCCAGTTCGACACACCGGAGATCGCCCCCGTTCGCGATCTCGGCGGCGGCCGATTCGTCCTCGAACTGTGGCACGGGCCGACGCTCGCGTTCAAGGACATGGCGCTCCAGCTGATGCCGCGACTGTTCAGCGCCTCGATCGAGCGGGCGTCGGCAAGGGGCGCTGGCGGGCGCGAGTACCTGATCCTCGTCGCCACCAGCGGCGACACCGGCGCGGCGGCACTCGAGGGCTTCGCCGACCGGGAGCACACGCGGATTGCTGTGCTCTTTCCGGACGCCGCCGTCTCCACGCTCCAGGAGCGCCAGATGACGACGCGGCCGGGCGCGAACGTGAGCGTATTCCGCGTCCAGGGCAGCTTCGACGCGTGCCAGACCACGGTCAAGCGCGTGTTCGAGCACGAGGGGTTCGCGGCCGAGCTGCGCGGTGCACACGGGATCTCGCTCTCATCGGCCAACTCCATCAACTGGGGCCGGCTGCTGCCGCAGGTCGCGTACTACCTGTCCGCCATCGCCGACCTGCGGGCCCGCGGCGCCCTCCACGATGGCCAGCTGGTGGACATCTGCGTGCCGACCGGCAACTTCGGCAACGTGCTGGCCGCCTGGTACGCGCGCCGGATGGGCGCGCCGATCGGGCGGCTCATCAGCGCGAGCAACACCAACAACGTCCTCTCGGACTTCATCGCAACGGGCAGCTACGACATCAGCGCACGCTCGCTGGTCAAGACTCCGTCGCCGTCGATGGACATCCTGGTGTCGAGCAACCTCGAGCGCCTCCTGGCCGACCTGGCCGAGGATCCCGATCGCGTGCGGGGCTGGATGGCCGATCTGCGCGACGGCGGCCGGTTCGAGCTGGACCCGGCGACGCTCGACCGCCTGCGCGGGGCCTTCGCCGGCGGCTGGGCCGACAATGCGACGTGCCTGCGAACCATCGCCGAGGTCCAGCACGAGCGCGGCTACCTGCTCGATCCGCACACGGCCGTCGCCTGGCGAGTCGCCGAGGAGGCGGGCGAGGACCGGCCGGTCCTGGTGGTGGCGACCGCGCACTGGAGCAAGTTCGCCGCCGACGTGATGCGCGCGCTGACCGGCCAGCCGCCGGAGGCGCCGATGCCCACGGGCGATGCGGAGCTCGGGCTCCTGGCCGAGGTCGAAAGGCTCGCACCGGAGGCGGTCGTGCCGCGACAACTCGAGGCCGTCCTGCGCCGGCCGGTCCGCTTCCATGACCGTATCGCCGGCACCCGCGAAGGACTCGAGAACGCTCTCCGCGACTGGCTCGCGAGCTAGCCGACCGCCAGACGCGGCGGCTGGGCGTCGGCTCGGCGCAGCGCACGAACACCGGCGCGCCAGCGTCAGGGGCCGGTATCCTCGGCCTGACCGTCCGCCCCGCCCAATGAGGTCAGCACCGTGCCGTCCACCGTCGAGCCCCGCCGCGCACCCACGATCGTCTTCGGGACGGACGGGTGGCGTGCCCGGACGGCCGAGGACTTCACCTTCGAGTCCGTCCGGCGCTGTGCCGACGGCGTGGCTGAGTACGTGTCCTCGCGCGGCGAGTCCGCCAAGGGCGTCGTGATCGCCTTCGACCGGCGGTTCGCGTCTGAGCACTTCGCTGCGGCGGCGGCGGAGGTGCTGGCGGCGAGGGGCATCCCGGTGGCCCTCGCCACGCACGCGGTCCCCACGCAGATGTCCTCGCTCGAGGTGGTGCTGCGAGGCGCGGCCGCGGGCATCGTGATCACGGCCAGCCACAACCCCTGGACCGACAACGGGTTCAAGGTGAAGGCCCCGACCGGAGCCGCTGCCGGGGCGGAGATGCTCAAGGCCATCGAGGCCCAGATCGCCCGCAACGCCGACGTCGAGATCGAGCGACGACCGCTCGCGGACGCGGGGGCCGCGGGCCTGATCGAGTCCTTCGACCCGTACGACGCTTACGAGGCCCACGTCCGCAGGACGGTCGACATCGACGCCCTGCGCGCGGCCGACGTCAGCGTGCTGGTGGACCCGCTGTACGGCTCGGGCGCGGGCTGGATCAGCCGCCTGCTGGCGGGCGGCAGGGTGCGGGTCACCGAGCTCCACCTGGAGAGGAACCCGTACTTCGGCGGCGTCAACCCGGAACCGATCCGGCCGCACATCGACGAGGCGCTCGCGCGCATCGCCGCTGGCGGCTTCGACCTGGGGCTGCTGCTGGACGGCGACGCCGACCGGGCCGGGGCGGCCGACGAGCACGGCGTGTTCATCCACCAGCTCCAGGTCACGGGCCTGCTCACCTACTACCTCGCCGAGCACCGCGGCTGGCGCGACCCGGTGGTCTCCAGCACCAACAACACGTCCATGGTCCCGCGACTCGGCGCGCACTACGGGTTCGAGGTCCACGAGGTGCCGGTCGGCTTCAAGTTCATCGGTCCCAAGATGATCGAGACCCGAGCGATGATGGGCGGCGAGGAGTCGGGCGGGTTCGGGTTCGGCATGCACCTGCCCGAACGGGACGGCATCTACGCGGACCTGCTTCTGCTCGACCTGTTCCTGCGCGAGAAGGCGCGCGGCGTGTGGCCCGTGTCCACGTTCCTCGAGCACTTCCATGAGCTCGCCGGTCCGTCGTTCTACCTGCGAACCGACCTCCACTTCGAGCGCGCAGGCTACGACGCCGTCAAGCGGCGCATCGTGGAGGGGCTACGCGAGGCGGCGCCGACGGCGCTGGCGGGACAGCCCGTGGTGCGCACGCAGGCGCTCTCGACCAACGACGGCTACAAGTTCTTCATCTCGGATGGCTCGTGGGTGATGATCCGGACCTCGGGCACCGAGCCGCTGTGCCGCGTCTACGCAGAGGCGACGTCGGAGGCCATCCGCGACGAGCTGCTGGCCGACGGGGCGCGGCTGGCTCGCGGCTGAGCGCCCGGGTCCACGCGGGCCACCGTCCCGCGTGGCGGGGCCCACGCGCTGGCGCCCGTGGCCGACCCTGCATCGTCCTCGATCCGCGAAGCCGAGCATCCACCGGAGTCGGCGGCGGAATGCCGCTGGCGTGGCATCTGACGCTCCGTTGTCATCGCCCGCCCGCAGCCGGCCTCCAGCCGGGGCGGATCGACATCCGTGCGACGATGGGACTCGCCATGGCTTCGCATCGTGTGCTCATCATCGGCGGCGGCTTCGGGGGACTGAACGCCGCGCGCGTCCTCGGACGCGATCCACGCGTCAACG
>JBJKRU010000316.1:0-5798 GCA_046704485.1 Candidatus Limnocylindrales bacterium | reverse complement strand
GTCTCATGGTCGTGCGGGCGTCGGTCGCCAGCCACGTGCTCGAGCGCCGGCCCGAGGAGGCGCGCGAGGCGCTGTCGGTGATCGAGGCCACCGGGCGCGAGTCGCTACGCGAGCTGCGCCGCGTCGTCGGGGCGCTGCGCGACGCCGCCCCGTCCGGGGGCTCGGCGGCCCTCCTGCCGGTCGACGGCGGTCCCGACCTCCAGACCCTCGCCGAGCGCGTGGCCGCGGCCGGGGTCCGCGTGGACATGGACGCCGACGACCTCTCGTGGCTGCCGGCCATCGTGGCGAGCACGGTGCAGCGGATCGTCCAGGAGGCGCTCACCAACGTTGTGCGCCACGCGGCGCCGACCACCTGCCGCGTCACCGTCCGGACGACGGACGCGGAGGCCTTCGTGCGGGTGGAGGATGACGGCCTCGGCGCGGGCTGGCGCGCACCCGGTGCCGCTGGCACGGGGCACGGCCTGGCGGGGATGCGGGAGCGCGTGCGCCTGCTCGGCGGCGCCCTCGACGCCGGCCCCCGGGATGGCGGCGGGTTCAGGGTGGAGGCTCGGCTGCCGATCGCCGCGGAGGGCTGGGCGGCGGATCCGGAGCCGGCGCCGACTTCGATCGACATGCGGGCCGGGTGATGGACCGCCCGATCCGCGTGCTCATCGCGGACGACCAGGCGCTGCTCCGCGGGAGCTTTCGCGTCCTGATCGAGACCGAGCCGGGGTTCGCGGTCGTCGGTGAGGCGGGCACCGGACAGGCAGCCGTGCTCGAGGCGCGTCGCACGCGTCCGGACGTGGTCCTCATGGACGTCCGGATGCCGGTGATGGACGGGATCGAAGCCGCCCGTCGGATCCGGGCCGACCCCGTGACCGCGTCGACGGCCGTGCTCATCCTGACTGCATTCGACCTCGACGAGTACGTCTTCGCCGCCCTCCAGGCCGGCGCATCGGGGTTCCTGCTCAAGGACGCCCACCCGACCGCGCTGCTCGCCGGGATCCGGACCGTGGCCGCCGGCGACGCGCTCCTCGCCCCGTCGGTGACCCGTCGGCTGATCGCGGAGTTCGCCAGCCGTCCGCAGTCCCCGGCGCCCGTCCCCCTGCCCCCCGACCTCACCGCCCGCGAGCTCGAGGTGCTGGCCCTCATCGGTCGCGGCCTCTCGAACCCGGAGATCGCCGCGGCACTGGGCGTCTCGATCGCGACCGTCAAGTCGCACGTCGGCCATCTGCTCGACAAGATGGCGGCCCGCGACCGCGTCCAGCTGGTCATCGCGGCCTACCGGGCCGGGCTGGTCGACGGGCGGCCGCAGCCGGCCGATCGCATCGGCGCTCCGGGCCGCTGATCGGCCCCACCTGGACGTGGTACGGTCCCGGCCGTGGGCCCGTAGCTCAGCGGTAGAGCAGGGGACTTTTAATCCCTTGGTCCTGGGTTCGAATCCCAGCGGGCTCACCACCCAGACGGCCAGTCCCCGTCTCGTCGGGCCGTCCTGTCCGCATCCCGACGGCCCACCATCCCGAAGCCGATGGGGCGGTGGCGTCTTGTGCCGAGATCGACGAGCCGGATCTCAACGGCGCCGGCGCCTGTGGAGCAGTCTCGCTGCCGCGGGCCGCGAACCGGCCGCGGTTCGACCTGCTTCGCCCGGGACTCATCCGGGCACTCGCCGCACGAGCGCGCCGGCCAGCGGAGGAGTTGTGCGCTGGGGCGGGTGTCGCGGGCTGGGCAGCTCACGATTGCTGCCCGTGGCGACACGAATGTGCGGCGAGCGCACCGATCCAGTCGCAGGAGCCAACGCCCGTCCGATGGTGCCCCTCGAGGCGTGCCACGGAGCCGCTTGCGCCGCGCGAGTGGACGCCGCTACCGCGCTTCGAACGAGCGCTTCGAGAGGCCGATGAAGAACCCCTCGATGGCGGTCCGGGGCGCCTCGTCGGGCCTGGCCGCGGCGCCGAGGGTCACGAACAGCGGCGCGAAGTGCTCGACTGTGGGGTGCGCCCAGGGCATGCCCGGCGCCTTCTCCCGGAACGCGAACAGCGTGTCGAGGTCGCCGCGGGCGAGCGCCTCCGCCGCCCACGCGTCGAAGTCGCGCGACCACTGCGGCGCGCCCGGCTTGCCGGCGAAGTACTCGCCGATGAACGGCAGCCCGTGGGTCATGAACCCCGAGCCGATGATGAGCACGCCCTCGTCGCGCAGCGGCGCCAGCCGACGTCCCACGTTGAACAGGTGCTCGGCGTCGAGGTCCGGCATCGACATCTGGAGCACCGGGATCTCGGCGTCGGGGTACATCGCCATGAGCGGCACCCAGGCACCGTGGTCGAGCCCCCGGCTCTCGCGGTCGAGGACCGGCTCGCTGGACGGCATGAGCGCCTTGACGGAGGCGGCGAGCTCCGGTGCGCCGGGCGCCGGGTACTGCAGCTCGTAGTAGTGCTGCGGGAAGCCGTAGAAGTCGTACACGAGCGGCACCGTCCGGGTGGCGCTGAGCGCCATCGGCGCGGTCTGCCAGTGGGCGCTCACGATGAGAACGGACTTGGGCCTCGGCAGGTCGGCGGCCCAAGTCGCCAGCTGGCGCATCCAGAGCGGATCGTCGAGCAGCGGCGGCGCGCCATGGCCCAGGTAGAGCGCGGGGAGCGGGCCACGCGGGTCGGGGGCTTCGGCAGGAGGGTCGGGACGCAGTTCGGACATGGGTGGGACTCGTGGCACGGGACGACGGCGCAACGGTAGGCGCGAACGCCGGCCAGCGCAACGGCGGGCCGGCGCTCACGAGCCGCCGGTGTCAGGCGACCATCGCCTCGGGAGGCGAGACGAGCACGAAGGCGGAGTTCCAGGCGCCGTTGCTGAGCATCTGCAGCCGGATGTTGAGCCAGGCCATGGCCTCGAGCTCCGTGGCGGCGGCGAGCGGGCCTACCTTGACCGGGCGGAAGCCGATCGACGTGGCGAGGGTGGAGACGGTGCTGGCGGCAGCCTCGTCATCGGTGGCGTACAGGGCGTCGAGGACCTGGCCGTGCGCGGTCGGGTTCGCCTGGATGCCTGCGAACACGGTGTTGAACGCCTTGGCGACCTTGGCGCCGGGCAGGGCTGCCGCGATTCGCTCGGCGCCGGAAGGCCCGCCCACCGTGGACAGGCCGGAGTAGTCGGGCTTGAGCGGGTTCGTGGTGTCGATCACGACCTTGCCCGCCGCGACGCTGGCGATCTCGGCGGCGACTGCCTGCGCGGCGGTGAACGGGACGGCCAGCACGACGACGTCCCCGGCGGCGACGGCCTCGGCCGGGCTCACGGCGGTATTGGCGCCCGCAGCCTGCGCCACGGTGGCGACCTTCTCCTGGTCGCGCGCCGCGAAGGTGACGTCATGGCCCGCGCCGCTGAATGCCGTGCCCAGTGCGCTGCCCACGTTGCCGGTGCCGATGATTGCGACCTTCATGGTCGGCTCCTTCCTTGACACTTTGTTGTTGGCAAATCAAGATTGCTCTCAGTTCAGTCTGCCATCATGTTTGCCTGAGGTCAAGAGGGTTGTCTGAGAGAAGACTCATCGCCCCAGCGCCGGAGCCCGCACCGGTCGGCAAGGTGCCCGCGTCTCGGCTCTCCGTCGGGCGCGAGATGCGCCGCTGGCGTCGAGAGCGGGGTCTCACGCTGGCCCAGGTCGGGGAGGGGAGCGGCCTCAACATCGGCTACCTGTCGCAGATCGAGAACGAGAAGGCGGTCCCCTCGCTCGAGGCGCTCGCCGCGATCGCCGCTGCCCTGGACGTGCCGCCAGCCTGGCTCCTGCTCGACAGCTCGGCGCCGCCGCGGATCGTCCGGCTCGCTGACCGACCGCAGTCGGACGGGCTGGCGGGAGGGTGCGTCACCGAGGTGGATGCCGGCACCGCGCACGACCTGTGCATCATCGAGGTCACGGTGCCCGCCGGCGGCTCGACCGGCGTCCACGCACACCAGGGCGACGAGCACCACGTCGTCCTCGAGGGACGGTGGCGGATGACGCAGGGCGAGCACGAGGCCGAGCTCGGTCCTGGCGACTACCTCGCTTGGGACCCGACGATCCCCCATGACGTGGAGTGCATCGGCCCCGAGGAGGGCCGGATCCTCGTCATCTACCCGCGTCGCGGGCGCGATCGGCGCACCGCGCCAGACAGCCCCGCGGGCGAGGGCGCCGCCGAGGCTTGAGCCGGCCCCGCATCTAGTGGCGAAGGCGCCCCAGCAGCGAGCGCGGCTTCGCCGGGCCGAGCAGCCGGACCGCCAGCGCCGACGCGAGGGCCGTGTACTCGTCCGCCACGTTGTAGCGCTGCGCCGAGATCCGCACGAGCACGCTCGACGGCCCGGCCCCCGGCTCCAGGGCGGCCGCCACCGGGAAGAGCACGATCGGCACCTCGATGTGCTCCTCGAGGAACAGCTGGTCGTGCAGCCGGCGCGCCGCCTCCGGCGTAGGCGCCAGAGCAGGGAGCGGGATAGCGGCCATGCAGCCCAGCATCGAGTCCGGGGCAGGCGGCTCCACGCCCAGTGCCGCGCAGATGCGGTCGCGGCCAGCGCGCGCCATGGCCGCGTTAGCGGCCATGAGGCCGGCCCAGCCGTCGGGGTGGAGCGCCCCGACGAACCGGATCGCCGCCGACAGCGAGAGGTACGGCGAGAAGTCGACGGTGCCGGTCCAGTCGAAGAGCCGTCGGAAGTGCGGCCGGTCGGTCCGCTCGTCGTTGAACCCGTGCGAGACGACCAGCGGTCGCAGGCTCTCACGCCTGTCTGCCCGCGCGTGGAGGATGGCCGCGCCCTTCGGCGCGCAGAGCCACTTGTGCCCGTTGCCCGTCCACCAGGCCGCCGCGATCGCGGTGAGGTCCACGGGCACCATGCCGGGGGCGTGCGCCCCGTCCACCAGCGTGTCCACCCCGCGGCGGTCCAGCTCGCGGACGAGCGCGGCCACTGGCAGCACGAGCGCCGTGGGCGACGTCACCTGGCTCACGAGCGCGAACCGGGTCCTCGGTGTGACCGCCTCGAGGTACGCCTCGACGGCCTGCGCGGGGTCGCGGATCGGGAACGGGATGTGGCATAGGACCACGCGCGCGCCGTCGCGGTCGGCGGCCGCACGCAGGGCGTTGAGGGTGGCGTTGTACTCGTGGTCGCCGGCGAGCAGCTCGTCGCCCTGCGCGAACCGAAGCGAGGCGAGCACGGTCGACACGCCGGTCGTGGCGTTGGGGACGAACGCGATTCCGTCCGGGTCCCCGTTGAGGAACTCAGCCACCTCGGCCCGAACGCCGTCGAGCAGGGGCTCGAGCTCGCGGTCGAGGAAGCGCACGGGCTCGGCCTCGAGGCGGTCGCGCCAGGCCCGCTGCGCCTCGAGCACCGGGGCCGGGCAGGCTCCGAACGACCCGTGGTTGAGGAACGAGACCTCAGGGTCGAGGTGCCAAGGCGATCGGTCGAAGGTGCGGCGGACCACATGCCGACGATAGACCACGCGGGGCCGGCCGGTCGTGCGGGTGCGCGCACGCTCCCGTCACCGTCACCGGCACCGGCACCGGCACCGGGCGACGAATGCGCTGCGGACGCCAGCGGGGTGCGGCGCGGGCGTCAGCGCAGCCGCTCCGCCGGGCAACGCCGCGGCTCGCCTCAGCGGTACTCGACCGGCGGTTTGCGCCCGTGGCGCCGTGAGACTGATTCCGGCGCCGTCTCGCCTCGAGCGGGCCGGTCGCCTGTTCGGGGCGCGGCGACCGGCCCCGACCCGGC
The DNA here is from genome assembly GCA_046704485.1 of Candidatus Limnocylindrales bacterium. GTDB lineage: Bacteria > Chloroflexota > Limnocylindria > Limnocylindrales > CSP1-4 > CAIXZV01. The sequence goes on along the minus strand of JBJKRU010000316.1, from coordinate 113 downwards.
CGGTCATCAACGTCACGCCGCCGGGCAGCCATGAAGGAGGCGAGACGGCGCCGGAATCAGTCTCACGGCGCCACGGGCGCAAACCGCCGGTCGAGTACCGCTGAGGCGAGCCG
>JBJKRU010000315.1:0-2567 GCA_046704485.1 Candidatus Limnocylindrales bacterium | reverse complement strand
CTCCCGCTCCTGCAGCTCGACGTAGGCGCTCATGCCGCGCTCCGCGTAGCCACGGGCGAGAGTGAAGGCGGCCTCGTTGAGAGCGTGCCAGCCGGCCAGGGTGACGAACTGGAAGGCGTACCCCATCGCTCCCAGCTCCCGCTGGAAGCGGGCGATGGTGGCGTCGTCGAGATTCTTCCGCCAGTTGAAGGAGGGCGAGCAGTTGTAGGCGAGCGGCTTGCCGGGGAAGCGGGCGTGGACCCCCTCGGCGAAGCGGCGCGCCTGGTCGAGGTCGGGGGTCGACGTCTCGCACCACACCATGTCGGCGTGCGGGGCGTAGGCCAGCGCGCGGTGGAGGGCGCACTCGACGCCGCCGCGCAGGGCGAAGAACCCCTCCGGCGTGCGGCCGGCGCCGCGGTCGATGAACCCGGCGTCGTACGGGTCGACGTCGCTCGCGATGAGCCGCGCCGCCTCGGCGTCGGTGCGGGCGATGAGGATCGTCGGGACGCCCGCGACGTCGGCGGCGAGCCGGGCGGCGGTCAGGGTCCGGACGAACTGGCTCGTCGGCACGAGCACCTTCCCGCCCAGGTGGCCGCACTTCTTCTCGCTCGCGAGCTGGTCCTCGAAGTGCACCGCGGCCGCGCCCGCCTCGATGCAGGCCTTCATCGTCTCGTAGGCGTTGAGGGGGCCGCCGAAGCCGGCCTCGGCGTCGGCCACGACCGGCACGAACCAGTCGACGCCGCCCTGGCCCTCGGCGTGGGCGATCTGGTCCGCCCGCTGGAGCGCGCGGTTGATGCGGCGCACGAGCCGGGGGACGGAGTCGGACGGGTAGAGCGACTGGTCGGGGTAGGTCTCGCCGGCCACGTTGGCGTCGGCGGCGACCTGCCAGCCCGAGACGTAGATGGCCTTGAGCCCCGCCTTCACCATCTGCTCCGCCTGGTTCCCGGTGAGCGCGCCCAGGGTGGCGACGCAGGGCTCCGTCTGGACCAGGTCCCAGAGCCGCAGCGCGCCGTGGCGCGCCAGCGTGTGCTCGACGGCCAGCGTCCCGCGGAGCCGCTCGACGTCGGCCTGTCCGTACGTCCGGACGATCCCCGCCCACCGGCGCGGGTCGGGGTGGGCGGGCGCCGGGGAGGCCGCGGCGGAGGCGGAGGGCGCCGCCGACGCGGGAGCCGGCGCCTCGCCGACGAGGACGTCGTAGGCGGGGAGCGTCAGGAACTCGCCGAACTCGGGCGCGGTGGACATGCGCTCGAAGAGGGCGCGGGCGTCCGCGAAGCGGCCGGTCGAGAAGCGCCGCTCCCCCACCTCCCGGTGCAGCCGGTCCATCTCCTCGGCCACCACCTCCCGGAAGGCGTCGACCGTCACCCGCCGCCCGGAGTCGTCGAGCGCGGCGCCGTGGTGGATCCACTGCCAGACGAGGGCGCGGCTGAACTCCGCGGTGGCCGCGTCCTCCATGAGGTTGTAGATGGGGACGCAGCCGACGCCGCGCAGCCACGCCTCGACGTACTGGATGGAGACGCGGATCATGTGGCGCAGGCCGCCCTCGGTCCTGGTGCCCGCGGGGACCGCCAGGAGCTCCTTCTGGCCGATGCGGACGTCCTCGCGCTTGTTGGCGATCTGGTTCGGGCCCTCCATGTGCCGGTCGAAGATGGCCTTCGCCACGGGCACGAGGCCCGGGTGCGCCACCCACGTCCCGTCGTGGCCGGCCTTCACCTCGCGCAGCTTGTCGGCGCGGACCTTCTCCAGCGCCGCCTCGCTCGCGGCGGGGTCGTCCTTGATCGGGATCTGCGCGGCCAACCCGCCCATGGCGTGGACGTCGCGCCGGTGGCAGGTCTGGATGAGGAGCTGCACGTAGGCGTCGAGGAACCCCTTGTCCATCGTGACCTGGGCGCGGTCGGGCAGGACCATCGCCGGGTCGTTCCGGAAGCGCTTGATGAAGGAGAAGATGTAGTCCCAGCGGCCGCAGTTCAGGCCCGAGGAGTGCTCGCGCAGCTCCCAGAGGATCTCGAGCATCTCGAAGGAGGCGGGCAGGGTCTCGAGCAGGCAGGTCGCCTTGATCGTGCCGCGCGGGAGCCCCAGCGCCTCCTGGGCGCGGACGAAGACGTCGTTCCACAGGCGCGCCTCGAGGTGGCTCTCCATCTTGGCGAGGTAGAAGTAGGGGCCGGTGCCGCGCGCGACGAGCTCCCGCGCGTTGTTCGCGAAGTGGACGCCGAAGTCGAAGAGCGCAGCCGGGACCGGCCGCCCGTCGACGAGGACGTGCTTCTCGAGGAGGTGCCAGCCGCGCGGCCGCACCATGAGCACCGCCGTCCTCTCGTTCAGGCGGTAGGTCTTGCCCCCGCCGGGCGCGGTGAACTCGATCGTGCGGCGGACGGCGTCGCAGAGGTTCACCTGCCCCTGGGCGTTGTTCTCCCAGGTCGGCGAGTTCGAGTCCTCGAAGTCGGCCATGAACACCGACGCACCCGAGTTGAGCGCGTTGATGATCATCTTGCGCTCGACGGGGCCGGTGATCTCAACACGCCGTCGGCGCAGGTCCCGGGGGATCGGAGCCACGGTCCAGGCGCTTTCCCGAATCTGCCGCGTTTCGGGCAGGA
>JBJKRU010000314.1:0-3789 GCA_046704485.1 Candidatus Limnocylindrales bacterium | reverse complement strand
GCCGGGACGGCCGTGGGCCGGCGGGTCGCCGCGGCGGGCGAGCGGGACGTCCGAGGCCTCCGCTGTCCGGGCGAGCCGCGCGGCCACGTCGAGGCGGTCCGGCGGTACCCCGGCGACGACGTCGCGGTCTTCGAGCCACCGCCGTGGGGGCCAGCGGTGGCGCGTGCGGTGCCTGGGGCGCCGCTGTTCTGGGTACTGGCCGAGAAGCCGGACACCGTGACGCGGTCCTGGGTCGCTGACGCACTCTTGCTGGTGGACGCGACCGCCTATTGGCTGTCGCAGCTCGGGCCGCTCCTGCGCCGCCAGCTCCGGCGCCTCGCGCACGGCGGCCCCATCTCGATCCATGTCGATTCGTCGGGCATGCGGACGGAGGCCGTCCCCGGCGGGGAAGGCCCGATCGAGGTGCGGATCACGGGGAGGCGCGAGGCCAGGCTGGTGGTGCGGTCGGCGCTCCAGCCACCCGAGGACTCGAACGCCGGCGACCGGGCGATCGCCGCGGCGCTCGTGCGCGCGGTGAGCCTGCTCGCCGGGCGGCCCGCGTCCCAGGCCGAGGTCGCGGGCATCATCGAGGCGGTGGCCCCGCCCAGCCTCAAGCGCATGCTCGTCACCCTCGACCTCTTGCATAACCCCGAGCTTGCCCAGGCCGACACCCCGAGGCCGAGGACGATCGATGCTGCCGAGGTCGACTGGGTCCGGGGCATCCTCGGGCGGGAGCTGATCCGGGCTGGCAGGGAGCCGGGCGCCCACAGCGGCCCAGAAGAGCAGAGCTCGCTCCTCAACGACGGCGTGAGCGTGCTGTTCCACGATCTGCGGGATCGCCTCGCCGCGTTCGATGGCGCAGCCCTGGTCGAGGGCCTCATGTGGCAGGTCGAGGGCCTCATCCGGCAGTCGGCCGAGGGGAGGCTCCAGTTGCCCACGGTTGTGGCGACGATGGGGCTCGGGCGGTCGGCGGAGCAGGCGGCCCGCCGGGCGCTCGCGCTCGACCACTCGTCGGTCGCGATGCGGTTCCTGATCGAGCTCGTCGCCGCCGACGCGCCGCGCGGCTCTGCCCGGCTCGACGGCGCGCGCCTCGACGAGCTCGTCGCGCGAGCCGCCCTCCTCGTCGAGCTGGGGCTGGCGAGCGATGCCGCCCGCTACGAGGTCGTCGCCGGCGAGGTCCGGCTGGGGGCCTCCGGGCGGATCTCCTACGACCCCGCCTTCACGCTCGCCATGGAGGAGGCGGGCAGGGGGCTGGGCGCCTCGTCGCTCCGGGCCGTGGCGGGCGCGTTCGAGGAGCACTGGGCGGCCTTCGAGGACGAGGCGCCGTCGGCGCCGGACGACCTCGACCGCGCCTACGCCGCGGAGTTCGGCTTCTCCGCGACTGAGCACGCGCGGTTCCTGAACGCGGCGGTCCTCCTGGCGGACGACCGAGGCCCGTCGGTGGCGGTGGTGACCCGCGCGCGGCTGCTCGACGAGGTCGTGCGCCGGACGGGGTGGGGCCGCGACCTCTCCGGCCTGATGCTCGACCAGCTCAGTCTGGGGCCTCGACGGGACTACATGACCCCGCCGGAGGGCGCGTCGCCCCACGACCTGTATCCGTGGCGCTTCGGGCGCCGCACCAGCCTCGCCCGGCGGCCGTTCGTTGTCGTGCCCGCGGCCGGACGGGATCTGGTCGCATACGGGACGAGGCACCTGTACGTCTCGGCGCGCTACCTCCGTGCCCTGGTCGTGTCCGGGCGCCTCCAGGCCGCGTCGCCGGAGATGAGGGGTCTTCAGGGCCGCTACGCGACCCAGGCGTCTGCAGAGCTCGTCAACGAGGTCGCGGCGCGCTGCCGGGATCAGGGGTTCGCGGTGAGGACCAATGTCAGGAAGGTCGGCTCCGCAAGGATCGGGGAGGCCGGCGTCGACCTCGGTGACATCGACGTCCTCGCGAGCGGTCCCTCGGCCACGTGGCTCCTGGAGTGCAAGTCGATGGCGGCCGCAAGAACGCCATGGGAGCTGCGAAGCGAGCTCCGCCGCCTGTTCGATCCCCGCGGGTTCATCGAGAAGCACGTCCGCCGGATCGCATGGGCCGCGGGCGACCCGGCACGCCTCGCGGCCCTCGGCGTCACGTCGCCTGCGGAGATCCGCGGCGCCATCGTCACGTCGCTGCCGCTGCCGCCGAGTCTCGTCGGCCAGTCACCGATCCCGATTGTCGACGTTGAGGGGCTCGACGCGCTGATCAGGGGTCCCCTGCCGCTGGATCGTGCGCGATGATCGGCGCCGTGCAAATGCGACCGCCCCATCGTTGCCCCATGTGCCCTGGTCGAGTTCGTGGGCACACGTCGAGGTCGCTCGAGCGCTCCACCTAAGCCCGGATCCACCGACGCCCTGATGTGATTCACGATCCGGGACACGCAAACAGGTGCCCTTCCGAACGGGAATGATGGCGTTGCGACACAACCGTCAGCCCAAGCCAGAGGAGCACCTGCTGGATGCGATCTTCCCACAGCCTGGACCGGGTTGAGGTGGCGTGGGAATGATCATGCCCAGGTGGCGTTCGACGGGACGCAACTGGTTGCCGATGCGGGCCTGCTGCTGCCGGCCACGCTGGCCCGCCGTCTCGGCCTGCGCGAGCTCGTGGAAGAGCACCTCCACCTCGGCCGGGCCGCCGGTGCGGCGAACGCCGGCGACAAGCTCCTGACCCTCGTCATGTCCGCGCTCGCGGGCGGCGACTGCATCGACGACGCCGGTGTCCTGCGCGCGGGCGGCACCGGCCGGGTCCTCGGCTTCACGGTGAAGGCGGCGTCCACCCTGGGCACGTTCCTGCGCAGCTTCCGCTGGGGCCACGTCCGCCAGCTCGACCGGGTCGGCCGCGAGCTCCTCGCGCGGGGCTGGGCCGCGGGGGCGGGACCCGGCGCGGCCCCTTCACGTTCGACCTCGACTCCACGGTCTGCGAGACGTACGGCCTGGCCAAGGAGGGCGCCCTCCACCACGGGTACACCCACGTGCGCGGCTACCACCCGCTGCTCGCGGTCGCGGCGGACACGGGCGACGTCCTGATGGCGCGCCTGCGCGAGGGACGCGCCGCCACGATCCGGGGCGCCGCCCACTTCCTGCGCGAGACGGTCGGGCGGATCCGGTACGCCGGCGCCGCGGGCGAGCTCACGATGCGCGCCGACAGCGGGTTCTACGCCCACGAGGTCGTGGCCGTGTGCCGGAAGATGGACGTCCGCTTCTCCATCACCGCGCGCTTCCACGGCCGGCGACTGCGGGCGCTCATCGAGGCGATCCCCGAGGACGAGTGGATGCCGATCCCGTACTGGATCGCGGGCGGGGCGGACGTCGCGGAGGCCAGCTACACCCCGTTCGCCGATGAGCGCGACGCGCGGCCCGTCCGGCTCATCGTGCGCCGGGTCCGCCCGACGCCAGGGTCCCAGCTCGCCATGTTCACGCTCTACGACTACCACCCCTTCATCACCGACCGCGAGGGCGACATGCTGGCGCTCGAGGCCGACCACCGCCGGCACGCCGAGGTCGAGAACGCGATCCGGGACCTCAAGCACGGGATGGGGCTCAACCACCTGCCGTCGGGGAGATTCGCCGCCAACGGCGCCTGGCTCGCGGTTCCAGGTCGTGGCCCACAACCTCGCGCGCTGGACCGCGAGGCTCGGGCTCGGTGCCGGGATCGTCCACGACCAAGACGCTGCGCCGGCGACTGTTCTCGCTTCCCGGGAGGATCACCCGGACCGCCCGGCGCCTCACGCTCCACCTCTCGGCAGACTGGCCATGGGCCGACGAGTTCCGCGTCGCCCTCACGAGGTTCCGGGC
>JBJKRU010000313.1:0-4383 GCA_046704485.1 Candidatus Limnocylindrales bacterium | reverse complement strand
TCCGCGTGCCGGTCAACGCGCCGTCGTCGCTGCCGGCGGGCGACCCCGCCGTCGTGGTCAAGCTCAAGAGCGGCGGCTACGCGTGCTTCGACGCCATCTGCACGCATCAGGGCTGTCGGGTCGGCTGGGACCCCCAGTACGACGTGCTGCTGTGCCCGTGCCATGGTGCGGCTTTCGACCCCAACAACCACGCGGCCGTCATCCAGGGACCCACGAACCAGCCGCTGCTCGAGCTGCCGATCGTGATCGACTCGAAGACGGGGACCATCAGCCTCAAGGCCTGAGCGCTCGACACGGCGTAGGCTCTGCGCCGTGGATCGCGAGACTCCCGTTCTGTCGCGCCGCGCCCTGCTCGCCGGCTTGGGACTGGGCGGCGCCGCGGCGCTCGCGGCAGCTTGCGGCCCAGCGCCCTCGGCGTTCCCGGTGGGTTCCCCGGAAGCGACCACGACCACGACGGCGCCGTCGTCACCAGCGCAGCGCAGCGATGCGGCGACGGCGTCGCCGACGCTCTCGTCCGCCTCTCCGTCGCCCTCGATCACGCCGAAGCCCTCACCCGTCGACCAGTTGCGGACACGGATCGCGGGCCTCCTCGTCGTCGGCTTCCGCGGTGAGCATCTCGCTGACGCCCCGTGGGTTCGCGCCGCGATCGAGCGCGACGGGCTGGGGGGTGTGATCCTGTTCGACCGCGACCAGCTGACCGGCAAGGACCGCAACGTCGCCTCGCCGGCGCAGGTGGCGGCGCTGACCGCCGAGCTCCGGGCGACTGCCGGATCGGCCGGCCTGCTCATCGGCGTGGACCAGGAGGGCGGCCTCGTGACGCGCTTCGGGCCGTCCCACGGCTTCCCCGCGCTTGCCTCCGAGGCGCAGGTCGGTGCAGGGACGGTGTCGGCGGCGCGGACATGGGCCCGGACGCTGGCGGGCACGGTTGCCGATGCCGGCTGCAACCTCGATTTCGCCCCGGTCATCGACCTCGACGTGAACCCGGCCAGCCCAGCGATCGGCGCCCTCGGCCGCGCCTTCTCCGCGGACCCCGCCGTCGTCGTGCAGCGAGCCGGGATCGAGATCGACGCCCTGCATGCCCGCGGCGTCCGCTCGGCGGTCAAGCACTTCCCGGGGATCGGCTCGTCAACGGTGAACACGGACTTCGGCGTGGCGGACGTCACCAAGACGTGGAGCCCGACCGAGCTCGAGCCATATCGCAGCCTCAACGCCGCCGGCAAGCTCGATGCCGTGATGGTGGGCCACGTGGTGAACGGCCAGATCGACCCCCAGTACCCGGCCTCGCTCAGCCGCGCGACGCTGGACCGCCTGCGGGCGGATATCGGCTTCGACGGCGCGGCGGTCACCGACGACCTCCAGGCGGCGGCGATCACCAAGCGGTACGGCGCCGACGAGGCCGTCCTGCTGGCGCTCGAGGCGGGCAACGACCTCCTCCTGTTCGCGAACCAGCAGGTGTACGACCCCGCCGTCGTCGGGCACGTCGCGGACGTGGTCCTGGGGGCGATCGCCCACGGCCGGCTGACCGGCGCGCAGATCGACGCCAAGTGGGCCCGACGCCAGGCGCTCCTCGGGCTGGGCGCCTGACGGACCCGGACGCGGACCCGCTGGCGGGCAGTCCGACGCATATGCCCGCTTGACGGGCAGTCCGACACGTGGTGGCTCCGGGATTGGAGCCGTGCGGGGGGTCGCCAAGCGCCAACCCGACCGCTGAGCGGGCATGTGCAACGCAGTGACCACCAGGCGGGTGCCGATGCTGGTTCGCGTCCCGACTGATCGGCGTACGGTACGGCGATGCAGGAGCCTTCCGACCCCCCTCCGCCCAAGACGGGCGACCGGCTGGCCCAGATCCGGCACATCGTGCTCGTCGGGCTCATGGGCTCGGGCAAGTCCACCGTGGGCCACCTGGTCGCCAGCCGCCTGGGGCGACCGATCCACGACTCCGACGAGGAGATCGAGGCGCGGATCCGCCACACCGTCCGCCAGATCCGCGACCTCGAGGGCACCGACGCGCTGCACGACATCGAGGCAGCGCACCTCCTCGAGGCACTGCTCGGCCAGGGGCCCGACGTCATCTGCCCGGCCGCGTCGATCGCCGATCGGGACGAGTGCCTGGCCGGTCTCCGTGCCGAGGGCGTCGCGGTCGTGTGGCTCGACGTCGACCCCGCCATCGCCGCCCAGCGCTTCGGGCGCCAGGCATACCGGCCGAGCTACGGCGAGGACACGGCGGCCTTCCTCGCCACGCAGCGCGCCCAGCGTGGCCCGAGATACGCGTCGGTGGCGACGCTCGTCCTCGATGCCGGGAGGCAGGCACCCGAGGAGCTTGCCGCAGCCATCCTGGCCGGCCTGGTCGCGCAGCCGCGCTGATCCGCAGAGCGCATCGCCCGCCGCGCGGCGACCTCGCGGCCCCCTCGCCGGGGCCGGCCTGGTCGCGCTGCCCGCGCTCATGGCACACTGGAGCCCCCCACGTGGAATCGCGGTCACCGCGGCGATCAGTTTCGGCCGCGGTCCACGCGTCCAGTGCCGAGCAGCGAGGGAACAGCGTGAGTCAAGCACAGAGCGCCGCGGGGCCGGCCATGCACACCGCAGGCAGGGGCCGCTGGATCGGCTTGGCGATGCTGAGCGTCGGCGTGGCCATGATCATCGTCGACGCGACCATCGTGAACGTCGCGGTCCCGTCGATCATCAAGGACCTCAAGCTCGACTCCACGACGGCCGAGTGGATCAACACGGTGTACGCACTGGTGTTCGCGGCCCTGCTCGTGACGGTCGGCCGGATCGGCGACGTCTGGGGCCGCCGGCGCCTGTACCTCGCCGGCCTGGTGACCTTCGCCGGCGCCTCGATCCTCGCCGGCGCCGCCCCGACCGGGGACCTGCTGATCGCCGCCCGAGTCGTCCAGGGCATCGGCGGGGCGATGAACCTGCCGTCCACGCAGTCCATCCTGAACACGAACTTCAGGGGCCGCGACCGCGCGATCGCCTTCGGGATCTGGGGCGCCACGATCGGCGGGATGGCTGCGGTCGGCCCGCTGCTCGGCGGGTGGCTGACCACCTACCTGTCGTGGCGTTGGGCGTTCTTCATCAACGTGCCGGTGGCGGTGGTCGCGGTCGTGGGCGTGCTCCGCTACATCGGCGAGTCCAAGGACGAGGACGCGAAGGCCGGGGTCGACCCAATCGGCTTCGCGCTCATCACCCTAGGCCTGGGCTCCTTCGTGTTCGGGCTGATCGAGGGTCGCACGTACGGGTGGTGGGCGCCCAAGCAGGCGTTCAGCCTGCTCGGCTGGAGCTGGCCGTCGGACACGATCTCGGTGATCCCGTTCGCCCTGGCCCTCGGGCTGGCCGGTCTGGTGCTGTTCATCGCGGTGGAGCATCGGCGCTCGAGGTCCGGCAAGTTCTTCCTCTTCGACGTGGACCTGTGGCTGTACCCGGCGTTCCGGTACGGCAACCTCGCCGGCACGATCGTGTCGCTCGGCGAATTCGGGCTGCTGTTCGCCCTTCCGCTGTTCCTCCAGGGCGTGATCGGCTACACGGCGTTCGAGACCGGACTCGCGTTCCTCGCCTTGGCGATCGGCTCGTTCTTCGCCGCCCCCCTTGCCGCCAAGATCGCCCACACCTGGAGCCCGCGGCGAGCCGTCACGCTCGGCATGGGCCTGGAGGCCGTCGGGATCATCGGCACCTCGCTGCTCGTGTCCACGAGCGTCTCGGGGTTCCTCCTGGCGGTGCCCCTGTTCGTGTACGGCGTCGGCGTCGGCCTCGCCACGGCCCAGTTGACGAGCATCGTCCTGTCCGATGTGCCCCCTGAGCGCTCGGGCCTCGCCTCGGGCGCCAACTCCACGATGCGCCAGGTCGGCTCGGCCCTCGGCATCGCGATCCTGGGCACCATCCTGTTCGCGACGCTCGTGAACGGTTCGGACAGCAACCTCAAGGCGGCGCTCCCCGATGCGAATCCCGCCTGTGTGACCCTCGTCACCACGCTCGTGGACGAGACGGCCGGCCAGATCCTGCCCGCCCTGCGACACCCGACTGCAGGGGCGGCGGCCGACTTCAGCGGTGTGGCGGGCTCGCTGCCGCCGGAGCAGGTCGCCTGCTTCAGGGACCCCGCGTTCCTGGCTGCGCTCCCCAGAACCGTCGAGCCGATCGAGACTGCCTTCGTGGACGCGACGCGCCTGGCCGGCTTCGTCGCGTCCGGCTTCGTCCTGATCGGCGTCGTGCTCAGCCTCTTCCTGCCCGACGGCCGAATGGTCGAGCGGGAGGCGGTGGCCGCCGGGAAGGACGCCGAGCCGGCGGCCCCCTGAGGTCGCGGCCGGAGATCCTCGCCTCGCGGCAGCGAATGGCCGTCGTCCGCTACGCTGCTGCCATGTGCCGCTCGATCCGCCAGCTCCGACG
>JBJKRU010000312.1:0-14129 GCA_046704485.1 Candidatus Limnocylindrales bacterium | reverse complement strand
GCGCTCGGCTCCTTCCTGTTCAGCGCCGACGCCTGCCCGCACCTCGACCGAGCGGACCTGCGCAACGAGCACCTGCTCGACGCCGTCCGCGCTCTTGCGACGATCGAGGAGGACCGCCGCCTCCGCGCCGTGGACTACCGCAACCTCGGCTCCGAAGAGCTCGGCGCGATCTACGAGGGCCTGCTCGAGCTGCACCCGCGCATCGAGCTCGACGCGAACCCGCCGCGGTTCATGCTCGACACGGCGGCCGGCAACGAGCGCAAGGCCACGGGCTCCTACTACACGCCGACCAGCCTCATCACCGTCCTGTTGGACTCTGCCCTCGAACCTGTTGTCGACGAGGCGGTCCGCGGGAAGACAGGCAGCGAGGCGGAGCGGGCGATCCTCGAGCTCGCCGTGGTGGATCCTGCTGCCGGCAGCGGTCACTTCGTGATCGCCGCCGCACACCGCCTCGCCAAGCGCCTGGCCGCCGTCCGCACCGGCGACGACGAGCCGGCGCCAGGCGCCGTCCGCCACGCCCTCCGCGACGTCATCTCCCACAACATCTACGCCGTCGACGTCAACCCGATGGCGGTCGAGCTGTGCAAGGTCAGCCTCTGGCTCGAGGCCCTCGAGCCGGGCAGGCCGCTTTCGTTCCTCGACGCCCACGTCAAGAGCGGCAACAGCCTCCTCGGCACGACACCGGAGCTGGCCGAGTCCGGCATCCCGGACGGTGCCTTCGAGCCGATCGCGGGCGATGCGAGGCCGATCGCCGCCGCGTGGCGCAAGCGAAACATCCAGGAGAAGTCAGGCCAGCAAGCCCTGTTCGAGGCGCCGCTCGCCCTCCCTACCGGTGTCCTCGCCGCTGCCAGTCGGGATCTTGACGCGCTCCCGGAGGACTCGCCCGCCGCGGTCGCTATGAAGGGCGCCCGTCATGCCGAGTACGAGGCATCGGCGGCCGTCCGCCGCTCGAAGGCAGCCCTCGATGCGTGGTGCGCCGCGTTCGTGGCGCCAAAGGTCCCAGCCGCCCCGGAGATCACCACGGCCACGGTGCGCGCCATGGCCGCTAATCCCTCGAAGGTTCCCGCGGCCACCCGTGACGCGGTTGAGCGGGCCGCCGCCGACTACGACTTCTTCCACTGGCCGCTCGAGTTCCCCGCGGTCTTCGAGCGCGGTGGCTTCTCGGTGGTGTTGGGCAACCCGCCATGGGAACGCGTCAAGCTCGCCGAGAAGGAGTTCTTCGCTGAGCGCAGCCCTGCTGTGGCGCAGGCGCCCAACGCCGCGGCACGCAAGAAGCTGATCGCCGAGATCGAGCGTACGGACCCAGCCCTGTGGGCTGCCTACCGCACCGCGCTCCGGCAGGCGGAGGGCGAGAGCCACTTTCTGCGCGATTCCGGGCGCTACCCGCTCTGCGGTCGCGGCGACATCAACCTCTACACCGTTTTCGCCGAGGGCATGCGAACTGCCGTTGGACCGACCGGCCGGTTCGGGGCCGTCCTGCCCACCGGCATTGCCACCGACGACACCACCAAGTTCTACTTCCAGGACGTTGTCGCGACGCGGTCGCTGGTGAGCCTGTTCGACTTCGAGAACAAGGGCATCTTCCCCGGCGTGCACAGCAGCTACAAGTTCTGCCTGTTCACGGCGGGCAGCGGCGCCCGTCCAGTTGTCGACGCCGCCGAGTTTGTGTTCTTCGCCCACGCCACCGATGAGCTCGGCGACCCCGACCGCCGATTCACCCTTTCACCCGACGACATCGAGCTGCTCAACCCCAACACCCGCACGTGCCCAATCTTCCGCTCTCGCGCCGACGCCGAGCTGGCCAAGGCGATCTACCGCCGCGTCCCTGTGCTCATCCGCGAGGCCCGCGACGGCCGCCCGGAGGTGAATCCGTGGGGCATTCGGCTCGCCCGGATGTTCGACATGTCGAACGACTCGCACCTGTTCCGCACTCGTGAACAGCTTGAGGGCGCGGGGTGGAGGCTCGACGGCAACGTGTTCAGTCGCGACGGCATGACCTATCTGCCGCTGTACGAGGGCCGCTACGGTCACCAGTTCAACCACCGGTTCGCGGAGCAGCCGTCTGGCGAAGAGCGGGAGCTGCTCCCGTCGGAAACCCGCGATCCAACTCGGCGCATCGAGCCCCAGTATTGGGTCTCCGCCGCAGACGCGGATCGGGAGCTCTTTCGCCGCGAGCCCAGGTGCACGACCGCGCTGCTTGGGTTCCGTCGGGTTGCGCGAAACACTGATGAGCGGACGTGCATCGCGGCCGTCATCCCCTGGGGTCCCGCCTCGTATGGCTGGATCCTGTCCGAAGGGCTTGACGCGGCCGAAATGTCGATCGCCGCCGGTCAGTTCAACAGCTTCGTGCTCGACTACCTGCTACGCGCGGCGCTGAGCCAACCGAGCGTTCCCCAAGGCACGTTCGCGCAGGTCCCAGCGATCCCGCCGCGTTCGCTTGCCGACAACTTCCTCGGTGACAACGCGAGAGGTTGGTTCGTAGCGAGGTGTATTGAACTGACGTACACCGCCTGGGACCTGAATGCCTTCGCGGTTGACTGCGGCTGGCACGGCCCACCCTTCCGCTGGGACGAGGAGCGCCGCTTCCTCATCCGGGCGGAGCTCGACGCCGCGCTCTTCCATCTCTTCTTGCCCGCCGCCTCGAACGGCCAGTGGCAGCCCGCCCGTGTCGCCACTGGCGCCGTCCGCGACGAGTCCGACGCCGATGCTGCCGCCCTGCGCGCTTACTTTCCAACACCGTGCCATGCCGTGGAGCACATCCTCGGCGGCTTCCCCATCGTCCGCCACAAGGACGAGGACGCCCACGGCGAGTACCGCACGAAGCGCGTGATTCTTGAGATCTACAGCGCCATGCAGGACGCCATCCGGACCGGCGTCCCGTACAAGACCCGTCTCGATCCGCCGCCCGGCGATCCTCGCGTCGCACATCCCCCGCGCCCCGGCGAGTCCCCTGGCGAGTGGCAGGACCCGCCCGCGGGAGGGCGTGCCCGTCCCGGTCCCGCGCCGGCGGGACCAACGGCACCGGTGCGCGCGGGACCGGCAGCGGGATCCACGCCGGTGTGGCGGATGCTGCCCGAGGCTGCGCGCGCGGGCCTAGTGGCCGAGCCAGGAGTCGCGGCACCCAGAGCCTCATCAGCGGAGCCCAGCCTGCCCCTCGCGCCTGACGACACGTGGATTCCTGAGGTCGCCGCCGACCCGGCGACCATTACCCTTGGCGCCCGCGTCCGCCACCGCACCTTCGGCGAGGGCGTCGTCCTCGGTGTTGAAGCGGCCGCCAAGTCCACCCAGCTCCTCATCCGCTTCGATCGCGCAGGCGAGAAGTGGATCCAGTTCGGGTTCGGCCTGCTCGAGTTCGTCGCATGACCGCTCCGAGCGCTTACCGCATTCAGATGTCGCGATCTAGCTCGCATCGGGCCTCGATCAGCGCCTCGAGTTCCTTGGCATGGTGCGTCACATTGCACGTGGTGCCGATCGAACTCATCGCGCTCCTAACAGATGCGCTCAGGCTTGCCTTAGCGATCGAGGCGGTCATCCACTCGACATTTCGTCGGTGTTGGAGATCGGACAGCTCAACGTGGTAGTAGTCGCTCGTTACCTTGCCGAAGCGATACGACCCGGCCCCATCCGGAGCCAGCACGACGTCTCCGATCCGGATTCCCTGAACCACGACCCACAGATGGCCGCAAGCCACACGCCCGGCGATCGGGGCGTTCCGGTTGCCTCTCAGCCAGATCGGAAGAAGTCTCTGAACGAAGTCACGCTTCTCGTCGGTCAGGAAAGGTCGGACGTCCATCCGAACTCCGCAGTCGGCGCCGAGAAACCCGCTGGCGAAGCATGTGGCGGCGAATCGGTGTCGGGCACCGAGGATCACACGGTAGTAGCTCGTCATGCGAGGTTGGACCTTTGAGTTTGCCGATTGTCCGAAAGGCGTCCGAGCGATGATAGGGGACCTGCTGATTCACTCTCCGCTCCGCAGCGCGCGAAGGGGCTCGGTGTGAAGGCTGACACCGCCGACCTCGCCACGATCTTCGGCAAGCCTGTCCACTACCTGGTCCCGCTGTATCAGCGGCCGTACGTGTGGACGCGGGAGAACCAGTGGGCCCCGCTGTGGGAGGACGTGCGCGAGGTCGCGAACCGCCAGCTCGATGGGACCCCGAGCAACGACGAGATCCCGCACTTTCTCGGCGCGATCGTCCTCGAGCCGGCGCTGATCTCGAGCGTCAAGATCGGCGCGCTGTCGATCATCGACGGCCAGCAGCGCCTCACGACCCTCCAACTGCTCATCGCCGCTGCGCGCTCCGTCGCAGCCGAGCACGCGGTCGACGACGTCCGCCTGAGCTTCGAGAAGCTGCTCTTCAATGACGCGTTCCTCGTCAAGCGCCCGGGCGACGAGCTCAAGGTCTTTCCCACGCAGCGGGATCGGCCCGCCTTCCGGGAGGCGCTGAGCGACGGGGTGGTGGCCTCGAGTGGCAGCCACCGGATGCACGAGGCCTACCGCTTCTTCCGCTCGGCCATCAAGGAGTGGGCGGAGGTCGGCGCCGACGCCGAGGAGACGGCCCGGCGCCTTGAGGGCATCAGCACGGCGATCTGGAACCGCGTCAGGCTCGTGACCATCGACCTCGAGCCCGGGGACAATGCGCAGATCATCTTCGAGACGCTCAACGCGCGGGGCACGCCTCTCCTGGCGGGCGACCTCGTGAAGAACCACCTGTTCCAGTCCGCCACGGTCCAGGGCGCCGACGTCGACGACCTCTACCAGCGCTACTGGCAGGCGCTCGACACCGACTGGTGGCGCGAGGAGGTCCAGCGCGGCCGCCTGCGCCAGCCGCGGCTCGACATCTTCCTCACGTACTGGCTCGCGATGTCCACCGGCCGTGAGGTCGTGTCGCACCAGTTGTTCCCGGAGTTCAAGCGGTACCTCGCCGACGGCGGCAGGGCCGCGGCCGACGTGCTCGCGGACCTGGCGCGCTACGGCGCCGTCTTCGAGGGGTTCGAGAACGAGCCGGGGACGACGCCGCTGGGCCGGTTCCTGTACCGCCTCGACGCGATGGAGGTCACGACCGCGTTCCCTGCGCTGCTGTGGATGCTCGGCCCGGACGGCTTCGCGAGCGCCGACGAGCGCCAGGCGGCCCTGGGCGCGATCGAGAGCTGGCTGGTCCGGCGGATGCTCACGCGGCAGACCACCCAGAACTACAACACGATCTTCCTCGCGCTCCTCAAGCGGGTCCGCGAGGAGGCCGCAGCGAGGTCCGGGCCGCCGAGCGGCGCGGTCGTCGTCGACTTCCTCGCCGGCCTGACCGGGCAGAGCGGGTACTGGCCGACGGCGGGCGAGGTCCGCTCGGCGTTGCAGACGCTGCCCGCCTACACGGTCTTCTCGCGGGGTCGCCTGCGGATGCTGCTCGAGGCCCTCGAGCGGGCGATGTACACGGGCTTCGAGGAGCGCGTGCAGATCGAGGGAAACCTGACGATCGAGCACGTGCTGCCGCAGGAGTGGTCCTCGCACTGGCCGCTGCCCGAGACGACCGACCCGTTCCAGGCCAAGCTCGACCGCGACGCCGCGAAGCACCGCCTCGGGAACCTCACCCTCCTGACGCAGCGGCTCAACTCGTCCGAGTCGAACGGGGGCTGGGAGCTGAAGCGGGCCGCGCTCCGCAAGGACAGCGTGCTGAGGATGTCCGCGGACCTCCGGGAGGCCGCCGCCTGGGACGAGGCCGCGATCGCGGAGCGCGGGGACCGCATGGCCGGCTTGGCGATCGCGATCTGGCCGCGCCCCGACGACTCGGAGCAGGCGGTCGCGCCCGAGGCCGTCGCCGTCCGCGCCGGCGACGCCCGGCCGGCGGGGTCCCCCGACCCGGACAACCCCGACGCGTTCGCTGCCGTGCTCGCCATCGCGGACGAGACCGGCGTCGGCGAGGAGCTCCGGCGCGTCATCGCCGCGAGCCGCGAGCTCGGGCTGTGGCCGCGGCCTGACCGCTACAGCGTCATGGTGGCGCCGCCCGCTGACCACCGGTTCTACCTGTTCACGCTCTGGCCCCAGTGGGACGAGGGCGGGTCGTTCAAGATCTGGAAGTCGTCCGAGGCGTTCGCCCGCTGGCTCCCGGGCGTGACGCTCGAGGCTGCGCGCTCAGAGATGGGCGCTTCGGAGGAGGCCGGCGTCCTACTGCGCGAGGACACCGACGCGTTCCTCGCCGCCCTCCGTCGCTTGGTGCCATCCCAGGACGACGACGCGTTCGAGGAGCGGAAGGCCGCCCTGCTCGCAAGCGGCATCACGGGCGTGGAGGGCGTGCCGGGCAGCGTGCTGCGGCTCATCGACCACCGCGCGGGCGGCAGCCCGGAGATCGCACTCCGGTTCGCGGCTGCTGTGCTTGTCTGTGACGGCGTTGCGCTGCGGCCCCAGCAGAGCAAGTGGGATCCGTGGTACTTCCAGGTGCGGCACCCGAAGTTCCGTCAGGTCGTCGCCTACGCCCACCCGAAGCCCGGCGAGATCCGCGTGGAGTTCCGTCTGTCGGCGACGCACGACACGTACGGGGTAGCGACGGCCCGCGACAACTTCTACGGGATCGTGCTCACCGCCACGGATGAGGCGTCGCTTGCGACCGCGCTCCGCCTCCTCGAGGACGCGCTGGCCCGAGACGAGTGAGCCGATTGTGATTCGCTACCCCGACATCGCGAGCTCGATCCAAGTTCGACACCTACAAGTTCCCCTGGAACAGGCAGTAACCTTCGATCCCGACGCCCCTGCCGACGCGGTCCTCCGCGAACTCCGAGAGCGTGCGTTTGACAGGGCCCCTGTCTTCGATGGGCGGGTCGTGGGCGTGGTCGAGGCCGCGAGTCTCGGTGGCTGCGACGGTTCGATCCGCGACCTCGTCCGGGCCGTGGATCCACAGCAGATCGTGTCGGCCGACGCCCCCGTGTCACTGGCGCTGGAGTGGCTGGTCGAGACCCCGTTTCTCTTCGTCCTGTCGGGCCGGCGGATCACTGGGTTCTTCGTCCAGGCGGACCTCAACAAGCAGCCGGCCCGCCTCTACTTCTACCTCTTGGTATCAGCCCTCGAGATGGGCCTAGCGTCCGAGCTCCGGCGATGGCGCGGTAGGGACGACGAGAAGCTGCTGGCCGCAATGCCGGCAGCGGTCAGGCGGAGGGTCCTCATCGCCCGCGACGAGGCGCTGGCGAAGGACACGGAGATCGACCTCGTTGACCACCTCACCTTCTCCGAGATCCTCAGGGTTGTCGAGCGCATACCCGACATCCGTGTGCCCCTCGGCTCGCCTTCCCAGCGCCAGTGGAAGCTCAGGTCCGGCCCCCTCGTGGACCTCCGAAACGCCGTCATGCACCCGACGCGGGACCTCCTGGACTCCAGCCATCCGCTCGGACATCTGGTGAGGATGGACGAGCTGCTCCGCGACCTGCTCTCGTCGTTCCCGGAGCACGTCCACCGGTGAGCGCGGGCGGGACCATCTGGACCATCGGCCACTCGAACCACACCGTCGAGCGCCTCGTTGAGCTGTTCCGGGAGCACGGAATCTCCGCGGTCGCCGACGTCCGAACGAGCCCGTACTCGGCGTACAGCACCCAGTTCAACAAGGAGCAGCTCCAGCGGTTCCTCGAGGTCCAAGGCGTCAGGTACGTCTTCTTGGGCGCGGAGCTGGGCGGGCGCCCGGCGGGAGACGAGCTCTACGATGATGAGGGGCACGTCCGCTACGACCTCGTCGCCGTGACCCCGCTCTTCCTCGCCGGCATCGAGCGGCTCGAGCGGGGTGTCGCCGAGCACCGGATCGCGCTCCTGTGCGGGGAGGAGGACCCGATCTCCTGCCACCGTCGGCGACTCGTCGGCCGGGTCCTCCTGTCTCGGGGTGTGGCCGTAGAGCACATCCGGGGCGACGGCTTGATCAGCAGCGAGGCCGACCTCGAGCAGCGGGAGGCGGTCGAGTTCCCGGAGCGGTTCCAGTTGACCTGGAGCGGCCCGCCCGCCTGGCGGTCAGAGCACCCGGTGAAACGACGCTCCGGGGGAGGGGAGCAATGGAGCGAATCCTGACAATCGGCGTGTACGGCTGGAGTCTCGAGGCCTGGCTGGCGGCCATCGCCGCCGCTGCGGGTGACGCTATCGTCGACATCCGCGCTCGCCGCGGCGTTCGGGGCGCGGAGTTCGTGTGGGCGAACCGGCAGCGGCTGGAGGCGGCGCTCGCCGGCGCTGCAATCGACTACCTCTACCGGCCACAGCTTGCCCCGACGCCAGAGATCCGAGCCGTCCAGACGGCGGCGGACGCGGCCTCGCGGACAGGCAAGCGGGATCGGACCCAGTTGACGGCGACCTTCGCAGACCGCTACGCGCGTGGGGTCGCCGACCGTGTCGACTGGCGCGAGCTCGCGGACGGGATCCACGCCGCGCGGCCGGTCCTACTGTGCGTGGAGCGGACCCCGGCCGCCTGCCACCGGTCCATCGCGGCGGAGCGCCTGTCGGCCGCGATCGGTGTCCCGGTCACGCACCTGGTCCCGTCGTGAAGACGCTCATCGTCAGCCGGACCCGGATGCACTCAGGTGTGTGCATCGGCGGGCTCATCCGCGACGACCGCACGAGCGTGCGCCTGCTGCCCCCGACCGGCGCGCACTCATGGCCAGCGGAGGCGCCGTTCCAGATCGGCGACGTCTGGGATCTCGACTTCGCCGCGCCGGCTGGCGTGGAGCCGCCGCACGTCGAGGATCGGCTGGTGGCGGCCGAGCGACGCGTTGCGACGCAGTCGGGCCTCGCGAAGTGGCTCGGGGCCAACGTGTCGCCCTGGACGGGAGATCTTGGTGCGGTGTTCGGCGGCCTGCTCCAGCTCACGCCGGGCGGGGCCGCTTACATCGGCCGCGACCGGCTCTCACCAGGGAGCGTCGGCTTCTGGCGCCCAGATCACGATCTCGTCCTGACAGCCGGCGACAAGCCCAAGTACATGGCGCGCATGGGCGACCGTGAGGTGCACATCGCCTACGTGGGCACCGATGGCCCGTGCGCGACGATCGCGGCCGAGACGTTGACGAGGCTCTCGCTGTCCCGCTGGTTCCACTCCGCCGGAGTCGATGGGTGCTGGCTCCAGGTTTCCGGTTGCTACAGCGTTCGCGAGTGACGAAAGTGCGCGCCCGGCTCGCATCGAGTTTCGCCGACCGCGCGAGATGACGGGGGACAGATGAGCAAGCCGAAGACAATCCTCTGGGAGGCCGACGAGCACACGCTCGCGAAGCACAAGATCCTGCGCGGGTACCTCGACGCGTGGTTCCCGATCATGAGCCGCTGGGAGAAGCGATTGCTGCTCATCGACGGATTCGCGGGTCCCGGTCGCTACCTCGGCGGGGAGGAAGGGTCGCCACTGCTGATGCTGAAGGCCCTCCTCGACCATCGGGAGAGCGTCCGCCTGCGAGGCACGTCGTTCTCGTTCTTGTTCGTCGAGCAGGACGCCGATCGCGTCGCCAACCTCCAGCAGGAGATCGACAAGCTCAAGCCGTTGCCGGTGAATGTCACGATCCTCGGGCCGTACCATGCCAACTTCTCGGACGTAATGGCCGACCTGCTGCGGGACATGAAGGGCAAGCGGCTCATCCCGACGTTCGCGTTCCTGGACCCGTTCGGGTACAGCGACACCGCCGTCGGCCTGACGGGCCAGATGCTCCGCTTTCCGAAATGCGAGGTGCTGATCTACGTCCCGCTCTACAACATCGCCAGGTTCGTCGGGGAACCCGGGCAGGAGGCGGTGCTCAACAGCCTCTACGGCAGCGACGCGTGGAAGGCGGCGCGAGACGTCGAGGGCTTTGAGGCGAAGCAGGATGTGCTCCACGATCTGTTCGCGGACGCGCTGCGCGAACACACGACCCACGTCCGGTCCTTCGAGATGCTCGGCAAGACGACCAACAGCGGCTACCACCTGTTCTTCGGCACGAGCGACGACCAGGGACTGCGCCAGATGAAGACGGCGATGTGGAAGGCCGACCCTGAGCACGGCCTGAGCTTCAAGGACTCCACCAACCGCGGCCAGTCCGTGCTGTTCTCGTGGGGGCCCGACCTCCGGCCGCTGCTCGGGATGCTCGAGGGCCGATTCGGGGATCGGGAGTTCACGATCGAGGAGGCGGAGCGATTCGTCCTCGTCGACACGCCATTCCGCGACGACGCGCACCTCAAGGGACCGACTCTCAAGCCCGCCGAGGCGGGAGGTCTACTCGAGGCGTGGAAGGCCGACGGGTCGGCGCGGAAGTCCGGGACCTACCCGGCCGGCACGGTCCTGCGGTTCAAGAGCCCGGGCGCCCAGCGCTCCTGAGGGCGGGGCATCTCGTTCCACTCCCGCTCCTCGAGGAGCCGGCCGCCGATCTTCGACGTCCGGCCACCCCACTGCTTGAAGAAGAAGGCGACGGCGTCCCGCTGACACTGGTCGCGCAGCGCCTCGACCCACTCGCGCTTCATCGGGCGGTGGCCGTGGCCGGACTCGCCGCCTGCGATCAGCCAGTCGATGCCGGCGAGGTTCAGGCCGGTGAGCTCCCCGAGCAGCGGCTCGGCGCTGATGAAGCGGACCGCCGCGGGGACGCGCCGGAGGTAGTCGGCGCGATGGACGTGCCGGCCGTTCTCGATCGACACGCCAGCCCAGACGTTCTGGGGCCAGGGCAGGCTCGGCGCCAGTTCGGCGAGCCGCTCGTGGCGCTTGGTCAGCACCTGGAACTGGTGCCAGTGGGCGGCGACCATCACGTCGAACACCCGGCGGATGTAGGCGTCGGGGATGTCCTCGTGGAACAGGTCGCTCATCGAGTTCACGAAGATCCGCCGGGACTCCTTCCACCGGAGCGGGAGCTCAAGCCGCGTCGGCCAGAGGCGGAGGTCGAACCCCTGCTCGTACGGGTGGTCGGGGACGCCGCGGAAGCGCTCGGCAAAGGTCTCGGCATAACAGTGGGCACACCCGGGGCTGACCTTGGAGCAGCCAGTGACGGGGTTCCAGCTCGCGTCCGTCCACTCGATGCGGCTGCGGTCGCTCATGTCGCTCACCCCCGATTTGGGACGCTTGTTCGGGTCTGCGCCGCGACCGCCCGGATGCCACCTGATCGACGCGACTGCGCCAGCGTAGCTGCGTCCGGGACGAGCGACAAGAGGTCTGGCGAACTCGAGGAACGAGGTACTCGAATCCTCTGCTGAGACGAGGTACCGGCTGTGGACGCTGCGTCGCGGGACGGGCCAATCGGCGCAGCCGGCAAGCCCATCCCGCGCAGGTTCGATCGACCTAGGGGATCAAACTGTCGAGAACGTCGTCCGGGCTCATGTTGGCGGCCTCGGCCATCTCGCGAGGGGAGAATCCGAGGTCATGCCCCCTGCGGAGCACAGCTCCGAGACGGGCCGATTGGGCTGGATCGCACTCGATCTCCTCCCTCGGCTCGACAGCCGCGGCGATTGCCCCGAGCACCAAGACGCGAGTGCCGTCAGGACCCAGCCGGTCAATGAGGTACGGGTCCTTGATCGCGTCGAGGAGAATCGTGCTGACCATCGAGATGAGACTCCTTCCCGAGAGGCGCGGCATCGCGAGACGGCGCTGCCCCTCGTCGCCCTCCATCGCGACCAGGCGGAGGGCCGCGTAGATTGCTGGCTTCATGCCGCATCCGCCACGGTGGCGCCGCCGAGCTCCCTGGCGAATCTCATGGCGGGAACGCAGCGCACCTCGCCGCGGCGGCTTGGGTTCCCCGGGATCGCCGCCACGCACTGCAAGCTGCGCAGCGACTTGGGGTCGCGGGGAACATCCCCGCAGGACTGGACGAGCACCACCGGATCCACCTCCGCACACTGGTTGGAGCCCACGCTGAATACGTAGACCGCCCACCCCCGCGTGCGCGGGGCCGAACACTTGCTTGCTCTCCGGGCGTTGGATGCAGCGAGAATAGGATCCACGAATCTCCAACGACGTCAAGACGCTCCGCGGCCGTGCGCCGCTCCGCGGCCGTGTGAACGTTCCGCGGCCGTGAACTCGTGGTGGTACGCATCCCGGAGGTGGAACAGGACTTCCTCGAGGTCGTGATGGGCGCCGCGCACGTCGAGGACCGTGATGCTGCCGCGTCCGGGAGGGAAAGGGATGGCCCGCCGACGCGGACAAGATCGTCACCGCGACGGAGGCACTCGTGGCGCGCGGCATCCCTCCGAGCAGGCTTCAGCTCCGGGAGCAGCGACCAGAGCGATCGCCTAGCCCTGGACGTGGGCCGCCACCCACGCCGCGGTCTCGTGCATGCGGGCGACGCCGCCCGGCTCCGCGGACGCCGCCCGGCGGAGCAGGGTGAGGGCCCCCGAGTAGCCGCGCTCCTCGAACCAGCTCTTGGGCGGGATGTCCTGCCCGGTGATCGCCTGGGCGGCGATCCAGACCGCGACGGCCTTCTGGCGGTCCCACGAGTAGGCCTGCATCCGCCCGATGCCGAGGGCGGCGGCGGCGCGCTTGAGGCCGCCGCGGCGGGCGATCTCTCCGCGCAGGCCGTGGTCCATGGCATCGCGGAGCTCGCGGTCGGTCGGGCACCGGCCGCCGTTCGTGGCGGCGTAGGCGCGGATCCGCGTCTCGAACTCCGCGTCGGTCATCGCGCGGCCCTTGATGACGGTGCCCGGCGCCGTGGCCGCGGCGTCGCGCTCCTGGTTCGTGTCGTTGCTCATGTCGATCTGTTCTCCGTGAGGGTGGTGGTCAGGCGGCGGCGCGGGACATCCGCGCCGAGTGGAGCAGGGCGTACGTGTTGCGGAGCGCCCGGCGATAGCCGCTCCAGGCCGAGGTCCCGGCGTTCACGCCATCCGTCTCGGCTGGGCGTGGCCCTCCGCGGCGAAGGCCGCCATCAGGGACGTCAGCTCGCGCGTGTTGAAGTCGAAGAAGTAGGGGTTGCAGACGAAGGCGACGGGACGGCGCCACGTGGCGAGCAGCCCCTTGGGCGATCGGGCGATGCCGGTCGCGCCGGCCTCGTCGCCCCAGGCGATGCCCGAGTCTGCCAAGTCGATCGCGATGACGGTCATGTCGTTGGTCCCTTCTGGCCCATCGCCCGGAGCGGGGCGTCCCGCCGCCCGGCCGAGCCGGGCGATGGAGCCTGTGCGGGTCGCCGATTCCGTCAATGGCGAGCCGCACGACCCTTCTGGCCCTACCAGTCCTCGTCGGCGGGGACGGCCTGGCACGTGACTTCGGGCCGATAGCCCAGGAGCCGCATCAGGCGGTCGGCGACGATCGCCTCGAACTTGGCGGCGACCCTCCGGCCGGACGCGGCCTGAGCGACCCACGCCGCGCGGAGGGTGGGCCCGTCCGTCGTCACGGAGCCGAACCAGGACGCGACCGCGTCCTCGGCGACGGCGATGACGCGGTCCTTGTCGAGGGGGCTCGCGGTGATGCACATCTCGAACTGCAACGTCTGCATGGTGAGGGCGTTCTCCCTGGCCTCGGCCCGCCGCCCAGTGCGCCGGGACCGATGCCGGAAGCGTCCCGCGGACCGCTCCGACCGCCGTCAGCCGCGGCGCTTACACGGCGCAGCAAGAAGTACCCGGCCGTGTAAGCGGCGTGCTTACGGGCCACCTCGTGAGGCGGGCCGGCGGGGGCCTGGACCCGGAACGGTCGCCCAGCCTGCGCTGGCTTGACGGGTCCGGGCCGCGCTCCGAATCTGAATCGGACGGTCGAACCGGAAGATGAACGGCTCGCGCACCAGGTGCGACAGCAGTTCCGGTTCCTGCTTCCGGGTGCCGATTCGGGATGCGGGCCCGGGTCGCGGCCCCCTCCACTTGACGCGGCGGGGGATCCGCCGAGGATCCGGCACGGCCGCAGGCCGGGCCAGCGGGGCCCGGCGGCCGTCGCGGCGCAGGAGGCGCACAGGCTCAGTGGCTAGACTCCCCGTTCTCGACCAGCTCGTCGACGTCGAGCTCCCGTCCGACCCGATGGCGGCCAGGGTCACCGCCCAGTACATCGTGTCCGCCCCGGCGGCCAAGGAGCGGCTCGGCGCCGACCCCGTCCGGCGCCCCCAGGTCTGGGCCGACTCGGTCGCCGCCTCCATGAGGGGCGCCAGGCCGGGGACGCGCGCGTGGACGGCCCAGGTCCTGCGCAAGGTCGACGCCCTCCGGCTCTTCTGGCGGGAGTCGCGGGCGCTGCGGCCGGGCTGGCTGGACGACGCCGCCC
>JBJKRU010000311.1:0-19553 GCA_046704485.1 Candidatus Limnocylindrales bacterium | reverse complement strand
GGAGGCGTTCGCGCCGCTCGTGGTCGCCTTCAAGTTCAGCTCAATGGACGAGGCGATCCGGCAGGTGAACGACTCGGACTTCGGGCTCCAGACCGGCGTGTTCACCGCCGACATCGGCGACGCCTGGCGGGCGTTCAACGAGCTCGAGGTGGGTGGCGTCATCATCAACGACATCCCGTCGTACCGCATCGACCACATGCCCTACGGCGGCGTGAAGGACTCCGGCCAGGGCCGCGAGGGCCTGCGCTGGGCGATCGAGGACATGACCGAGCTGCGACTCATGGTGCTGGCCTGGCCCCAGTAGGCGGTGCTCGACTCGGTTGACCTGCACGTGGCGGCTCAATGAACGGCGAGCCTCCGGCCTGGCAGCGTCATGCGCGAAACGGTCCCCCGACCGCCGGGATCGTACACGGGCTGGCTGCCGCGTCGCCTCGTCCGTCGGCAGCGCCGCTGGGTCCACGCTTGGGATCTGCAGCGGCGCGGTGCCCGCGCGCATCACTTCCTTCGAGGAAGCGAAAGCCCGACAGCCTGAGTGGGTAGACGCTCCTTGAATCCCTCTTCACCTACGCCATTTGCCCTTGACCTAGTACCTTCGGACTAGGAAGATTGGCCGCACTGGCGTTGGTGGGAGCCGACGCCCGGCTGGCGGTAGGCCGTCGGGGCACGGGGAGCTCGGCGAGGCGGCCCCGGGGCGCCATGCCACAGGGGAGAGGCCAGGGGTTCTCGCAGGTCCGCGAGTCGGCCCAGGTGGCGACGCGGGCTCTGGGTGCGAGACGAGGCCGCTCGAGATGCCCGGGATGGGAGTCACCGGGCCGTCGACCTAAGCGAAGTTCAAGTCACCTGAATGTGCGCGCTGAGGCGCGCTATTTGGGTCTTGGCGTGCACCCGGTGAACCGCGTGCTGGCGCGGCGAGGCGCTCGATGGCGTCGACTGCGCACAGCATCTGACCGGGCCCGATGCGACGCCGCGTCCTGTTCGCGAGTCTGTTCGACGAACTAGCCATAGAGGAGCAGGGGAGAAGCGTTATGGCAGTTGACTCAACCAACCCGGGTACCCTGCGGCGCCTCCCGCCCGGGGAGACCGCGACCGATGAAGTGGAGGCGCGTGCCCCTGACGTGGAGCGACGCGAACGCCGACTGCGCGTGCCGTCGTTCGGACGTCGTGTCGGCACGCTGGGCGCATTGGCGATCGCCTTCGGGGCACTGCTCCTCGTCGCGATTCCAGCACTTGCAGTGCACGATGAGGGCTTCCAGCTCGAGGGCAACATCGACTCGGTGGACCTCACGACCGGCGCTGCCTCACCGCTGCCGTCCGTGCTCGTAGCTCCGTTCAATGGCCCGATTGACTGGTTCGACTCCTCGGTCACGGGCGGGGGCCCCAACGGGATCTTCAAGGTGGATAGCGGCGGCAACGCGTCACCGAACTCACCGCTGCCGACCACCCCGCACCCGTTCATCGCCGACGGGTTCGTCCAGGACTTCAACTACTCCGGCAGCTCGTTCGTGACGAGCGACCTCACGACGTACACCCAGGGCTCCAAGGACATCAACGACATCGGGACGTGGGCGTGCGTCAGCGTCAACAACGTCACGAACAAGGGCGACATCACCAACGCCTACGCGACGATGGAGGTCGTCGGGGGCCAGCGCTACGTGTACTTCGCGATGGAGAAGGACACGGTCAACGGCGACAACAACGTCGGGTTCTGGTTCCTCCAGGATCCGAACGTGGGCTGCCAGACGCCGGCCAAAGGCAACGGCAACAACTGGACCGGCACCCACAAGGACGGCGACATCTTCGTCGTGTCCGAGTTCACCAACGGCGGCGGGATCAGCACGATCAGCGCATACGTCTGGAAGAACGGCGCGCTGACCGGGCCGGTTGCCACCGGTGTGGACTGCCTGAGCCAGGCTGCCGGACCTGACGACAACATCTGCGCCACCACGAACCGCAAGCCGATCACCCCGCCGTGGCTCCATGCAGACAACAAGACGGTCGGCTTCGGTACAGTTCCGATCCCGACCTCAGCCTTCTTCGAGGGCGGCATCAACCTCGACGACCCGGCCTTCGGATTCACGAGCCAGTGTTTCTCGAGCTTCGTCGCGGACACCCGCTCGTCGCAGTCCACCAGCGCCACGCTGTACGACTACGCGCAGGGCAACCTGTCGACGTGCGGCGACGTGAAGATCAACAAGGTCACCACGCCGTCGAACTCCGGCACCGACTCGTTCAACTACACGGTGTCAGGCGGGGCGCCGCTCACCAACTTCTCGCTCGACACCAACCCGTCGACGACGACGCCGGACTCGCAGTTCTTCGGCAGCGTCCCGCCCGGCACCTACACGGTGACCGAGGGCGCGACCAGCGGTTGGAACCTGTCCAACCTGGACTGCACGAAGAACGGCAGTCCGTTCACCGGCTCTGACACCACGAGCACCACCACTGGCGCAGCCTCATGGGCGATGGGGTACGGCGACCACATCGTCTGTACGTACACCAACGTCAAACCCGGGGCCCGGATCAGCATCGGCACCTCGGGCACCAACCAGGTCGGCCACGCCCACACCTTCACCGTCACCGTCGAGCAGAACGCGAACGGCGACGGCACGACGTGGGCACCGGCCTCCGGCGTGACGGTCGACCCGAGCATCAGCGGCCTCGCCGGGGCCACGATCACAGGCGGCACGTGCACGACGACCACGACGAACGCGTCCGGCCAGTGCACGGTCATCGTCAACAGCACCGCGACCGGCACCGCCACCGTCAACGCGACGGCCGGCGTCCTCGTCGGCGGAGTGACCATCCCGGTGGCGACCGACGGCGCCAACGCCTATGTCGGCCACATCAGCAACACCAAGACCTGGGTCGACGCCCGGATCAGCATCGGCACCTCGGGCACGAACAAGGTCGGCGACCCGCACACCTTCACGGTGACCGTCGAGCAGAACGACGGGACCGGCTGGAGCGCGGCCTCCGGCGTGGACGTGACCGGCTCGACCGACTTCGGGACCCTCACGACGGGCACCTGCACCACCGACACCAGCGGCCAGTGCGACCTCGTCGTGACCTCCTCGACGCCCGGCACGGCCACCGTCAACGCGAGCGCCACGGTCGACGTCTCCGGCGTCAGCATCGGCGTCGCCACCGACGGCTACGGCGCCGACAGCGTCAGCAACACCAAGACCTGGGTCGACGCGAACATCCAGATCTCGCCGCTGACCGCGACGAACCTCATCGGCGTCACCCACACGCTCACGGCCCACGTCAACATCAATGCTGGCTTGGGCGCCGGCTACGTCAACGCACCGGACGGCACGGAGATCGACTTGTCGATCACCAGCGGTCCGGGCTCGCTTTCCACGAGTAGTTGCCTCACGACGGGTGGCACAGGGTCCTGCTCCGTCGACCTGACCAATCCGGACACTGCTGGCACGACAGTCGCAAACGCCTCTACCACGGTGTCGGTCGGTGGGGTGCCCCTCACCCGGTCGACCAACGACGGTCTGACGGGCGACAGCGACAACGCCCAGAAGATCTGGAAGACCGGCGAGATCAGCATCACCAAGACGATTGAGACCGGGCCGTTCACGACGGACGCGAAGGTCTGCTTCCAGCTGAACCTGACCTCCGCCGGGTCGCTGGTGACCTCCAGCGACAACCCGCAGTGCTACGAGTTCACGGGCGGCGTCACGAGTCACACCTTCACTTGGGAAGGGCTCGCCGCCGGCACCTACAGCATCGATGAGTCCAGTGTGACACCGCCATATGTCGCGCTGAGCAACCCGGTTGCATCGAACATCACGCTCGACAACACCCACCTGACGTACGACTTCGGGACGGTCAACAACCCGCTCCCGCCCGGCAGCCTCATGATCAAGAAGCTGCTCAACGGCCAGACGTACACGGGCGGCTCGGGGACGTTCACGTTCGCGGTCTCGTACTGCGGCAGTGACAGCACCTGCTCGAATCCGGCGTTCATCCAGAACGTGACGATCGACGGGACCACCAACCCGATCACGATCACCAGCTTGGACGAGGGCTACTACCTGGTCCAGGAGATCAACATCCCGTACGGGTTCTCGGTCACGAGCGCCAACCCGCAGGTGGCAATGGTCTTCGCCGGCGACACCTGCAGCAGCGCGGCTGATCCGGGCGTCACCTGCCCGGCGCAGCTGCCCGTAGCGGTGACCTTCAACAACCAGCCCTCAACGTTCGGCCAGATCACCCCGACCGGTACGACCTGCTCGCAGTTCGCGGGCGGCACCGCGTCGACGCTGACGCAGGCCAACTACAGCACGTCCGGCGGCCTGATCAGCACGGACAACCCCGGCGTGTTCTTCTACTACGACAAACTCGTCGCCCCAGGCGGCTCGTTCACCGTCACGGTGAACCAGACGAACAGCGCCGGAAGCATCTACAACTTCCACGTGCTGAACGACGACACCAACCAGATGACCCTCTACGACGCCAACTGCAACAAGATCAGCAGCGTCACCGAGGACGCGAGCAATCCGGCCGCGGTCACCTTCCAGTTGCCGAGCTCCACGAACGGGCAGATCTTCTACATCGGCGTGAAGTACACGCCGAAGAGCGTGGTCGGACTAGGCGTGCCGAGCCCACTGCCCAATCCGTGGACCTACACCTACTCGACCTCTGTCGGGGCGAACCTCGTCCCCGGCTCCACCCAGAGCCTGACGTTCGTCGGCGGGTGAGCCGTCGCGCCAGGAACCTAGATAGGTCGTGAACCCGATGGGGCGGGTCGCCGACCGGCCCCTTCGCTATCCTTCCGATCCATGTCGAATCGGTTCGCGCTGATCACAGCCGCTCTCGCCCTGATCCTCGTCGGGGCGTGCGGGCCGACGTCGCCCACTTCGCCGTCCGCCGTGCCGTCTAGTTCGCGACCCGACGGCTTGTCCCAAGCCTGGGCGGTGGAGCTGGCCACGAGTCTCTCGGCGCCGCACCAGGGGCCCCTGACGGTAGAGTCCGTCCGCTCCGGGACTTTCGCTGAGCTAGGGCGGGGCGTGTCGCTGCGCGGTGTGACCGGCAGCCAATTGGTGTGGTCGGTCACCTTCAATGGCCAGTTCACCGTTGGCTGCCCGAGTCCAAGCCCAGCATCCGCAGCCGGGCCGACGCCAAGCTTGTGCCAGTCGTCGGCCCTAACCCATGAGACCGTGCTGATCGACTACCGGGACGGGCGCCTGCTGATGTCCTCGCTTGGCTCCTAGGAGCGCGGGCGCGTCAGCCGCTCACCGAGAAGTCGGTTGTCGCGCTGACCTTGAACCTGCCGTTCGCCATCCACGTGCCCTCGTCGGCTGTGCATGAGGCCGCGCCCGACGGCCAGAACGGTGTTGGGCCGAGTGTCAGCACGGCCTGGTTGTTCGAGTCGGTCTTGACGTACTGCTCGTAGACCTTCATCCCGCCCTGATAGCAGGCGGCGTGGACCCATGTCGTCGGACCCGTGTGCGTGGTCGCCGTGGTGGTCCCGCCGAAGACCCCGTCCGGGACCGAGATGTAGCTCTTCGACGACGCCGCGATCGTGCTGAATGGCACCAGCAGCGCCACGATGGCGACGGCAGCCACCAACGCTGAACGCGGGTGGACGCGCCTGCGGCCCGATGGCTCCTCGGTATGCAATGTGCCAGGAGCGGCCACCCATCTCGTGCCGTTCCAGAAGTCGTTCCGCATTGCACTACCTCCGCGCCGATTGGCGACGGCGCCTGCATTCGGCAGCCCGGCTGGCTCGCGAGGGCCCGCGAGTCCCGTGGCTTTGCGTCCCCGGGTCGCCCCGGGTTTGCTCTTGTCGTGCCGGTCGGAGGCTGCCGCGACATCTGTCCCCGCTGCAGCTTCCATGCCCGGATGTGGGGAAGGTACGTGGAGCCCCGGGCGCCGCCCATCGCCGGATGGTCATGGCCCCGCGCCGAGTCGCTGGACCGGCCCCGACCGCACCCCAAGGCTCGGGACCGCCACGGCCTCGGGTACTCCAGCCTTAAGGCATCTGCGCGGGCGCACCGGGGCGGGTTGGCCCCGACGGCGACCTTCCCCGCGCCTGGGTCCGCTCCGCGACGCAAACCCGCCTCAGGCCCTGGGCGCACTCCGCCTTGACTGCTTGCGCGAGGCGGGCGTCGTCTCGGTCGATGGCGTGCCGTCAGGCGCCTTCCCTGCCCGATTGTTGCCCGAACGCTGCTCCACGTCTTTGCCGGAGGCGCCGGACGTGGCTGGCCGACTCTTGACCTTAGCGGACCGGGTGCCGCTTCGAGTTGCGGCGGCGGCGTTGGCGTTTGTTGCCCGGGCCGACTTCGCGGCGGCCGGAGGGTGGGCTGTACGCACCGACGCCGCGGCATCCGTGGAGGCGCGACTTGCCGAAGACGGGCGGCGCGCGTTCGGGTGCGAGGTGTCTTTGGCGGCGGACTTCGACGTCCTTGGTGTTGCCTTGGCGGCGGACGGCGTCGGCGTCGATCGCACGGCGGGGGCTGGTGTCGACTGGGTGACGTGCGCCGCGGGTCCTGCGCTGCTGGCGCCGTCCCCGTCAGAGGGGCCTGCGCGCCGCTTCGCCGTCCGTCGCGCTGCCTTGTCGTCGTGGGGCGTCGATTCCGCGGGCTCGGGCACCGGCGTTGCGCGCGTGGTTGGCGTCACTTCTGAAGGCTGCGCCGCTGTCGGCCTCGGCGGATACGTAAGTGTGGTCGGCGGGCCTGCCGCGCCTGCGCCTCGTCGCCGAGATGCCGCCGCTGCTGGGCTTGGCGGCGTGAAAGTCGGCGTGGCAGGCGCACTCTGGCCGGGCGTCACCTTCGTTGAGGGGAGGTGCCTCGGCTTGGCCGGGGTCGCCGTCGAATGAGGCGGGATGGGTGCCGAGCCCGACGCCTCGCTGGCTGCGGGATGTGCTCGTCGGGCGGTCGTCACTTGCGGCAAGGACGGCGCATCGGCACCGGATCCACCCGCCTGAGTCATCGGCGCCGGCGTGACCTGCACGTAGCGCGGGCATTGAACGTGGTCGGCGGTGAGGCAGAGGGCCGCCTGCTGGTCGATGGCGATCGGCTGCGGCCCCTGGTGGGTCATGCGCTGGAACCCCTGCAGGAGCCGTCCGCCGAAGGCAGAGCCGCTCTTCGCCGCCACCCCGGCGTGGCACATATTGCCGGCGTACGGGAAGTCGAAGCGGGTGGCCGGGTCGTCTCGGGTGCCGAGATAGGGGCAGACCGTCAGCCCGTCCGGGCGTCGAACATCGGGCTCTGGCGGTTCGACGAACCCAACGTCAGTCGTGGGTCGCGTGGCCGTCGGCCCTGGTGCCGGCTCGAGTGGGGGACTCCACAGCGCCGTCGGTACGATCCGGCCCTCACGCGGCGGCGCGGCCGCCAGCGCGGGCACGGCCTCTGGCCCCGAGGTGACGTCAGATGTGGACATGGCGGACGTCGCCCGGTCGCCAGGCCCCGTCTCGCCACGTAGCCGCGCAGACGATAGCGAACCCAGGGCTGACGGGAGCGACCGCCAACGAGATGGAGGCGTGTCGCTCACATTCGCCCCATTGGCCGTCACCAGCTCCACCGGCTCGTTGGACACGGGCGCGGGTGGCGCCGGCCTCGCCTGATCGGCAGCCACGGCTGCGGGCATTGCGTCCGCCTCGGCCCGGCAGTTGTAGCAGCGTGAGGAATCAGGACGGTTGATCGAGCGGCAGCTGCGGCAGACCCAGTAGCCGCCCTCGACGACCAACTCGCTGGCGGCGCTCGCGCGCGGGGACTCCCGTTCCGCGTTCAGTCCCTGGAACGTCGGCCTCTCGGGCTTCGAGCGCGTGCTGCGGTAGATCAGCCACAGCGCCGTCGGGCCCCACAGACACACCACGACAATAACGAGGGCGACTTCCGGGCTCACCGCTTCAGCCCATCCCCCGACACGTGACCATGGCGGCTGCGCTCAGACCTTCGCATTGGACGGATCGCCCAGTACCGTCAAGCGGTCAAGGACGGCAGCGGTCACTGCGCCGCCGGCCATGCCCACCAGCAGGCCCGTGACGTTGTCGATGACGTCGTTGGACTCGCACGCGCGGTGGAGGATCGGAAGCAGTCCCTGCGTCGCCTCGATCGCGAACGGCAAGGAAATGCCGCCCAGGACGAGCAGCAACGACCGCCGGGTCCGCGGCAGCAAGCCGAGCGCGCAACCGAGCGGAATGAACAGGAGCACGTTCATGGCCCGGTCGTCTATTGCCACGAAGTCCGCCAGCGCCACGGGAGTCATGATCGAAAGGTCGCAGCCAATCGATGAGGAAGTGCCGGCCTCGAAGGTGCCGTAGAGCGGGACCAGGGTCGCAAACGCGATCATCGCCAGGCTCACCACCAGGAGCCATCCAACGAAGCGTCGCGTCTGGAGGACACGGGCGATCGGGCCACTGGCGAACACGCCGATGATCGCGAACAGGGCGGTCCCCGGTATCACCCAAGGCAGCGGATTGTGGTGCAGCAGCATCCAGTCGATCCTAGTCCTCAGCGTATGGGCCGGCTCGTCCCGGACCTAGGTGAGCGCCGGAGGTTTGAGGCGAGCAGGATAGCCCGTCCGACCGCAGCTGCCCGCTAGTCGGGGGTCCGCCTCCGGGACGCAGGGGGTACTGCCTCGCTTGAGGCGTCACCAGCCCTGCGCGACGGAGGCGTCGGGCCGCGCCATCACACCGATCCCGTCGAATGCCTCGCGCGGGCTCGGCTTGAGCACCTTCGGGTCGCTGTCGTGGATCGCCACGCAGGCCATGATCTGTTCACGGAGATAGGCGTCGCTGTCGCCTGTCGCGCTGGCCAAGAGATCCGCCACCTGGCCGCGGATGTCCCACGGCGGCGGCGGCGCGACGGCCCGCAGCACCTTGGTGCTGGCAGTTGGCTGCACCGTCTCGGCGTCGTAGAAGAGCTCCTCGTGGAGCTTCTCGCCCGGGCGTAGGCCGACGATGTCGATGGGTTGGCTGTCGGGATCACGCCCGGAGAGGCGGATCAGGTCGCGAGCCAGGTCGAGGATCCTGACCGGCTGCCCCATGTCCAGGACGAAGAGGTCGCCCTCGTGGCCCAGGCTCGCCGCGTCGAGGATCAGCCAGGCCGCTTCCGGGATCGTCATGAAGAACCGGGTCATCTCGGGATGGGTGATCGTGAGCGCCTGGCCCCGCTCCAGCTGCTCCTGGAAGATGGGGATCACGCTCCCGTTCGACCCCAGCACGTTGCCGAAGCGGACTGAGACGTACGGACGCCCGATCCGGCGTGCGGTGTCTGCCACGAGCATCTCGGCGATCCGCTTGCTGGCACCCATGATGCTCGACGGGCGGACGGCCTTGTCGGTGGACACGAAGACGAAGCGCTCGACGCCCGCGTCGGCCGCCGCATCCAGCACAGACATCGTGCCCGCCACATTGACGTAGACGGCGTCGGACGGGTGCTCCTCCATCATCGGCACGTGCTTGTATGCCGCCGCGTGGAAGATGACGCTCGGCCGCTCCTCGTCGATTAGCCGGCGCATCTGCCCGCGGCTGGCCACGTTGGCGAGATGGACGCGGACCTCGCCGGTGCCGCGGTCGTGAAGGCGCCGCGACTCGAGCTCCCGCTCGAGCATGTATAGCGGGCTCTCCGCGCGGTCGACGAGGACGAGGCGCCGAGGCCCAAGGGCGAAGACCTGGCGCGCGAGCTCCGAGCCGATCGAGCCGGCGCCGCCGGTGACCATCACCGTCTCGTCCCGGATGATCTCCTCGACGCCCCGGGCATGCTCGGTGATCATCGGACGCCGGAGGAGGTCCTCGACGCGGACCTGGCGAACGCGGTAGGCGTCGATGGTGCCATCGAGCAGGTCGGACACCGGCGGCACGGTCCGGACCTCGAGCTTGCGCTCCATGGCAGCGTCCACCACGCGGCGGATCGCGCTGCCCTCGGCGTTGGGCATCGTGATGAGCAGCGTGGTCGCCCCCGTCTCCGCAATCGCTCGGTCCAGCGCATCGAGACCGCCGTGCACGCGAACACCGGCGACGATGCTGCCGGCGAGGGCAGGGTCGTCGTCCAGGAAGCCGACGGGCCGCACGCCGGCGCGGATCGTCCGCTTGGCCGACCGGGCCAGGACCGCGCCCGTCTCGCCGGCACCGTAAAGCAGGGCCGCACTGGACTTCTCGCCCGCGCCCTGTGCAGCCCCGGGGATCATGTCGTACACGGCGCGGATCGCGAAGCGGACGCCCCCGAGGAAGGCCAGGCTGAGCAGCAGCTCGATCGCCCAGAACGAGCGAGGGAAGCCGTTGGCCCAACTCGTGCCGGCAAGATAGGTGCCGCCGTAGAAGATGACCATCGAGATCACCGACCCGAGGACGACGGCGACCACGATGCGCTCCATGTCCGCCACGCTGGCGTGTCGCCACCGGCGCGCGTACAGGCCGGCGTACTGACAGGTGATCGTGCGCACTGCGAGCAGGAGGACCAGCACGAGCGGGAAGTCGGAAACGAGGACGGGCCCGCTGACGCGGTCGAACCGGAGCGCGACGGCGAGGTAGGCGGACATCGCCACGCCGACCAGGTCGATGGCGAACAGGTACCGACCCCGCGACCTGCTGGCCACGCGCACCAACAGCCTGTCGGGCGCGGCAGCTACGGCGCCGATTCGCCGCACTCGAGCGACGTAAGGGCGCGCAGGGCCAAGGCTGGCGATCGGGCGATCGGACAATGGACAACCTCGATAGTCCGAGGCAGACGCGAACGCAGCCCCCGGGACCTCTGAGTTGAACTCTCCCCAGGCACCGCAACTCCTTTCCCTAGCTGCGGAACCTCGTCCAACCCTAGCCCATTCGTACGCCCATGCAATAGCCAATCTGCCGCTTCTTGTGCGACAAGCAGAGGTATCCGGTGCGTCGACGCACCACCGCCACGAGCGCTGCGTCGTTGGGAAGGTTGCGCCTCTTGCGGATGGTTCGACGGCGTGGTCGTCAAGGCTTGTCGGGGGCGCTGCTCGGGAGGAGCCGCACGATGCCATGTAACGGGATGACAGTGCTCTAGGAGGCCGCGCAGATCGGGATGTCGGATGTCGATTTCATACGGACTGCGGTCAGGATTCTGCGGTGGTCGAAGATGGCCGACCGCACGGCGATCGGGTCCCTCGGTAGTTCCGCGGCTGGTCATCACTGACAGGGTTCCAGGGCGCGGCAGGCCACAGACCGTTCGAACCGGTGCGGCACGGCACCACGAACTGAGCGGTTGGGTGCGCAAGGCACACCGGAGGCCCGCTCACTGGCACGGAGGCGGTTGCCTAGCGGGGATGTACCCGCAATCCTTGCCTACGATCACGGTGTGCCTAGCTGACTGGCTGCCAGGTGCGACGCCCGCCGGGGTTGCTAATGAATGAAGGAGGGTTGTGTGCGAGCTGGCGAGGAACCCGACAAGCGAGGCCCGCGAGGGCGACGCTGGGCCTGGATGGAGTCGACGTCACACGTCCTGCCCGCTCTTATCGGAATCGCATTCGT
The DNA here is from genome assembly GCA_046704485.1 of Candidatus Limnocylindrales bacterium. Classification (GTDB taxonomy): domain Bacteria; phylum Chloroflexota; class Limnocylindria; order Limnocylindrales; family CSP1-4; genus CAIXZV01. The sequence goes on along the minus strand of JBJKRU010000311.1, from coordinate 8,101 downwards.
ACTTTCGACGATCCCCGTCTTCTTCTCCAACTATCGCGCCGCTGCCTTCAGGACATCACCGTTCGACGACTATGCCCCGTCGGTGCTGGCAATGATCGGGCAGAACGGGCCTCCCCCCCACCGAATCCCAACGACCCTCCAGGCATCTCCGGTCGGCTATCGAATCCTCTCTGTCGCGGCGGCGGTGCCCTTCTACTACGTTCTCCCCTACTACGCTTTCTCGCAGCTCGCGAACCCGGACGAGCCGTACCTCAGGGCGGAGGAGGCTGTGTGCATGGTCTCGTATCTGGCCGTGCTCCTCACCGTTCTGGTCGTATTCCTGATCGCTCGTCGTCGGTTGGGCCGTTCTTTTCTGGCGTCCTTGTTGGTCGGTCTGTTCAGTTTTGGCCTCTTCCAATTCATGGAGACACACGGGGCCGATCCAATCGCCGTGCTCGTCATCAGCGTGCTGATCTACTACATAGACGAGCCACCAGTCTTCGTTCCTCTCGCTATCTGCTCGGCTCTCATCAACGAGAAGATCTTCATCATCTTCGCCATAGTTTTCGCGGGTCGCCTCCTAGTCTGGATCCGACGCCGTGACAGGCCGTATCGCTACACGGCGCAGACGATCGCGACGATCGTGGCCCTCGCCATCTACGGCGCCATGAAGCTCACGCTTCGGCTGCCCGGCTACGGGAACCAGACCGATCCCACGACGTGGCTCCCAGGCGTGATCTCGACGATCTCCGTGTCGTTGTCGCTCAAGGGCGCCATCCTGAACGGGGTGCCGCTCGCCATCGTTGGACTTCTCATGGTCGTCGCATTGGCAGTCCATGTTCGTTTCGGGCCGATTCCTCTCCTGGCGATCTCGGACCTGGCGGTGGCGCCGGTGTTGGTCGTGCTAGGCGCCATGATCAACATGGGTGTGACGGTCGAACACCTCGTGATGCACAGCTTCCCCCTATATCTGCCTCTTGCGGCGTACGTCATCGCCGATCACGATTGGGAGGGTGTCCACTCGCCGCGCGCGAGCGCCAGGGTCCAGGGAGATGCGGGTGTCGGGTGAGGCGGTCCCCAGACTTGTGTGACAGAGGGACGGCCGGGAAGGACAGCAGCCAACTTGTCATCCTCGCTTCGCTGGAGGCGAGGAAACGCCACGACGGCCTACGACAGCATGACCCTGCCTAGGCCCCCCGCAAGATGAGCGGCGTCGGCGACGTCGACGTCTTGCGGGAGAGACGCCGGCCCGAGCGAGGACGCCGCCGATCACGACGTTCGGCGGCGCGTGTCAGGCTCCCTAGCGCAGTGTGATCCATCAGCTGCCGTCCCCGCGCCCAGCAGACCCCTCATCCGGCGCAGACACAAGGACGGGAGCGCGATAGGCCGGAAAGAACGTGGGATCGAGATCGTGCCCCCTGCCTCGACCGAAGAGGCGTGCGTGTGCCAGGGCTTGGTATCGGCCCTCGTCCAGGATCCACCGGCCGAGGTGAAACACGTGTCTCCGGGGCGAGAACTCGCTCTTGAACCGCATGAGCGAGTCCTCCCGGCCACCGCGTCCCCCTCCCAGGTGCAAGACCTTGTTGCCACGTTCACGGGCCCACATCCGGGCGTCGTCGAGTAGCACCTTGAATGGCGACAGCGCGCGAAGCTCGGCGTTGGTGCCAACTAGGTGCGCTTGGACGATCCCGTCGAACTCGGTGAACAACCCTGCGGCAGCAACCGTCCCGTCGACGTGCGTCACGAGCAGCTGGAGGTGGCCGGGCAGCGCGACACGGAGCCTCTCGAAATAGTCTCGGTCGAAGAAGTAGTAGTCGGTCGCTCCGTTCCTCGCCATGGTTTCGCGGTACAGCTTGGTGAATGTCGGGACCGCCGCCCACTGCTCGTCGTGCACGGTGACAAGCCCGGCGCGGCGGCCTGCGTTGATGTGCTGGCGGAGCGCTCGAGCGTAGCCGGCGCGAGCCTCCTCGTCATTTGCGGTGCAGTCCACTGACACCGTAGGCCCGACCGCCAGGACGGGCGAGGGCCCCGGTGGCGCGCCTCCCAGCTGCGCTATGCCAGACACGAGCGATGCGTTGTCCAGCAGCGGATGGAATCGAGTGAAGGCCGAGACGGCCTTCTGGTCGCGCCACACCCGGACAACCTCGGACCATGCCCGTTCCACGAAGGAATCGCCGGGTTGGCATCCCCAGGCAAGGGGCCCTGGGTAGCCGTACACGGAATTGACGTCCGTCGCGTCGACCCCTGCCAGCTCAGGGATCTCGTCCACTCTTCGAAGCAAGTACGGCCAGGCGAAGCCCCGCTCCCGGTCACCGACGACGATCAGGTAGGGTTCGCCTTCGCCGCTATCACGTGCGAATTCGTGGTAACCCGCCGTGTGGTGAACGTCCCGCGGGACGGTATCGAGCCACTCCTCCCACGCCCGGTCGTGCGCGCGAATGACTTCGACCGCCATTTGGCTCTCCGTGGATCGCAGGTTCTGAGTCATGCCCGCACCGCGCGGCCGCGCTGGACGGCACCGACCAGCATCTCGGCTACGTAGCCCACTTCGTCCTCGGTGAGGCGGCTCGAGAACGGGAGGGCAAGCGTTGACGCGGCGACGCGCTCCGTGACCGGGAAGTCACCCGGCCGGAAGCCGAACGTGGTGCGATAGAACGGCTGCAGGTGAATCGGAGCGAAGTAGGGCCGGGATGGAACCCCTCGCCCGGCTAGCCAGCTCATCAGCCTGTCGCGGTCGATCTCTGGAGCGAGTCGAACCACGTACACGAACCAGTCCACCGCCTCGTCGACCCCGGCGCGCGGCAGCGTGATCCAGTCGATCCCGGCAAGGGCGCGCTCGTAGGCGTCTGCGACACGAGCGCGACCGGAGCGCAACTCGGCAAGTCGCTCGAGCTGTGCCACCCCGACGGCCGCCGAGAGTTCGTCGAGCCGGTAGTTGTACCCCAGCCGCACGTGCCGCAGCCAGGTTCCGTCGCCGTCCCGACCTTGGTTCCTCAGGCTACGCAACGTCTCCGCGAGTGAGGCGTCGTCAGTCACCACCATGCCGCCTTCACCGGTCGTGATCTGCTTGTTCGGGTAGAAGGCGAAGACCGCCACGTCTCCAAAGCTGCCCAGCGGCCGCTCGTCCAGAGACGACCCGAGTCCTTCGCAGGCGTCCTCGATCATGGTCCACCGGTGGCTCCGGGCAATCGAGGTGACCGCGCTGATCCGGCACGGACGTCCGAACACGTGGACGGGGAGGACGGCGCGCGTCCTGGATGTCGCGGCGTCGTCGATGAGCGACGGGTCGATGCCCAGGCCGTCCTCCTCGATGTCGACGAACCGCGGCACAGCTCGCTCGTATAGGAGGCAGTTCGCCGACGCTACAAAGCTGAACGGCGTCGTGATGACCTCGTCGCCTTCGCCGATCTCAAGGGCGCGGACTGCCATATGCAGCCCGGCCGTCCCGCTCGAGCAGGCGATCCCATGGCTCCGTCCTGCGATTGCCGCCACGTTCTCCTCGAAGCGTTGTGCGTACGGGCCCCAGGCGAGGATGTCGCTGTCGAGCACCTCGGCGACGAGCTCCCGCTCCCGCGCTCCGATGTTGGGCTGGGCGAGGGGGACTGAGCGGCGTTTGGGTGCGAGCGATGAGGACATCGGATCTCCGGGACGATCACGCAGCGCTGGGGTCACAACGAATGCGACCGACGCACAGACTAGCCGAAGCGGATCTGGGCGAGGCCGACCCGAACGTTCTCGTCGAGCGTCGGGTGTGCCAGAGGTGTCGCTATGCGGTGACGATTGGCACCGGATCAGAGGTGTGGCGTGAAGTCGGCACCGGGTCGGTCATGTGCGCACCGGACGCTCTGCTTGGCGAATGGGGTAACCTCGGCGCCGTTGCACCATAGAGCACTGCTCACCAATGGGGTGTCTCGCATGGGACGAGTAGACGGAACCGCCGGTTTCCGGGCTCGGCTGAGGGTCTACGGACTGGCGCGATGAGCTCGCCTGGACGCAGCCCCCGGATCGATGGCGACGGTCCGCCCGAGGCCCGCAATGCGACAAGAGCCCAACCGACGACGCGATCGGGACGGCCTTCCCGCGGCCGCGCCCTGCTGCTTCCCGGAGATTGGGTCGAGGTGATGCCAGCGGCCGAGGTCCTGCAGGCGCTCGACGATGACCAGGCGCTCGACGGACTTCCGTTCATGCCTGAGATGGTGCCGTTCTGCGGGAAGAGGTTCAGGGTGGCGAGGCGGGCTGAACGTACCTGCGGCCAACCGCCCAGCCCGACGCTTCGCCGTCTGGACGGCGCAGTCCTATTGGAGGGGCTTCGCTGCGATGGCTCGCAACACGGCGGGTGTCAGCTCGGATGCATGCTCATCTGGAAGGAAGCCTGGCTCAGGACAGTTCCGGACGGGCACCACGAGATGGTCTCCGCCGTGTCCAGTCCCGCACCCTCTTTGCGCGTGACGAGCCGCCTAGACCCGAAGCTCTACTTCTGCCAGGCGACCGCCCTGCCTAAGGCGACTACGGCCGGGGACCCTCTCTGGAAGCCTGGGCAGTACCTCCGGCTCCTGAGGGTCCGTACACTCAGCCTGCCCCAACTGCTCCGCCTGTTCGTAAAGGCTGGTCGCCGCAAGGCCGCGCGCAGGTTCCGCCCCGATCTCGGCGATCGCTCGGCACTGGGCGATGAGCGAGAGGCGCCGCTCGCGCTGCAGCCCGGAGAATGGGTTGAAGTGAGGAGTGAGGCCGAGATCCGCAGGACGCTGGACGGGCAGCAGATGTGTGGCGGGATCATGTTCAATGACCTCATGTTCGAGGAATGTGGTCGCCGCATGAGGGTCCAATCGCGGGTCGAACGGGTGATCGACGAGACGACCGGTCGGCTCTGTCTGGTCCGGGACACGGTGATTCTCGAGGGCTCCGTGTGCGATAAGTACTTCGGGTGCGCCCGCCTGATCCCCTTTCAATGGCAGGAGGCATGGTTGAAGCGGGTCGGCTCGGCTCCTACCATCGATGGCTCTTCGCGTCGCATTGTGGGCGAGCGGCAGTGATGACCTGGCGAAGGGACTGTGCCCTCGCCGCCAAGCGCGGTCTTGACATCGTTGGATCCGCGGTGGCGATCGTTGTGCTCTCGCCCGTGCTGGCTTGGACGGCACTGGCTGTTGCGGCTACCCAGGGCCTACCGGTCCTGTTCCGCCACGAGCGGCCCGGACTCGACAGCCAGCCATTCACCATGATCAAGTTCCGAACGATGCGGCCGCCGAGGGCTGACGAGGTCTGGTACATGACGGACGACCAACGGATCTCCCGGCTTGGGCGGTTCTTGCGCTCAACGAGCTTGGATGAGCTGCCGGAGTTGTGGAACGTCCTGCGCGGTGAGATGAGCCTGGTGGGTCCTCGGCCACTCCTCAAGGAGTACCTCGACCAGTACACGCCGGAGGAACGTCGCCGGCATGAGATGCGGCCCGGGATCACCGGCTGGGCGGCGGTCAACGGCCGAAACGACCTTCGGTTCCGAGATCGCCTCGCCCTCGACGTGTGGTATGTCGACCACTGGAGCCTCGCACTGGACCTGAGGATCGTGGCGATGACGATCAGCCAGGTGCTCCGCCGCACGAATGCATCGGCCACCGAAGATCTCGGGCTCGGGTTCCCGCTCCCGGGCATCGACACAGAGTCGAACGAACTGCCTGACTGATTCTCGGGCGGGTTGATGAGCGCCCTGAACCTTTTGGCCGAAGGCGCGGCAGCCCCATGGCATCGGGGCTGCTCGCGTAGACGAGATGCCCCCCAGTCGCTTGAGAAGTCCAACCACTCCGCGGCTGCTTCTGGGCCTTCCTGCGTGCTCGGCCATGCCCAGCACCGGATCCGCCGACTTCCTCCCTCACACAAGAGCCCTGTTGTGCCAGCCGCTACGTTGTGGACCCGATCGGGTCGCTGCTGGGGTGACAAGGGCCCCCACGGCCTCAGCCTTGTCGGAACTCGACGCGACGACCTCCGAGTAGTGCTCGGTAGATGCGGATGGACGGGTAGAGCATGTATCCACGATTCGCGACGAAGGTCAGCAGTCGGTACTGCATTCCCTTGTAGTCTCGACCAGGGAACCGACTCAGTGGGTACATGCCGATATCCCTGAAGCGCTCTAGGGCCGCTGGAAGGATCGGCTTCGGGGGCAGATCGGAGCGGATCAGTCGCCCGATCAAGAAGAACACGTAAGCCTGCTGCCTGTATTCCAGCCGATCCAACAGGGCCCGTGAAGCCGTGGTGCTCTGCGAGAGGCTCTGCCGCAGCTCCTCGAGGCCGAACACGACACGCTCGTAGTCTTCGACCAGCTTCTTGGTGTGAGCCGCGGTGTTCGTCTGCATGATGGAGCCTGGACGACGGACGTACCGATAGGCATCGATGGGCACGTAAGCGAACCGGCTTGCGGCGCACATCACCTGTGCAGTGAACAGCGCATCCTCGACCAGTCTGCCGACTTCGAACTGAACTCCCAGGCCAGCCAGGAAGGCTCGGTTCACGATGTACCACCAGACCGAGTTGAGGTAGTGGTGACCCGCCAGGTACTGCGCCCCCGAACTGACGGCTACTCGGCGAGTTGGGTCGTACGGCGTGCGCGGATGGTCGAGGTGGTCATCAGGTCCGACGATCGCATGGCCAAACCCGAGAACCTGCAATTCCGCCTGCTCCATGAGCCTGATTAGCGTGCCTAGCACGTTCGAGGCTACGTAGTCGTCGCCGTCGACGAAGTAGAGGTACTTCCCTCGTGCGAGACGAACCCCGGCGTTCCTCGCGGAGCTGAGCCCTTGATTTGCCTGGCTGTGAACCACGATGTTCCGGCTTTGCAACGCGAGCGCTTCGGCAACCGCCAGGCTGTTGTCTTGGCTCCCGTCGTTGATCACGACGATCTCGTAGTCGCTTGCGTCGAGGTCCTGGTCCAGCAGACTGCGAAGGCATCGGGAAAGGTGATCCCCGATGTTGTAGGCCGGGACGATGATGCTCAAGAGCATGCGACACCTGCAGCAGCGTTGTGTACCAGCTTCGGAATGGCCTCGCCTTGCGGAGGCGGCGGATGTGAGCCTCGGCCATCCCCGAGGCTGCGTCGTGAGACTGGGTCGTACGCAGGATAGACGCCCAGCGCGAGTTCGGGGCTCGCCGTTGATGTGCTCGCCGTCTCGTGGAGAGGCGCGATCTGCCAAGCGTCGCAGGGGGTCGTCCTTGAGGCGTCGATCTCCTCGGCCTTCTCGGATGGCCCGGTCGACCGTCCCGTCGGCATCAGCCCGGAGGTCATCTACTCCGACGGGTCGTGTGGCCAGCGATGCGGCCCCGCGTACCGCAAGATCCCTGATCCGAGCCGGACCACGCCACACGGACCTCTTCTCGGGACGTGTCGTCTCACAACCAATGTGCCACGAAGGCGAGCTGCGCCCTGGGCAGCGGCTTTCGGTCGCGCTATCGCACCTCGGGCGACCGCCCCTAACCGCCACATTTCCAAGGCGCCTAGCTCTAGTTCCCAATCGCGTTGTTGACGGGCGAGGGCCCCTATCGTTCGGCTGCTGGTGTGAGAAGCCGCAGACGACGAAGGAGCCCTCGTGCCCCATCCTAACGCCCGCCTGACCCCGCTCGGCAGGCGCACCCTGGCCGCCCGCGTGGAGGCGGGCTGGACGATCGCACGGGCCGCGGAGGCCGCCGGCGTGAGCCGCCAGACCGGATCGAAGTGGGTCGGGCGCTTCCGCCGCGAGGGCGAGCCGGGCCTCGCGGACCGGAGCAGCGCCGCGCACCGCCAGGTGCGGTCGCACCCGGACTCGGTCGCCGCCGGCGTCTGCGCCCGCCGGCTCGAGCGCCGCGTCGGGCCGCACCTGCTCGCGTGGGAAGCGGGGCTGCCCCGCTCGACGGTGTACGCCTTCCTGCGCCGCGCGGGGATCAGCCGCCTCGACCGGCTGGAGCCGAGGGCCCCCGTCGTGCGGTACGAGCGGGAGCGGCCCGGCGAGCTCGTCCACCTCGACACCAAGATGCTCGGGCGGATCGGGCCGGGCGGCGGCCACAGGGTGCTCGGGCGGGCGGGCGGCAAGGACCGCCACCGCGGCATCGGCTGGGACCGGGTGCACGTCGCGGTCGACGACCGCAGCCGGATCGCCTA
>JBJKRU010000310.1:0-3389 GCA_046704485.1 Candidatus Limnocylindrales bacterium | reverse complement strand
GGCGGCGAGGCAGCGCCCGCGAAGCTCGCGGGAACACCCGGATGAGCCTCGTCCGCCTCGACGCCGTCACCCGGGAGATCGGCACCTTCGTGATCCTCGACACCGTGACGGGCGCCATCGCTCCCGGCGAGCGGGTCGGCCTGGTCGGGCCGAACGGCGCCGGCAAGACGACGCTGCTGCGCATCGTCAGCGGGGCCGATGAGGCGGACCGCGGGACCGTCACCCGTCGCCGCGGCCTGTCCATCGGCCTGCTCGCCCAGGAGGCGCACTTCGACGAGGCGTTCATGACGGCGCCGGACCTGCGCTCGGCGGTCCGCCACGGCGCCGCGCACCTGGAGCGCATGGCCGAGGAGCTGGCGGCGCTCGAGCACGGAGGCCATGCTGCCGGCCCCGAGTACGAGGAGCTCCAGCACCGCTTCGAGATCCTGGGCGGCTACACGCTCGACCAGCGCGTCGACGAGGCGCTCTCGGGGCTCGGCTTCGCGCGGGACGAGTGGGGCCGCCCGCCGGTGGCGACGTCCGGAGGCCAGCAGACCCGCGCCGCGCTCGCCCGCCTCGTGATCGCGGACCCGGACCAGCTCCTCCTCGACGAGCCCACGAACCACCTCGACGTGGGCGCCATCGAGTGGCTCGAGGAGCACCTCCGGCGCCGGCAGGGGGCCCTGCTGGTCGCCTCCCACGACCGGGCGTTCCTCGATGCCACGGTGACGCGGGTGTGGGAGCTGCGCGACCGGCGGCTGACCGTCTTCCGGGGCGACTACAGCAGCTACCACCGCCAGCGGGTCGAGCGCGACGATCGCGCCGTGCGTGAAGCGGCCACCCTCCAGGACCGGGTCGAGAAGGAGGTCGACCTCGTCCAGAAGTACCGCAGCCAGCGCAAGCACACCAAGATGCACGAGCACGAAGCGCGGCTGGAGCGGCTCCGCGAGCAGCGGGTCGAGACTCCCCGCGCCGGCCGCAGCCTCAAGCTCCCCGGCCAGGCACTGGCGGGCGCGGGGCCGGTGCGCAGCGGCGAGCTCGTGATCCGCCTCGACGACCTGGCCGTCGGATACCTGCCCGGCCGCGGGGCGGTCCGGCCGGACGGCGAGGAGGCCACCGAACCGGTGCAGATCGCGCGGGTGCCGTTCCTGGCTGCCCAGCGCGGCGACCGCATCGGCATCGTGGGGCCGAACGGGGCGGGCAAGACCACGCTCCTCCGGACCATCGCAGGGGATCTGCCGCCGCTCGACGGCGCTGTCACGTTCGGACACCAGGTCCAGCCGGCATACCTCGCGCAGCTGCGCGACGCGGCGATCCCGGGCGCCACGGTCCTCGACGCGGTCCTGGAGGCGATCCCGGTCACGCCGGGCGAGGCACGCGGGTACCTCGCCCGCTTCCTGTTCCGTGGCGACGATGTGTTCAAGGAGGTCCGGCTGCTGTCGGGCGGCGAGCGCTCCCGCCTGGAGCTGGCGCTGCTCGGGATCCTGCCGTCGAACCTGCTCCTGCTCGACGAGCCCACCAACCACCTCGACATCGCCGCGCGCGAGGCGATCGAGTCGTTCCTCTCCGAGTCGCCCTCGACCATCCTGGTCGTGTCCCACGATCGGCGGCTGCTCGAGACGATCTGCGAGCGGCTGTGGGTGGTCGGCGAGGGGCTGGCCGTCCCGTTCGACGGCGGCTACCGAGTGTGGCGGGCCGCCGTGGCCGACGGCTGGACCATCGAGGCGGAGGCGCGGCGCCGGGCCAACCGCCTGCGACCGGGCACGCCGTCCCCGGGCGCCGGGCCGCGGGCGTCGGGCGCGCGGTCGACCCCGGAGCGGCCCGCGCCTCCCCGTGCGGAGGCGCCGGCCAGGCCCCGGCCTGAGGCGCGCCAAGCGCGAGCGAAGCTGTCCAAAGACGCGTACCGTCGCCGGAGCGACGCGCTCAACGCCGAGCTGACGCGCCTCGGCCTGCGCAAATCGCAGCTGGAGCTCGCCATGGGCCAGCCGTCGGTGGCGGCGAACTTCGTCGAGATGCGCCGGGTCACGAGCGAGCTGGCGGACGTGTCGCAGGCGCTGGCTGAGGCAGAGGACGCGTGGCTGGAGCTGGAGGAGATGGCGCCGTGAGTCAGCGGGATGATCCCCGGGCGCTCGGCTCCCGCCGCACCCTGCGGATCGGGATCACCGGCCCGATCGGGTGCGGCAAGTCGCAGATCGTGCGCTGGCTGGCAGAGCTGGGCGTCGAGATCGTGGACGCGGACGCCGTGTCGCACAGCGTGACCGCTCCCGGCAATCCGGTCCACGACGAGGTGCTGCGCCATTTCGGCCCGGTTGTCGCCGCTGCGGACGGGACGCTCGACCGCGCAGCCCTGGGGCGGTTGGTGTTCTCCGACCCGTCGCGGCTGAGGGAGCTCGAGGCTCTGGTCCACCCGGCCGTCCGCCCGCGGATCCTCGACGTGCTGGAGCGGGCCGAGCGCGACGGTGCGGCGGCCGTGGCAGTGGAGGCGATCAAGCTGGTGGAGGGAGGGCTCGCCGCCCTGTGTGATGAGGTGTGGCTGGTCGTCTGCGACGCCGCAACCCAGCGGGAGCGGCTGGTTGGCCGGGGGATGGGGTCAGTGGACGCCGAGCAGCGGATCGCCGCACAGGCGGGGCTCGCAGACCGTCTGCGGCCAGCCGCCACGCGGGTGCTCGACACCAGCGGCTCGATGGCCGAGACGCGGGCGGTCGTCGTGAGCGCCCTGGCGGAGGCCATCGCGGCCAGGCGCTGACCCGACCTGGCGTGGCGCGCCAGGACTCGCCGGGTGCCTCGACGAGGGCTTCGGCCTCGACGGCGGTCCGCGCAGGGCAGAGCCCAAGCCCGGCGTGAGCTGGTAACCGCCGGGCGGGGGCGTGCCGCCGGGCCGGGTCGACGGGAGGCACGCCGGGTCAGCGGCGCGCAGTCAGTGGGCGAGGTCGCAGCAGGCGCCTCCGCCGCGGGAGGTCAGCCTCCCGAGGACGGCGCGGCCGGCGCCGAGGGCGAGCCGCCCGGGGCGGTGTCGCTGGGTTGGGGCGACGCGCTCGCGGTGGGCGGGGGCGTGATGGCCGGGATCGGCGGGTTGCTCGGGAAGCCTCCCTCGACCGGGTACACCTGCGGGATCAGCAGCCCGTAGCGCTGGAGGATTCGATTGGTGGTGGCGCCGAGGCTCGAGACGTCGAGGATCCGCTTGTCCTGGTCGGGGCGCAGGAGGAGCGTGAAGGTGGCGCCGTCGAGGGTCGCCTGGGTGATCTCCTCGGCGACTGGCAGCGTCGCCTTGAGGATGTAGTACGTCCCCTGGCGGGCGAGGATGGTCATCTTCTGGTAGGTGACCTTGGTGCTCAGGCCGTTCGTGTAGACCGGCGCCGACGGGTTCGGGGTGGGCGTCGCCACCGTCGTGCCGCCGGCCGCCTGGTTGT
>JBJKRU010000309.1:0-12632 GCA_046704485.1 Candidatus Limnocylindrales bacterium | reverse complement strand
CCCCCCTGCTGGGGGGCGCCCGCGGGGCCCACCCCGGACCTGGTACAGGCACTGACGTATGCGCGGTGCATGCGCGCCCACGGCGAGCGGAACTTCCCGGACCCCGGCGGCGACGGCCGTATTCCTGACCCCGCCACGGTCGGGATCAACCAGGGTGCGCCGGCGTTCGAGACGGCGAACGACGCATGCGGCCAGTATCGGCCGCCGTACATGCCCTCGAACGCCCAGTACAACGCCTGGGCCAGCGCTCAGCCATGAGCCCGCGAAGCGTCTCGTGCCGGCGGACGCCACAGACCACGCGAACCACTGAGACCGCGACGAAACCGGCCCTGGAGCATACCCCGGGAAGCACCGGGTCAGGCCGCGTTCGACCCGCTCGGCGCGAGCCCGTCGCCGGCACCGCCGGCGCACCGAACGAGTGCCCCGAGGAGAACCGAACACGATGCTCCACCCCAGCGAAGGGTCGTGGGCCCGCGCCCTCGACCGCTCTCGTCGAGCCTCTGCGGCCGCGCCCGCCGCGGTGGCACTCGCCGCGGCGTTGCTCGTGAGCGCCTGTGGCGCCTCGGCAGCGCCGTCGAACGGGGTCGCCCGCCTCGACAGTCCGAGCGCCAACCCGAGCGACGCGAGCGCGTCGCCGGCGGCCAGCGAGGACTATTACGCCAAGGCGCTCGCATATTCAGTGTGCATGCGCCAGCACGGCGTGACCAAGTTCCCCGACCCGGTCACGGACGGCCACGGCAGCTACGGCTTCCAGATCCAAGCCGGGCCCGGCACCGGGATCGACCCGAACTCGACCACCTTCCAGTCCGCCCAGCAGGCCTGCCAATCGCTCATGCCGCCGCCGCCCAAGGGTCAGGGCGGCCAGCAGGATACCCAGCAGTTCCAAGAGGCGTTGGCGTTCTCGCAGTGCATGCGCGATCACGGAGTGGCCGACTTCCCTGACCCGCAACGGGGGCCGAACGGCGGCGTGACAATGCAGATCAAGGGCGGTCAGGGCAGCGACCTCGACCCGAACAACCCGACGTTCAAGGCGGCCCAGCAAGCCTGCCAGTCGCTGCTCCCGGGCAGCAACTTCGGAACCACCACGGGTGGAGGCGCCAGTGGTCCGGGCCTCGGCGGATCGCCGGCCAGCCCGGCGGCGAGCAGCCAGCCATGAGACGCCGGCCCGTCGTCCTCGCCGGCGCCGGGCTCGCCGTCGTCGTGGGCGCGGGGGCGGTCCTCTCCTGGAGCCAGCCCACAACCGCGGGTTCTGACGGCGCCACGCCCACGAACGTGTCCACCGCCGCGGTCGAGCGCAAGACCCTCGACGCCGCGACGCAGGTCGACGGCAGCCTGGGCTACGCAGCGTCGTACGACGCGAGCGACACCTTCCCGTACACGCTGACGAATGCCCTCACCACCCGAGGTGGGGCCGACGCGACGAGCCTGCTCGCCTCCTATGCGCAGGCGCAGGCAGGCTACGACACCGCCGTGCAAAGCCTCGCCGCGCTCGAGCACCCGGCTGCGACGAGCGTCGCACAGGCGCAGGCGCAGCTTGCCTCGGCACGGGCGACGCTGACCTCGGCGCAGCAGTCCGCCCGAGGCCCGTCCGCCAAGGAGCTCGACAGCGCGCGGGCGCAGCTCGCACAGGCTCGGGCCGGTCTGACGCAGGCTGAGCAGGGCGCGCAGGGGCCGACGGCGGCCCAGGTTGCCGCCGCGCAGGCGCAGCTCGCGCAGGCACAGGCGAACCTTCTGCGAGCGCAGGACCAGGCGCAGGGCCCCACGGCAGCCCAGACCGCCCAGGCGCAGGCGCAGGTGACACAGGCGCAGAGTGCCCTGACCGCGGATCAAGCCGCGCACAGCGCGGCCGTCGCGGCCTATGCCGCGTGTGCGGCAAACGCCTCCCCGTCGCCCTCCGCTTCGGGATCTCCCGCGCCAACGGCCAGCCCGACCACCCCCTGCGACCTGGCGAGCCTGCAGCTCGCAGTGCAGCAGGCGGCGGCGCGGCTGTCGACCGACCAGGCGAACCTCACCGCAGCTGAGGCTGCCCTCGCGGGGCTGTCCTCAGCGCAGACGCTGCAAGAGGCCCAGGCCGCCGTGACTTCGGCGCAGCAGCAGGTGGCCTCGGCGCAGGCCGCGCTCGACGCGCTCACCTCCGCACAGGCGCAGGCACAGGCGCAGGCGCAGCTCACCGCGGCACAGGCCGCCGCCACCGCGGCCCAGGCAGCGCTGGCATCGATCACGTCATCGGAGACGAAGGCCCAGGCGCGGTCGCAGCTGGCGGCGGTCGAGGCGCAGGTCCACGCCGCGCAGACGGCCCTCGATGCGCTCCTCCATCCGACGAGCGCCCAGATCACCCAGGCGAAGGACCAGGTCTCCACCGCGCGAACGCAGCTTGCGGCGGCGAAGGCGAGGCTCGACGCGCCTTCCGGCGTCGCGACGCAGCTCGCGGCGGTCGGCTCCACGGTCCAGCCGGGCGGCGTGCTCTACACGCTCGACGGGACGATCCCCGTGGTGCTCATGGCCGGGGACACGCCGGCCTGGCGCACGCTGCAAGCCGGCGTCAGCGACGGCCCCGACGTGAAGCAGCTCGAAGAGGATCTCCAGACGCTCGGCTTCGCCTCCGCCTCCCTGCAGGTGGATGACCATTGGGACGCCGAGACGACGGCTGCCGTCAAGCGATGGCAGGACGCCCTGGGCGTCGCGGCAACGGGCGTCGTCCAGTACGGCGAGGTGGTGTTCGAGCCAGGGGCCCTTCGCGTGACTGCCCACACCGCGGCCCTTGGCGCCACCGTCCAGGCAGGAGCAGCGGTGCTGCAGGCCACCACGACACGGCGTGTCGTGACCGTGGCTCTCGACCCGGCACTCCAGACGAATGTGAAGCAGGGGGACGCGGTGTCGGTCGTGCTGCCCGACAGCTCCACGACCCCGGGCCACGTCTCGAACGTGGGCACGGTCGCCACTGCCTCGTCGGGCAGCGGGAACCCCGGTTCCTCATCGCCCCCCACGATCAACGTGGAGATCACGCTCGACGATCCCGCCGCAGCCGGAGACCTGGACCAGGCGCCGGTGACCGTCAACATCACGACGGCCACCGCGACCAACGTGCTGGCCGTGCCGGTCAGTGCCCTGGTGGCCCTGCTCGAAGGCGGCTACGCGGTTCAGGTGGATGACAACGGGCAGCTCCACTACGTGGGCGTCCAGCTCGGCCTGTTCGCCAGCGGCTGGGTCCAGGTGACCGGTTCGGGGCTCGCCGAGGGCCAGAAGGTCGTGGTGACCCAGTGAGGCTCCCGCCCCTCCGGTCTCCCTCCCCACGGGACCCCGCCGAGGCCCCGGCGGGGTCCGTCGCCGGTCCCGTGCTCGAGCTCCTCGAGGTCACGAAGTCCTACCCGGGTGATCCTCCGGTCGAGGCGCTCCGCGGCGTCTCGCTCGCGATCACTCGCGGGGAGTTGGTGGCGCTCGTCGGGCCGTCGGGGTCCGGCAAGTCGACGCTGTTGCATGTCATGGGCACGCTCGACCGACCCACCAGCGGGACGGTCCGTGTGGCCGGCCACGACACGGGCCAGCTCGCCGACCGCGTGCTCTCCGGCCTTCGGGCTCGGGCCATCGGGTTCGTGTTCCAGCAGTTCTTCCTGCTCGACAGCCAGACCGCCCTCGACAACGTGGCGAACGGGCTCCTCTACGCGGGCAGGCCGCAGGCTGAGCGACGGCGCGCGGCGGCCGAGGCCCTGCAGCGAGTGGGCCTCGCCCACCGCCTGAGCCACCGGCCCGGCCAGTTGTCGGGCGGCGAGCAGCAGCGGGTCGCGATCGCACGCGCGATCGTGGGTCGGCCGGCGATCGTGCTCGCGGACGAGCCGACCGGCAACCTCGACAGTGCGAGCGGCGCCTCGATCCTGGGCCTGCTGCTCGACCTCAACCGGACTGACGGCGCCACAATCGCCGTGATCACCCACGACCACGATGTCGCCGCCGCCCTGCCTCGCCAGGTGTGGATCCGCGACGGGCGGGTCGAGAGCGACACGGGGGGGGCGGCGGCGTGAGCCCCGGAGCGACGGCAGGACGTCGGAGCCGCGGTGTGAAGGTCGAGACGGCGGCATGACCAGCGAGACGGCCGCCAGCCGGACCCTGGTCGCGCTGCGGCCGAGCCGCATCACGCGGGCCGATGCGCTGCGGGTGGGGACCGTCGGCCTCACCTCACGCCGGTTGCGCACGGCGTTGACGGCGATCGGCATCGGGATCGGCATCGCCGCCATGGTGGCGGTGCTGGGGATCTCCGAATCCAGCCGGGCAGGACTGCTCGCCCAGCTCGACCGGCTCGGTACCAACCTGCTCACCGCGAGCCCGGGGCACACGATGTTCGGGGCCAACGCGACCCTGCCCCTCGAGGCGCCGGCGATGATCCGCCGGATCGGCCCGGTCCAGGCGACCTCGGCGACCGCGCCCGCCAGCGCCAGCGTCTACCGGAGCGACAGGATCCCCTTGGTGCAGACCGGAGGCATCAGCGTCGTCGCCGCCCAGTCGAGCCTTCTCGACACGCTCCGCGGCACGCTCGCGGCGGGCACGTTCCTCAACGCCGCGACCAGCCAGTACCCGGCGACGGTGCTTGGTGCCAGCGCCGCACAGTACCTGGGCATCGCCACGCTGTACCCGGGCGTCCAGATCCGGATTGGCGGCGCCTGGTTCACGGTCGTGGGCATCCTCGACCCCATGGGCCTGGCGCCCGAACTCGACCGCACCGCCATCATCGGCTTCCCGATCGCCGAGTCCATGTTCGGGATCGACGGCTCGGCGGGCACCATCTACGTGCGGACCGACCCGAGCCAGGTGGCAGACGTGGGCAGCGTCCTGGCCGCCACGGCCAACCCCGAGCATCCGGACCAGGTGCAGGTGACCCGGCCGTCCGATGCACTGGCGGCCCGGGCGGCCGCGGTCAACACCTTCACGTCGCTGTTCCTCGGCCTCGCCGCCGTCGCGCTTGTCGTAGCCGGCGTGGGGGTGGCCAACATCATGCTGATGTCAGTGCTGGAGCGCCGCCAGGAGATCGGCTTGCGCCGGGCGCTGGGGGCCTCGCGGCTCCACATCGCGTCGCAGTTCGTCATCGAGGCGCTGGTGCTCTCAGGGTCTGGCGGGGCACTCGGGGTCGTCGTCGGGGCGGCCGCAGCTTCGGCATACGCGGCCAGCCAGCAGTGGGCGGTGGTCGTGCCGCCGGTCGCCGTGGTGGTGGGCCTCGGCTCGGCCCTCGCGGTGGGCGCAGCGGCGGGCCTCTACCCGGCCGTTCGCGCGGCGCGCGTGTCGCCGACGCAGGCGCTGCGCACCGCTTGACGGCACTGTCCCGGGGAAGGGGCAGCGGGTGGCTGCCCGGGTGTCTCCGCGCCCTTCGGGCCCCACTCAACCGCAATGGGGCGTTGGGGCCGCGCCCCGGACCGTCGGGTGGTCCGTGGCTGGACGAGCTGGTTGCGTCGACGCCGAGCTGGATCGGCCAGGTCGTCGCCCGGCTCCGCGCGGCGATTCACGCGGCCGATCCGGATTTCGTCGGGACCTGGAAGTGGGCCTCGGCGAATCGCCCGGAACTCCCTGCTTCGAGCATCGCGGCATCGCGTGCCTCGTCAACGTCCTCAAGGACCGCGTCCGCCTGACGATGAGCGATGGCGCATCGCTGCCCGACCCGCACCGCCTCTTCAACGCGCGGCGGCAATCTGTGGCTTTCGCTGCGGCCCGTCCTTCCCGCGAGCGGAGGGCAGGACGCCGTCTGGGGGCCGACCGCGATCGGCCGGTGGATCAAGTAGCCGCAGAACGCTCGGAGGACTCGGCTCCTCCCGGGCCCCCGTCGGGTGGGGCGTGGGTCGTCGCGAGGTGCCCAGCCGCTACCACGTGGACGACGCATGCCGACAACGGGCTCATCTCCGCGGGTCCCACCCGGCGATGGACAGGCGGCGGGTGCCACGGCAACGTCCGCGGATCAACGCCGAGAAGCCGCGGATAGAACGCCCGGGTGGTCAACTGTCCAGACAGGGGATCCACGAGGCACGTCTGCTCGCCCGCCTGCAAGGCGTCGCCGCGCGCTCGCGCCGCCGGCAAGTTCGGCGATTGCAGACGCGCGGCCAGCGGGTCGGACAACGGCGCAGCTCGTCATCACGGGCTAAGCGGGAAGTGCGTAAGACTGGTCGGGGCGAGAGGTCTCGGCCCGACGAAACCTGCCTCATCGCCGACGAACGGTCGGCGCAGTCGTCGCACCACTGGGAGGCGGCACCGGCGCGCCCGCTGCCGTTGTGTTGCAGATCGGCATTCGCCTCGGAGCGATCAGACCGGGCGCACCACCAAACCGTCGATCCCGGCGAAGTCGTCGGGATTGGCGGTGTAGAGCGGGAGGCTGTTCGCGAGGGCGGTCGCGGCGATCATCGCGTCGAATGACCGTGCGGCCGGCTTCCGACCCGATCGTCGGTGCGAGGCCGCCACCTGGCCGAAGGCCCGCGCCGCGGCAGCGTCGAACGGGATGGGGTCGAAGTCGGCCTCGGCCTGCTGGACCGTGGCGAGGCGTCGAGCGCGCTCCACGTCATCGGCCGCGACCAGCGGACCCACGGACAGCTCCGCAAGCGTCACCGCGGAGATGAGGGCGACATCGGGCAGCGCCGAAGGATCTGCCAACGAGGGCAGGGCGAGGACAACGCTCGTGTCGAGCAGTCCCTCGGGGTCGCTCACAGGGCCTGGTCGATGACGGCGTCGACGTCCCGGCGGAATGCATCGGCGTCGATGCTCGGCAGGCGACGCCAGCGATCGAGGAGGACCGCTCCGCTCACGCCGCGCGAGCGGAGCGGTCGCAGCTCAGCCACCGGCCGGCCGTCGCGCGTGACGGTCACGTGCTCTCCGGCCTCGACGCGGCCGACGACCTCGCCGCCGTGGTTGCGCAGCTCGCGGATCGTCACGGTGTCCATAGGCAGAGCGTATCACCGGTGATACACCTGCCAACCCTCGAGAGACCGCGTCGGCCGCGATCCGCCGATGCGGGGGAGGCCCCAGCTTGGCGAGACAACACGAATCCGGACCCGGGGTTTGGCTTCGTCGTGTCTGCGGAACGGTCGGGGCGAGAGGAGTCGAACCGCCATCACCGACCGTAGCGTCCCCTCGCGAAACCTGCGCTGCGAAGTCGTCGGCGCTGATACGTGGCTAGCCAGGGCGGGCTGAGCGCCGGCTACCCGGGCTCCACCCGACGGACGGTCGGGACCCGGTCGATCCCCCTGTCGAACGAGGCCACCTCTCCCACGCCGGTGCGCTCGGCGCTGGCGACCAGGTACGCGTCGGCGAAGTCGAGCCGGTGGGCCTCGTAGACCTCGACCGCGCGCAGCAGGAGCTCGGCGTCGACGACCCTGATCGCCGGGAACGCGAGCACGGCGCGCAGCGCCTCGGCGACCTGCGCCCGCGGCGCCTCGTAGAAGGACTCCAGGACGTAGGCCACCTCGGCGAGGATCAGGTCGGGCAGCAGGAGCGCCTCGGCGCGCCGCAGGTAGGCGGTCGCCCGCGCTGCCTGGTCGGGAGGGTCGCCCGTGAGGTGGCGGACCAGGACGTTGGTGTCGACGAACGGCGTCACCGCCGGTCGGCGGCCCGCGCCCGCCGCGCCTGCCGCAGCACCTCGTCCCACGGCGTGCCGCGCTTGGCGGCGGGGACGCTCACCGAGCCGGCGAGGGCGAGCAGGTCCGGCGTCCGGGACAGGACGGCGCGGTGGCCCTCGACCCGGAAGACGACGCGGTCCCCCTCCTCTAGCGAGAGCGCCTCGCGGACCGCCCGGGGCAGCGTGACCTGGCCCTTCGAGCTGAGCCGTGCGCCGACCTCCATCCGTGACTCCTTACTGCTGGTGTGAAGTAAGGATACCACCCGATTGCGCTGGGGCTCATCCCCAGAAGACGCCGGTCGGGTCCTCGTCGACGAGCCGAAGCAGGTCGGCGACCGTCGGCGTGGGCGGCGCGCCGGGGTAGTGGTGGGCGGCGTTGTCCCTGTCGAACCAGAACAGGCTCCACGTGCCGTGCTTGGGGCTGTACCGGAGGCTTGCGACCGGCAGCCGACTCCACTCTGGGCCGACCTCGGGCGACCACGGGGCGCGCCGCTCGACGATCGTCACGGCGACGCCGTCGACCTCCACCTCCAGCCGCAGTTGGCCGGCCAGCCGCGCCGGGACGCGGGCGGCGCAGAACCGCTGAGCACGGGCCAGGTCGATCTCGGGGACGCGCATGGCGGCACGGCTCATGCCCGGAACGGTAGCAGCGTCGAGACGACGCGTCATCGGAGCGGTGCTCAACGATAGGTCAGTTTGGTCGGGGCGAGAGGAGTCAAGCCGCCGGCACCGACCTCTTTGTCCCGGACTGGCCGCTGCGATGCAGGGTCCCTGACGCCAAGCGTCAGCGGAGCAGCGGGATGAAGGTGGCCTCGACCCAGTCGAGGGCCGCCGCCGGGTCGTAGGCGACCCCCGGTCGGAGCAGCGGCCGCGCCTCCTCGAGAAACGACGGCACACGCTTGGCGGTGAGGTTCGCCAGCAGCTCGGCAGCTCGGATCATGGGTCGTCCGGCCGCCGCCTGGTACTCAACGAGGAGCGCGACAATCCGCGCCGGATCGGGATCCGCCTGCTCGTGCGCCCACCACAGGTCGAACAGGTCCCGGCCCTTCCGGCGCTGGTAGAGGGCGCGCAGCTTGGTCGCGAGCAGCTCGTCGAGCTCGTACGTCGGGACGGCCGCGCTGTTGGCGACCGGCCGGTCCGGGACGGCGTACAGGCGCGACACGACGTGCCCGAAGTGCTCGTGGCTGTTGATCTCGATCTTGACCCGGCGCGTGGCGCCGGTCTCGGTCTGGAAGCGGAACGCGATCCTCGGGTGCTCCCCCGTGTCGGAGCGGGCGGGCCCGATCCACTCGAGCACCCGGCGCAGCCGCGACAGCGCGGGTCCGATCGGGCCCGGTTCCCGCTGGACGAGGTCGATGTCCTCCGAGTAGCGGGCGGCCGGCGGGAGGTGGAGCTTGTGGAGTGCCGTGCCGCCCCGGAACGCGAGCGACTCCCTGAGGGCCGCGTCGCGGAAGATGTCGAACAGGGCCAGGGTGATCACGAGGTCCTGCTCCACGTCGTCGTCGTCCGCCCAGGGCGCCACCGCGCGCCAGCGGACGATGTCGGCCCGGGGCAACACGGTCAGTCGGCCTCGGGCTCGGTGCCGACCAAGACGTGCCAGCGGTGATCCCGTGTCGCCGCGCCCGGGTCAGCTGGTCCGCCGGGGAGGAGCGGCACCCAGCCCGCGCGCCGGGTCGAGAGCTCGGCCTCGAGCACCGGCAGGACCGCCTCCCCCCCGGCCCGCTCGAGCAGGTGCCCGAGGCGCTGGAGCTCCGAGGCCGCAGGCTCAAGGGCGAGTGCCGCCCGCATGCCGCTGCGGCGGAGCGACGGCACGAGATCGCGGAGCACCGTCGCGACATTGCCCCAGCCGGCGGCCTTTGCGGGATAGCGGACTAGGTCGAGGGCGACGACCTCCGGGGTGCCGACGCGCATCCGGCCCGACGGGGTCGGGCGCAGTTCGACCGGTGCCGCGGCCGCGGTCCCGCGCACCACGAACTCGATCGCGAGCCGGCCGCTCCGGACGGGACGGCGAGCTCGGGCGGTGACCACCTGGACCACCTGCGCCGCCTGGCCCGAGGCGCCGTGGATGGACGCGGCGGTGAGCAGGCCGACGTAGTACGGCAGGCCGATGTGGGTCATCAGGGGATCCACGAACAGCCGCCAGGACGCGGTGCCCGTCCCACGGTCCTCGAGCGGGAGGACCACGTGGAACCCGCGCACGGGCGAAGCGATGATCCGGTCGGCCTCGGCGCGGGCGAGCGCGGCCGCGACGGCGGCCTCGGATGCGCCACCGCTCGCGGCGCGGGCGTCAGCGGTGGTGAAGGTGAACCGTCCCTGCGCCGGCAGCCCCAGGGCCCAGTCGCGAAACGAACTCATGTGCACAACTCTACGACCCGTGTCGAGTTGAGCAACTCGGGCCGGCATCCCGGGGCGTCCCATCGGCTGCGGGGGTGACACCGTTTCGGACACCCTCCCTTGGCGGCAGCGTCGCGTCGCGCCACCCTGGCAGAAGGTCCCCCCATCCGGGCTGGCAACGAGAAGGCCTGACCCCAGTGACGCCCGGCTTGAGAGTGTCGGCGATCTGGTCGGGGCGAGAGACAATGGTCGGGGCGAGAGGGGTTGCCCCGCGACGACCGACCTTCTCGTGATGCGGCTCGCCGAGCCGCCCGAGCCCTGCGAGTGGCTGCGGAGCGCGTAGTCCGTCGGAGGTCCCGCGTGGGCGTGCGCCGATCATTGCCGGCCGACCTCCGCTCCAAGACGAGCTGATTATCGACCACGCCCAAGGAATCTCGAACCTCCTGCGTCCGATGTGGTCCTATGAAGTAGTGCAGGAGGACGGGAGCCGACGCGACCTGGTGGAGCGGGCCCGGCTGGGCGACGACGACGCCTTCGCCCGGCTGGTGACCGCTCATCTCGACAGCGCCTGGAGGTTCGTCCGTGCAGTTGGAGGCGATCGGGTCGATGTCGACGATGTCGTGCAGGACGCGTTCCTGATGGCCTGGCGCGACCTGCCGTCGCTCCGCGAGCCCGGGGCGTTCGAGCCCTGGCTGCGCGCGGTCCTCCTGCACGCGACGCGCAAGGAGATCCGCCGACGCGGGCGTGTCCGGACGATCCCGATCGCGACGCCCTCCGACGACCCCGAGGGGCGCCGGGACACGGCGGTCGAGGCGGGCCGCTTCGGGAGCCCGGATCCGGGCGCGGCGATCGCCAGCCGCGACGCCGTCGGCCGGGCGTTCGCCCGCATGTCGATCGACGAGCGCACCGTGCTGGTGCTCCACCACCTCGAGGGCTGGCCGGTGGAGCGGATCGCAACGGCGATCGGCCGGCCGGTCGGGACCGTGAAGTCGCGGATGCACACGGCGCGCCGCTCCTTCCAGGCCGCCCTTGCGGCCGAGGACCGGTGAGGCGCGACATGAGCGGAGCCCCTTCTTCTGCCGACGGGCGCGACCCGGTCGATGGCGCGCTCGACGACCTCCGGCGCTCGTATGCCGCCGGCCGGCCGCGCCCGGCGCTCGAGGCCCGGATCGTCGAGGCGGTCCGCCGGACGCCCCAGACGCGGAAGGCACGGATGCGTCTCCCCATTCGCCCGGCGCACGGGCTGACCCTCGCCTGGACCGCCGTCGCAGCCGCGGTGGTCGTCGCCGTGCTCGGCGCCGGCCTCATCGTCTCGGGTCCGCGTCCGACGACCGGCCAGCTCGCCTCGCCGCCGGCCGGCGGAGGCGCGCCGAGCCCGTCCGGCCAGGCGGGTTCCATCGCGACCACGCCGCAGGCGACTCCGACCGCTGCGGCGATCGGCACCTGCCCGGTCACCGCGATCACGCGCGTCGTCGGCGGGACAGCGCCCGAGGTCGACGCGAGCGGGCTGCGGTGGCGGTGGGGCGGTGTCCCGTGGGTGGCTGGGCAGCCCGAGAAGGTCGTCTGGCTCGAGGACGCCGGTCGTCCGTCCGCCTCGAACCTGCGGCTGCTTGGGACCCGGCTCGACCGATCCATCTCGGCTGGCGGGGCGGCCGTCACTTACGCGGGTGCGGGCGAGCGCTCGATCCTGGCGGTGGGCGAGGGCAACGTCCAGGACGTGATGCTCCCCGGACCCGGCTGCTGGATGCTCACCGCCGCCTGGTCCGGAGGCGCGAGCAGCGTCGTGGTCGCGGTGTCGCCGGCAGCGTCGGCGTCGGGAGGGTCGACCTCCGCGGCTCCTTCGCCGATCCCGTCGACTGCCGTGCCAGCCGGGCCTCTAGCGTCATGCCCCGCCAGCACGCGCTCGCTCGCCGCCGTGCCGAAGGGCTGGCCCGGGCCCGCCTACGCGGACGGCGACTTCCGGTGGCTCACGCCCACGGCGGCAGCCTGGCGGGTCGCCGGTGACGGCGACAAGCTCGTGCTCGACTCCGCTGCCGGCTGGGATGTCGGCCGGATGGCGATCGAGGCCCTGCCGATCGTGGGCCCATCGCCGGTCGGCTGGCTCAGCAGGACCGCGGTCGAGGGGGACATCCCGCCCGCCTTCGGCGGCGGGACGCTGGGCTTCGGCCTGACGCTGCCGAGTCGGGGATGCTGGGCCATCGCCTACGGCGGATCGCAGGCGACATCGACCATCGTGGTCGACCTGGGCCGATAGGGCCTGGTCCGATCACGAGCAGGGGTGAGGTGCCCGGCGAACGCGCGGTCGAAGGTAGGGGCTGAGACGACGGCGCAGCTGGTGTGGATCCTGGCCACGCGGCTGCCGGAGCCCGAGGTGACCGACTCGGACTACTAGACTGGACTGGCTGGAACCTCCAGGCCTCCCCGTCCGTCACAGGTCCGATGCGCCGACTCGCCCCCCTGCTCCTGCTGGTGACGTTGGCGGCCTGCGCCTCCCCGGCGCCGACCACCGCTCCGGCCACGACCCAGCAGCCGCCGTCGCCCGCCGTGACCGCGTCACCCTCGCCGCCGCGCACTGCGAGCCCGTCGCCCCCGTCGCCTCCGACGCCGTCGCCGTCCCCCAGCCTCGCGGTCTCCTGCGTCCCCGAGCCGATCGAGGTCGCGCCCGGCCGCCCCGGCGACCCATGCCCGTCGGCCCTCGCCGCCGACGACGCCG
>JBJKRU010000308.1:0-10693 GCA_046704485.1 Candidatus Limnocylindrales bacterium | reverse complement strand
GGCTGCGCTCCAGGCCCGAAGCTCGACGCCTCGGCGACCGCGATGCCGAGCATCGGCGCCGCACTCTCGCCGGCTGCCCCGGCGCCGCCGCAGCCAGCAGCAGCCACCCCGACGCCGGCGCGGCCCTCATCGGCCGCCCCGAGCCCGACGCGGGAGCCGGTGCCGACGCCGCCGCCGATGTCGCCCCGGCCGCCGTCGCCCCCTGCCACCGCGCTGCCGACTCCGCAGGCCAGCCCGGCGGCGCCCCTCCCCGTTCCCACCGCTCCCCCTGCTCTCTCGCCGTCGCCGACGGTGCACGGATACGTGGTCCTCTCCGGCGACACCATGTGGGCGATCGCCCATCGCCACGGGCTCACGCTGGCGACGCTCCTCGCGGCAAATCCCCAACTGAGCGACCCCAACCTCATCCGAGTCGGTGACCGGATCCTGATCCCCGCCGCGATGATCGATCTCGGAACGCTCGGCGGCCCATCGAGCCGGGCGATCGACGTCAACGACCGGGGCGAGGTGGTCGGCACGAGCGATCTCGCGACCCCCGACGTGCACGTGTATCGCGCCTTCCTCTGGCGAGACGGCCTCATGGCGGATCTTGGGACGCTCGGAGGGAACCTCAGCCAAGCGGTGGGCATCAACGAGCGCGGCCAGGTGGCCGGCGTCAGCACGGCGTCTCCGGCCGCCGGTGCAGTGTGGCGCGCCTTCCTGTGGCAGGACGGGACGATGCTCGACATCGGGACTCTTGGCGGTCCGTCGAGCATGGCCCACGCGATCAACGATCAGGGGCACATCGTGGGCATCAGTACCGCGCCGAGCGGCAACGGCCGAGGCTTCATCTGGCGCGACGGTGTGATGACCGACTTGGGGACGCTCGGGGGCTCGATCGCCACGGTCGCGATCGGCATCAACGACCACGATCAGGTCGTCGGGTCGGCCTTCACGACGGCCGGCGACCAGCACGCCTTCCTTTGGGAGGATGGCCTGATGACCGACCTCGGGACTCTCGGCGGCACCTGGTCCGAGGCGCACGGCATCAACAGCCTTGGCGAGGTCGTCGGCGTGAGCTCGCTCTCGGGCGGCTACGAGGGACCAAGGCACGCCTTCCTGTGGCGCGACGGCGCCATGACCGATCTCGGGACGCTGGGGGGCGGGGAGAGCCTCGCGACGTCGATCAACGAGCGCGGCGAGGTCGTCGGCGTGGGCGAGACGTCGGCGGGCGAGAGGCATGCGTTCATGTGGCGGCGCGGCTCGATGTCCGACATCGGGCGGCTCGAGGGCGGCAGGAACGAGGCGATGGCCTACGCGGTCAACGACCTCGGCCAGATCGCTGGCGTCTCGGCCGTCCTCTTCGGCGAGCACGCCTTCTTGCGCACGCCCGTGCCCTGAGCTAGCGGGCCTTGGCCGCCTTCGCCCGGGCCGCCGCGGCCGCCCTGGCGGCCACCGCCTTGAGCTCCTCCTCGCGCTCGATCTTGGCGCGCGCGGAGTGCTCGACGTGCACGTCCACGACCGAGGCGGGCTCGCCCTCCATGATCACGCGGCCCTTCTCGAGGAGCATCGCGCGGTTGCAGAACTCGGTGACCCAGTGCATGTCGTGGGTGACCAGCACCACCGCCTTGGCGTTCGCGGCGATCTCCAGCACGCGCTGGCGCGACTTCTCGCGGAACACCTGGTCGCCCGTGGCGAGCACCTCGTCGAGCAGCAGCACGTCGGGGTCGACCGAGGTGGCGATCGAGAAGCCCAGACGCGCCCGCATGCCGGACGAGTAGGTCTTGATGGGCGCGTCGATGAAGTCGCCGATGTCCGCGAAGTCGATGATCGGCTGCTGCATCTCGAGCATCGTCTTGTGGTCGATCCCGAGGAACGCCCCGGCCAGCATGATGTTGTCGCGGCCGGTCAGCTCCTGGTCGAAGCCGGCGCCCAGCTGGAGCAGGCTCGAGATCTTGCCCTTGACGTCGATCATGCCCTCGGAGGGGTAGATGATCCCGGCCAGCACCTGCAGCAGCGTGCTCTTGCCCGCCCCGTTGGGGCCGATGACCGCGAGCGACTCGCCCGGCACCATGCGGAAGGTGACGTCCCGCAGGGCCCAGAACTTGCGGTCGCCGCCCTCGCGCTTGAGCAGGTTCTGGAAGCTGGTGCGCAGCGTGTTCTTCCGGGTGAGCCTCAGGTTGTACTGGACACCCAGGCCCTGGACGTCGATCGCGTAGTTGGCACCCGCGAGCTGGTTCGGCGTCAGCATCAGAGGACCTTCGCGAAGGAGGTCTCGGCCCGCTTGAAGATCACCGTGGTGAGCGCCAGCAGCAGCAGCGACGCCCCGAGGAGGATGATGAGCGGGATCCAGTTCGGCATGACCGGGCCCGTGGTGTCCGTCCCGTAGATGACGACCCGGTAGGACTCGAACAGCGTGAAGAACGGGTTGAGCTCCATCAGCTTCATGATGGTCGGGTGGACCTTCGCGATGCTGTCGAGCGACGAGGCGGCGTACAGGCCGGGCGACAGGTAGAACCACATCCGGAGCGCGTGGCGGCTGACGTTGGACACGTCGCGGTAGAACACGTTGGTGGCGGCGACGAGGTAGCCGAACGCCATCGTGAACACCAGCTGGACGATGGCGATCGGGACGATCAGGACCAGGATGATGGACAGGCGGTCCCGGTAGAAGAGCACCAGCAAACCCAGCAGAGGGATGAGGCCGAACGCGAAGCCGGCGATCCCGGCGATGGTGCTGGCGGTGGGCAGGACGACCTTGGGGAACTTGATCTGCTTGATCAGCTTGTCCTGGCCCGAGACGCTGGTGATCGCGTCGCCGACCGAGCTCGTGAACCACTTCCACGGCAGGATCGCCGAGAAGATGAAGAGCGGGTAGTCGGCCACCTTCTCCTGGAAGATGACGCTCACGAGGACGACGTAGACCAGCATCTGGAGCAGCGGGTCCACGACCCACCAGATGTTGCCCAGGACGGTGTCCGAGCCCTTCTTCTTGAGGTCCGCCTGCACGAGGTAGGCGATCAGGCGCCGGCTCTGGTAGACCTCGCTGGCCGCCTCGCGCAGGAGGGTGAGCGGGTCGCGCCGCGGTCTGCGGCGCTTCGCCGCCGCCACGGTGGAGACCTGGGTTTGCATCAGGCGGCAGGTTAGCACGGGTCCCCGCGCGCTCCCCCTCGAAACCCGCGCCCATGGCGCGCGCCCCCGTTGCGCCGCCGGGACGGCCGCCGGTCCCGATAGACTGCTCGGGTGGTCAGCCCGACTTCGAACCGCGACTGGAGCCGACGCGCGTGCCGCCGTTGACGGCCCAGCGGCCGGTAGGACGAGGCCCGCGGTGACCCGCCGCCGCCCCGTGGCCATGCTGGTCCACAGCTACTACGAGGAGGACCCGCGCGTCCGGCGCGAGGCGGAGGCGGTGCGTGCGGCAGGCCGCGCCGTGGACGTGTTCTCGCTGCGCCGCGAGGGCGACCCGGCCGAGGGCGTCCTCAACGGCGTCCGGGTCCACCGCCTCGACGTGCAGCGCCATCAGGGCGCGGGCATCGGGACCTACCTGCGCGAGTACACCGACTTCATGGTCCGGGCCGGCTTCGCGCTGACGCGCGCCCACGGCCATCGCCGCTACGCGCTCGTCCAGGTGCACACGATCCCGGATGCGCTCGTCGCCGCCGCGCTCCCGCTCCGCCTGCTCGGCGTGCCGGTGGTCCTGGACATGCACGAGGCCATGCCGGAGTTCTTCCGGATGCGCTTCCCGGGCGCGTCGCGGCCGGCGGTGCACCGGGCGCTGGTCGCCCAGGAGCGCGCCTCGATCGCCGTGGCGAACGCCGTCATCACGGTCAACGACGCGCTGGCAGAGCGCCTGGTGGACATGGGCGTGCCGGCACGCAAGGTCCACGTGGTGATGAACGCGCCGGTGCTGGCCCGCTTCGACCCGTCGGCGCACCCTCCCCGCCCGTTCATGGCCGACGGGACGCTGCGGCTCGTGTACGCCGGGGCCCTGTCCATGGTCTACGAGCTGGACGTGGCCCTCCAAGCGGTGGCCCGCATCCGCGCCGAGCGCCCCGGCCTGCCCGTCGTGCTCGACCTGTACGGCCGCGACTTCGCCGAGGTGCCGCTGCGGGACGAGGCGGCCGCCCTCGGCCTGGCCGACGTGGTCACCTTCCACGGGCGCGTGCCGCTCGACGACGTGCCTGCAGCGCTGGCCGCGGCGGACGTCGGCCTGGCCCCCACCCGCCGCACCCCGTTCACCGACTTCAGCCTCTCGACCAAGATCTTCGAGTACGCGGCGATGGGCAAGCCCGTCGTGGCCTCCCGCCTGCCGATGGTCGAGGCCACCTTCCCGCCGGGGACCGTCGCCACCTACACGGCCGGCGACGCCGCGGACATGGCGTCTACGATCACCTCTCTCGTGGACGACGCGCCCGCGCGACAGGCGGCGGTCGCCCGGTCCTCGGGGCGCGTTGCCGAGCTGGCCTGGGAGCGCGTCTCCGAGCGCTATCTGGCGCTGCTCGACGCGCTCGCGCTCGACGGGGCCTGAGCCCGCGCCCGAGCTCGCGCCCGAGCCCGCGGCGCCGTTCTGAAGATCCGCCGGGGCCTTGTCCGCGTATCCCGCGACAGTCGCCCCTCGACACGACCCTGCGCGCACGCGGTACCATCGCGCGGCGTCCGCGCCGTGTGGCGACCGGGCCGATGCGCCGCGCCACGACCTTCACCACGAGGAACCTCCACCCACCATGACCTCCCGGCCCCGGCAGGGTTCGAGTCGCACCCGGATCTGGGACGACCCCACCCGTCGCAACATGCTCTACAACATCGGCTTCGGCATGGCGATCGTCGCTGCGCTGCTGACCATGGTCATCGCCTGGGGCGTGAACTGGTACGGCGGGCACCTTGCCGCAGCGATCACCGTCGACAGCGTCACGCTCAACAAGGACGATGTTGCGCGCCAGGAGAAGGTCAACTCGTTCTTGATCAACTACCAGATCACGGAGACGCGCGCGCTCCTCTCGCAGGGGCATCTCTGGGCGACGGACGCCAACGCGCGGATCAGCGCCCTGCAGAACGAGGTGTCCAGCGTCACCTCCATCTCGGTGAGTCAGATCACCGACGGCACGGTGATGCTGGACCTGGCGCAGAAGAACGGCCAGACCGTCACCGCGAGCGACATCGCGGCCACCGAGAAGGAGGTCGCCACCCAGCCCGAGCTGCGGCACGTCTGGATGATCGAGGTGGCGCCGACGCTCGCGACTGGCGAGACCTCGGCCACCGATGCGGAGAAGGCCGCTGCGAAGGCGAAGGCCGACCAGGCGCTCACTGACCTCAAAGGCGGCGGTGACTGGGCGGCCATCGCCAAGTCGACGTCCACTGACACGGCCACGGCGCCGGAGGGCGGGGACGTCGGCTTCATCGACAAGAACTCGACGCTCGACTCTGCATTCGTGAGCGCGCTCTTCGCCGCGCCGCTCAACACGCCCACCGACGTCATCACCGGGACCGACGGCAACTACTACATCGGCAAGGTCACCGAGACCATCGCCGCCTCAACCGACCCGAACTTCGCGAGCCAGGCGCAGCAGGCCGGACTCTCGCAGTCGGACCTCGACTGGTCGTTCAAGTACTCCGCGGCGAACACCAAGCTCAACGACTGGGTGGTCAGCCAGGCGATGGCCAGCGCGCCCCAGCGCCACGTCTACGAGATCTACCTGAAGTTCAGCACGAGCGAGCTCGGGCCTGGCGCCGTCCGCGTCCGGCACATCCTGTTCTCGCCCAACCACGACCCGAACGCCGCGACCAGCCTCCCCGCCACCGACCCGGCGTGGGCCCAGGCGAAGGCCCTCGCTGACGCCGCCTACGCCAAGCTGCAGGCGGACCCAAGCCTGTTCGACAGCTTGGCGCGGACCGAGAGCGACGACAGCAACTCTGCGCCAAGCGGCGGCAAGCTGGGCTACCTGTCCAAGAGCGACAGCCTCGACCCGGCGTTCGCCAACGCGATCTTCGCGCCCGGCCTGAAACCCGGCGAGATCCTGCCGCCGGTGAAGTCGTCGTACGGCTACCACATCATCCAGATCATGAACTACCCGACGGACGGCGCGTGGGCCGCCAAGCTGGCCGCTCAAGCCACCAGCCTCTCCGAGTTCGAGACGCTCGCCCGGGACAACTCGGACGGGACCGAGTCCCAGCAGGGCGGCGACGTGGGCTGGATCGGCGAGCACACCTACCAGGTGAGCGACGCGGTCGCCAAGGCGATCTTCGCGGCGCCGATCGGCAAGGTGAGCCCGGTCACGACCGTCGACGGCGACGGGACCTACCTCTTCTGGGTGGACCAGGAGCAGACGAAGGTCCCCGACGGCGCCCAGGCGGACTCGATCAAGGCCAACGCGTTCAGTGCCTGGTACTCCCCGCTCAAGGCGAAGTACACGATCTGGCAGGATCCGTCGCTCACCAGCTCAGGCAGCTGATCCGGGCCGGCTGACCGATGCTGGACGAGCTGCTGGCCGAGGCTCGGCTCCGCTGGGGTCTCGACCCGACGGCGGGGCTCGCCGTCCTGGCCGCCGAGCGCCTGGTGGCCGTCCCCGTCGAGCCCTCGCTCCCGCTGGTGATCCTGCCCGCGGAGCATCACGGGGCCGGCGGGGCACCGGCCGGAGCGGGCCCCTCGGCGCCGCCCCTGCCGGGCCGCCACGGACCACGCGGCCGAGACCCGCTGGAGGTCCTGCGGCGCCTCTACCCGGCCGACCATCCGGTCGGCCGCTTCGGCCAACCCGACGGCACCACCGTCGGGAGTCTGTCGGCCGGTGATCTTGGCGGCCCCCTCTACCTGGGGCCGGTCGCGCCCGTGGCCGCCACCGCATCGCCATGGGGCATGCCCTGGATCTCGAACCGGCTGCGTGCTCCCGACGGCTGCCCGTGGGATCGCGAGCAGACGCACCTCACGCTGCGCAACCACCTGCTCGAGGAGGCGTACGAGGTCTACGACGCGCTGGCGGACGGTGCCTCGCCCGAGCTGGCCGGCGAGCTCGGCGACCTCCTGCTCCAGGTCGTCCTGCACGCGCAGCTGGCGGCCGAGGAGGGCGTCTTCGACCTCACCGACGTGTGGCAGGCGCTGGCGACCAAGATCGTCCGGCGCCACCCGCACGTGTTCGGGGAGGCGGAGGCGCGGACCGCATCGGACGTCAACCGGCAGTGGGAGCGGATCAAGCAGCGTGAGCGAGCGGCCGCCGGCGGGGCCGAGACCAAGAGCGCCCTGGACGGCATCTCTCGTTCCCTGCCCGCGCTCGCAGCCAGCCAGGAGATGCAGGAGCGGGCGGCGAACCTCGGCTACGACTGGCCGTCGATCGACGGTGTCCTCGAGAAGGTCCGCGAGGAGGTCGGCGAACTTGTGGAGGCCGAGGGCGCCGAGCACCGCGCCGAGGAGCTGGGCGACCTGCTGTTCGTCCTGGTCAACGTCGGCCGCAAGACCGGCATCGAGGTGGAGGCGGCGCTGCGGGCCGCCAACGACAAGTTCCGGCGGCGGTTCCGCCACGTGGAGCTGGCGGCCGCCGCGCAGGGCACCGCTCTCCGCGACATGACCTTCGAGGAGCTGGACGCGCTGTGGGACGCTGCCAAGGCGGACGAGCGACGGGAGACTATGGCATGAGCATCGGCAACCGGCCGCCCGCGGCCACACCCCGCTCCGGGAGTCGCGCCGACGGGCGCTCGCCCGGCGACCTGCGCGCGGTGGAGATCATCCTGGGGGTCCAGAAGTGGGCCGAAGGCTCGTGCCTGGTCCGCTTCGGCGACACGCAGGTCCTGTGCGCCGCCACGATCGAGGACCGCGTCCCGCCGCACCTGCGCGGCAAGGGCACCGGCTGGGTGACCGGAACGTACGAGATGCTGCCGCGGGCGACGGCCGAGCGGTCCGAGCGCGAGAGCTCGAAGGGCAGGGTCGGCGGCCGGACGCATGAGATCCAGCGGCTGGTCGGGCGCTCCCTGCGCGGGGTGGTGGACCTCGCCCGCCTCGGGGAGCGCACCGTCACCGTGGACTGCGACGTGATCGTCGCCGACGGCGGCACGCGCACCGCGTCGATCACCGGGGGCTACGTCGCGCTCGCGGCGGCGCTGACCACCTACGGCATGGAGCGCCACCTCACGGGCCGTGTCGCCGCGGTGAGCGTGGGCATCATCGACGGCGTGCGGATGCTCGATCTCGACTACTCGGAGGACTCGCGGGCCGAGGTGGACTTCAACGTGGTGGGCACCGACGCCGGGCGCTACGTGGAGCTCCAGGGCACGGCCGAGGGCAAGCCGTTCGACCGGGAGGGCCTCGACGCGCTGCTGGACCTGGCCGGGACCGGCCTCGCGCAGCTGTTCGAGGCGCAGGCCGCAGCGCTCGCCAAGGTGCGCCGCTAGTGTCCCCTGCCGGGCCGGGACGGCGTCTCCTGGTCGCCACCCGCTCGCGCCACAAGCTGCGCGAGCTGGGCGAGCTGCTGGACCTCCCGCCCGACGTGGCGCTGCTGTCCCCGGACGATCTGGGCATCGAGGGGGAGCCCGAGGAGACCGGCGCGACGTTCGAGACCAACGCCAAGATCAAGGCGCGCTACTACGCCCAGAGATCGGGCCTGCCGACGCTCGCAGACGACTCGGGCCTCGAGGTGGACGCCCTCGGCGGCGCGCCGGGGGTGCGGACCCGCCGCTTCGCGGGCCAGGACGCCACCGATGAGCAGAACAACGCCAAGCTGCTCCGCGATCTGCGCGGCCTGCCGCCCGAGGGCCGAGGCTGCCGCTACGTCTGCGTCTTGGCCCTGGCGCTGCCGGAGGACGAAAGACCCCGAGGCGGGCTGCGCGTCGATGTGCGGCGCGGCACCTGCCGCGGGCGCGTCGCGGCCGGTCCGAGGGGCACGGGCGGCTTCGGCTACGACCCCATCTTCGAGCCCGCCACGGAGGCGCCCGGCGGACGCACGCTTGGGCAGTGGTCGGCGGCCGAGAAGCACGCCATCTCCCACCGTTCACGTGCCGCGGCACGGATGAGACCGCTCCTCCGCGAGGTCGGCCTGGGGGAATGAGCGAGAAGTCAACGTTCCGGCCCGACCTGGAGGGTCTCCGGGCCGTTGCCGTGGTCCTGGTGCTGCTCTACCACGCCCGGGTGCCCTTCGTGTCCGGCGGCTACGTGGGCGTGGACGTGTTCTTCGTCCTGTCCGGCTTCCTCATCACCGGCCTGCTGATCCGCGAGCTGTCGGGCACTGGCCGCGTGGACTTCCCGGCCTTCTACGCGCGGCGCGTGCGCCGCCTGCTGCCCGCCTCCGCGCTGACGCTGGTGGTCACGATCGTCCTGGCGGCGTTCCTCCTGCCTCCCGTGCGCATGCCGGACGTGGCTGGCGACACGGTCGCCGCGGGCCTGTACGTGTCGAACATGCGGTTCGCGCTCCAGGCAACCGACTACCTCGGCTCCACACTGCCGCCGTCGCCCGTGCTCCACTACTGGTCGCTCGGTGTGGAGGAGCAGTTCTACCTGTTCTGGCCGGCGCTGCTCGCGCTGGTGTCGGGCTTGGCGTTCCGGGCGGGACGGCGTGATGCCGGGCTGCGGAGGATCGGCGTCGCGCTCGGGATCGTGTTCGCTGCATCGCTGGTGTTCGAGGTCTGGCTCACTGGAGCGGCGGAGCCGTGGGCGTTCTTCTCCCTGCCGGCCCGCGCGTGGGAACTGGCGCTCGGCGGCCTGCTGTCGCTGCCGGCCGCGGCGAGCCTGATCCCGCGGCGATTCGCGCCGTGGCTGGGCTGGATCGGCCTGGCGTTGATCGTCGTGTCGGGCGTGATCCTCAACGACGCCACGGCGTTCCCGCGCACCGCCGTGCTCGTGCCGTCGATCGGGTCGGCGCTTGTCATCGCGGGGGGCCTGCCGCCCAAGGCCGGCGCCGCGGCGCCGCCGAAGCTGGCGAACCTGCGCGCGACGGGCGGCAGTGTCCGGGCGCGACGCCGGGCCGCCCCGCACGCGCCCGTCGGCGCGACGTCCCGGGCCCTGCCCGAGCCGGTGACCCCGGCGTCGGTGCTCTCCCACGCGCCGCTGCGCTACCTCGGCCGGATCTCGTACTCGCTGTACCTGTGGCACTGGCCGATCCTGGTCCTCCCCGCCGCGTTCATCGGCGGCGAGCTCTCGCTCCCGGTCCGTCTCGCGCTCGCCGCGTTGGCCGTGGTCATCGCGGGCCTCAGCCAGCGGTACGTGGAGGATCCGATCCGCCACGGCAAGTTCGTGGGCCTGGCGTCGCGGCGCAGCCTCGCGATGGCGGGCGCGCTGTCGCTCACCGTGGCCCTCACCTCGGTGTCCGCCAACGCGCTTGCGTCGGCGCGCCTGAACATGACCGGACCGGACGTCGGCGGGTCGATCACCGACGTGCCGCTGCCGAGCGGTACCCAGGCGGCCCCGGCTTCGGCCGGGCCCTCCGCCACCGTCGGTGCGGCCACCGCCACCGCGCCCGCCTCGCCGACGAACGGGGGCGCCTCCGCGGGAGCGAGCCCGGTGCCGTCGCCGACGCTGCCGCCACCGCCCGGCGGCCCCGTCCCCCGCGACCTCGCACCGAGCCTCAGCAGCGCCTCGGCCGACCTGCCCGTCATCTACAGCGACGGCTGCCACCTCGACGTCGCGACCATCACGCCACCGCGGTGGGGGGGGGGGGCGCCCACCCGCCCCCACCCCCCCCGGGGGTTGGGGGGCTCGGCTGGGGGCCCCGGGGTTGCCGCCCCCGGGGGGGGGGGG
>JBJKRU010000307.1:0-3740 GCA_046704485.1 Candidatus Limnocylindrales bacterium | reverse complement strand
AGAACCGCGGCGATCGCCAACGCCCAGAAGGTCGACGCCAGCTTCCAGCCCATCACGCTGCCTGGCGACGTCACCACTCCGCCCGCCGTCGAGCAGGCCGGCCAGAGTACCGGCTCGGTCACCTCCGACGGCACGCTGATCACGGGCTACGCGCCCGACTCCACGGTCGAGGACGGGTCCTCGCTGATCCAGATCTACCGGGTCAAGCAGGGCGACACGCTCTCGACGATCGCTGCCAACTACCACGTCTCGATGATGACGCTGTGGTGGGCGAACAAGTCCGCCATGAAGTCGAAGACCGACCTCCACATCGGGCAGCTGATCAAGGTGCCGCCCGCCAACGGCCTCATCGTCACGGTTGCCACCAACGACACGCTCGACAGCCTCGCGACGAAGTACAACGTCGACGCGCAGAGCATCATGGACATCAACCAGCTGACCGACCCCACCCTGGTCGTCGGCCAGGTGCTGATCGTCCCGGGCGCCCGCGGCGCCCCCATCCCGACGCCCAAGCCGGCCCCCGCCACCACGAGCGGCTCGTCCTCCGCAGGGAGCACGCACAGCGGCAGCTCCGCACCGGGCATCGGCGGCCAGTACACGGGAGGCCGGCTGACCTGGCCCGTCATCGGCGGCGGCAACTACATCAGCCAGTACTACCACTACGGCCACTGGGCGATCGACATCGCCGCCGCGTACGGCAGTGAGGTGGTGGCCGCTGCGGACGGCAAGGTCACCTTCGCCGGCTGGAAGAACAACGGCGGCGGCTGGCAGGTCTGGATCAGCCACGGCGGCGACCTGTACACGACCTACAACCACATGTCCGCCATCACCGTGGCCGCCGGCGAGACCGTGGGTCGCGGCCAGCAGGTGGGCCGGATCGGCCAGAGCGGCGACGCCACCGGGCCGCACCTCCACTTCGAGGTGTGGGTCGGGCCGATCTGGGCCGGCGGCCAGCGGATGAACCCGCTCAACTACCTGTAGCGTCGGTCGGCCCGGTCGCTGGGACGCCCCCGGTTCTCTCCGGGGGGCGTCGTCGTTGGGCCGGGTCTCGCGTGCGAGTATGCCAGCGATGTTCCTTGACGAGGTCCGGATCGTCGTCCGCGCCGGCGCTGGCGGAGATGGCGCGGCCACCATGCGCCGGGAGGCCCACGTCCCGCGCGGCGGTCCCGACGGCGGAGACGGTGGTCGCGGCGGTTCCGTCTACCTGCGTGTCGACGTCGGCCAGACAACCCTGCAGGACTTCCGGTACAAGCACCGCTTCGTGGCCACGCCCGGCGGCTCGGGCGAGCGCCAGAAGCGCCACGGCAAGGCGGGTGAGGACTTGTTCCTGGTGGTCCCGCCAGGAACGGCGGTGATCGACGAGGCCACTGGCGCGCTGATCGCCGACCTCGTGGCCGTCGGCCAGGAGGCGATGGTGGCGCGCGGCGGGAAGGGTGGCCTCGGCAACGTGCACTTCGCCACGGCCACCCACCAGGCCCCTCGGCATGCGCAGCGGGGTGAGCCAGGCGAGGAGAAGGCACTCCGCCTGGAGCTCCGGCTGATCGCCGACGTCGGACTCGTGGGCCTGCCCAACGCCGGCAAGTCGACGCTGCTGGCGGCGCTGACGGCGGCCCGGCCCAAGATCGCCCCGTACCCGTTCACCACGCTCGAGCCCAACCTCGGCGTGCTCGACCTCGGCGTGGAGGACGGACGCCGCCCGACGATCGCCGATGTGCCGGGTCTGATCGAGGGGGCGTCTGGCGGTGCCGGGCTGGGGCACGCATTCCTGCGGCACGTGGAGCGCACGCGCGTGCTGCTGCACGTGGTGGACGGTGCCTCGCGCGATCCGCAGTGGGACCACGACGTGATCCGCGACGAGCTCGAGGCGCACGATCCGGCGCTGCTCGCCAAGCCGATGCTGG
The DNA here is from genome assembly GCA_046704485.1 of Candidatus Limnocylindrales bacterium. Lineage (GTDB taxonomy): Bacteria > Chloroflexota > Limnocylindria > Limnocylindrales > CSP1-4 > CAIXZV01. The sequence goes on along the minus strand of JBJKRU010000307.1, from coordinate 1,839 downwards.
TGGTGTTCAACAAGATCGATCTGCCAGCCGCGAGGGCGGCCTGGCCGGCCTTCGAAGGCGAGGCGCGCCGGGCGGGTCGCGACGTCTCGGCCATCTCCGCCGAGACCGGCGAGGGGCTGGAGGGACTGCGGGCGGCGGTCGGGGCCATGCTCCCGGGCGCCGACGAGCTCGCCGAGCCGCCCAGTCCCGCAGGTGTCGTCGTGCACCGCCTGGAGGCGGCCGGCGACGGCTTCACGATCGAGCGGGACGAGGAGGGCTTCGTCGTGCGCGGCAAGCGGATCGAGCGCCTGGCGGTGCAGACCAACTTCGACAACGAGGAGTCGGCCGAGCGATTCCAGCGAGAGCTGCTCCGCCACGGCATCGACGCCGCGCTCCGCAAGGCCGGCGTGCGCCCGGGCGACACCGTCCGGTTGGGCGGCGTGGAGCTGGCATGGGAGCCGTCCGAGGAGGGCGAGTGAGCATGCCCCCGGACACTGCTCCGGTCCCGGCCCCGACGCCGACTGTGCCGGGCTCGGTGGGCATCCTCGGCGGCACCTTCGACCCCGTCCACCATGGACATCTCGCCATTGCCGAGGAGGCCCGGGACGCCCTGGGCCTCGAGCGGGTGCTGTTCGTGCCCGCCGCGGCGCCGCCCCACAAGCCGGGTCGGCCGATCTCGGCGCCCGGGGACCGCCTCGCGATGGTTCGCCTCGCGGTGGCGGGCAACCCGGCCTTCGAGGCCTCGGACGCGGAGATCGTCCGCGGGGGTGCGTCGTACACCGTGGACACGCTCGAGGTGCTTCGAGCCGGCGGGCTCGAAGAGCCCTGGCTCATCCTGTCGTCCGAGTCGCTGCTGCTCCTGCCTGCGTGGCGCGAGCCGCAGCGGATCCTCGAGCTGGCCCGGCTCGCCGTCGTGCCGCGAGGCGGGTTCGAGCCGCTCGGCCCGGACTGGGTCGAGGCCCGCTTCCCCGGCGCCGTGGAGCGCGTGCGCTTCCTGCCCGGGCCCCTCTTGCCGATCTCGGGTAGCGTGGTGCGGCGCAGGGCGCATGCCGGCCGGTCGGTCCGCTACCTCGTCCCCGATGCCGTCGCCGCCTACATTGCCGACCACGGCCTGTACCGATGATGCCGCTGCTGCCGACATGCCTTGGAGGATGCCAACCGACGTGACCGAGCCCACCTCGACCGCACCCCGCCCGGACGGGCTGCCGAACCGCGTTGCCGAGCCGCCGCCGCCCGACCGCGCTCCGCTCGACCTGGCCCGCCGGATCGTGGAGCTGGCGGAGGACAAGAAGGCCGCCGACATCGTGCTGCTCGACCTCGCCGAGCTGACCACGCTCGCCGACGCATTCGTGATCTGCTCCGGCGGCTCTGAGCGCCAGATCGACGCCATCGCGGACGGGATCGTCGAAGGGCTCCGTGCAGAGGGCATGCGGCCGATCGGTCGGGAGGGAACGCCGGCGTCGCACTGGGTGCTCGTGGACTTCGGCTCGGTCATCGTGCACGTGTTCACGCCGCCCGAGCGCGACTACTACGGACTCGAGAAGCACTGGTCCTCGGCGCGGGTCGTTCTTCGGGTCCAGTAGGCAGGGGGCGTCCGACACCTCGCCGTGGGGAGTACCGATCTCGGCGGTACCGCTGGGTCATGTGCATTCGAGCCGACCCTGCATAGCATCCCAGGCAGGTCGTCAGCCAACGGGGCTGGCGCCACCGGAGAAGCCCCCGATGTCGGGCCAGCGAGATCGGTGCCCCGGCTGCAGCCGGCGCCTCATCATCACCCGCTTTGACACGACGTTCCGGCTCCCTGACCGGACCGAGCGGTTGTGCTTCGGCATTCCCGGCGGGCTGTGCGAGGACTGCAAC
>JBJKRU010000306.1:0-12634 GCA_046704485.1 Candidatus Limnocylindrales bacterium | reverse complement strand
AAGTGGGGGATCATCCCCGGCAGGATCAGCGTCACGCCCAGCGCCGGCGAGATGTTGTCGGTCGCCCAGAGCACGCCGAAGCCGACCAGGCCGCCGACGACGCTGGCGAGGAACCCGACGAGGACCGCGTTCGGAGCGAACGGGAAGGACACTGGGCAGTCGAGGGCCGGCACTGCGCCGGGAATGATGCGCTCTGCGATGCCCGCGAATGCCGGCACGATCTCGCCGAGGATGGTGCGGACGCCGAGCAGGATGACTGCGACGCCTCCGCCGAACACCAGCGCGTTGTTGAACATGAGCGTCAGGAAGCCCATGATCCCGCCCGCGCCCGTCCCGGCGGCGCTCGAGCCCATCGCGTCGGTGACAGCCTTGAGGGCAGCCGTCTCGCCGACGCGAAGCAGGAACACGACCGCCAGGATCAGGTAGATGAAGACCATCGCCACCGCCGTGCCGACCATCGGGTCGCGGAGGAAGCGGAGGCCCTGCGGGAACTCCATCTCCTCGGTGCTCTTGCTGCCGCGGCCGACGATCTGGCCTGCCACGCCGCCGGCGATGTAGCCGAGGGTGCCGAAGTGGCCCATGGCCACTTTCTGGTTGCCGGTGACGCGGCGCATCCAGGGCATGGAGAAGGCCGGCATGATGACCATCATGGTCGCCAGGCCGAAGGCCGCGACCAGGATCTGGACCCACGATTCCACCTTCGCGTTGTACATGACCACGGTGAGCACCGTTGCCATGAACAGCATGTGGTGGCCGGTGAGGAAGACGTACCGCAGGGGCGTCATCCGGGCGATGACGAGCGACGCGATGACGCCCAGGAACATGGCCAGCGCCACGTTCTGCGCAACGTCCGGGATGTTGTTCGCGATCGCCGTGATCGCTTCGTTGGTCGGCACGACGCCGGCAACGTCGAACGCACCGGTGATCAGTGCGCCCAGCGGAGTCAGGGCGCCGATCACGGCTCCGGCGCCGATGCCGAGGATGATGAATCCCAGCGTTGCCTTGAGCGACCCGCCGATGACGTCGCCAACGCCCTTGCGGGACGCGATCAGGGCGATCATGGTCATCAAGCCGACCAGGTACGCCGGCACGCCGAACAGGTCGCGCGCGATCCAGTTGATCAGGTAGTTCAGCTGGTCCAAGGAACTCTCCCTCCAGTTCCCCTTGGCACCCGGGCCTCACGCCGAGTGCACTGGGCAGAAGCTCTGGCCGCTTGGCCGAGTCAGGCTCGGCCCATGGCAGCCGCCAGCTTCTCGACCATCTCCCGCTGGTCGATGAAGTTGGTGATCGTCACGATCCGCGGCTTGACCCCGACGAGCTGCTGCGCCAGCTCCTCGGAGGTCAGGATCAGGTCGGCCGTCGGTGCGAGGGCCCGGGCCGTCCCGATATCGGCCACCTCGAGATCGGCGCTCAGGCCGAGGCTGCGCAGCGCCTTCTCGGCCTGCATCCTGAGGATGAGGCCGGAGCCGAGGCCCATGCCGCAGACCGCCAAGATCTTCACTCGCGTCCGACCCTCCTCTCCCAATTCACGCCGCTCAGGCGCGAGCGCTCTCCTGCTGTGCCAGTTCGCTGGCGCGCCAGGCAGCGAACATGTCGCTGACCGCCCGGGCATCCCGGGCGTCGAGCAGCGCTTGGCGCCGCTCGTCGTCGTCGAGGAACCCGGCGAGGGACGCCAGCGCGCCGATGTGGCCCTCGTTGTCGGGCGCGGCCAGGCCGATCACGATGCGGACCGGATCGTTGTCCTGGTGCCCGAAGGGGATGGGCGGGTCGAGTGTCACGAGCCCCAGGCCGAACCGGTGAACGGCCGGTGACGGCCGCGCATGGGCGAGCGCGATCCCGGGCGCGATGACGATGTACGGCCCCAGCTCCTCCACCGTCGCGATCATCTCGTCGGTGTAGGCGTCGCTCGTGATGCCGGCGTCGACCAGGCACCCGCCGACGACGCGGAGTGCCTCGCGCCAATCGGCCACAGCGACGCCCACCCGGACGGCGGACGCGGGAAGTAGGCCCTCGTGGGCGACCCCGTGGTCAGTTGCCGGCCGAACCCCCACCGACTCCCCTCCCGTGCAGCTGGCGTTGGACCGAGCATTCCCGCACGCAGGAACGCACGACAGGGACAAGTGACCGATAAGGCCGGGACAATGGCAGCAAACGGCCGTGCCGCGCCGCTGGAGCGACTGGCCCTTGGTGGCCGGTCCGAGCCCGCTGCCAGGAACGCCGGGCACGCGGCGCCCGGCGGACCGCACCTGCGCAGACCGGTCTTCCGACGACCCGAAGCACTCCCCGCCGATCGGGGGCATGATCGGGGGCATGACAACGACTCCGTGGTTCGGCCTCCACTGCCCCAACTACACGCATCCCGACACGACCTCGGCGGACCTGTTCGCCAAGACGGTCGAGCAGGCCAGAGCCGCCGAGGCGGCCGGCTTCAGCCTCGTCAGCGTCATGGACCACCTCAACCAGATCCCCGGCGTCGGCCTGCCCCAGGAGCCGATGCTGGAGGGCTGGTCCGTGCTGGCGGCGCTGGCCCGCGAGACGACGAAGGTGCGGCTCTCGACGCTCGTGTCCGGGGTGACGTACCGCAATCCGGCGCTGCTCGCCAAGACCGCGACCACGCTCGACGTCATCTCGGGCGGGCGCGCGATCTTCGGGCTAGGGGCGGCCTGGTACGAGGCGGAGCACGAAGCCTTCGGCTTCGCCTTCCCGCCGGTCAAGGAGCGGATGGATCGCCTCGACGAGGCGCTCACCATCGTGCGCGGCATGTTCGCCAGCGAGCGCAGCAGCTTCGAGGGCGTCCACTTCCGCACGGTCGATGTCATCAACATCCCGCGCCCCGTCCAGCCCGGCGGGCCCAGGATCCTCGTGGGCGGCGGCGGGGAGCAGCGGACCCTCCGCATCGCGGCGAAGCACGCCGACCTGACGCACTGGTTCCCGTTGGGGATGGAGGTCCTCAACCGCAAGTCGGACCTGCTGCGCGGTTATGCCGAGGAGATCGGACGGGACCCGGCGACCATCGAGCGGACCATGGCGACGCCGGTCCTGGTGGCGGAGGACGAGCGTGCCGCGAAGGCGATGCTCGCCGCGCTCCCGGCAGAGCGCCGGCCGCACGTGTTCGCCGGCACGCCTGAGCAGGCGGCGGGCGAGCTGCGCCCCTACATCGACGCTGGGTTCACCGGCTTCACGTTCAACAACAACCTGTTCCGGACGCCCGAGCAGATCGCGGTGGTGGGCCAGCTGCTGCGGCTGATCAGCGGCTGATCAGCGGCTGATCAGCGCCTGGGTCCAGCCTCAGGCCCCCGCCTCGGCCCTCGCTCCACGACGTCCGCAGGAGGGCCCGGCTCGGTATCGTTGAGCCGCGCGACGCGGCCGACCGGCCGCCGATCCCGCTGCTGGGGCCAACCGTGAACATCACACCCGTCGACGCGTCCATCCGCGCCATCGAGCCCCGGCTCGACCGCCCCGCTTGACCGCGTCCCACGCCGGCGCGGCCCTCCCAGCGAGCCGGACGGCTGACCTCTTCGCGCCCGGCTACCGCTGGCTCACGCTCGGCCTCGTGACGACCATCACGCTGATCGCGGTCGAGTCCCTCGCCGTCGGCACCGTGATGCCGATCGTGGTCCGCGACCTCGGCGACCAGGAACTCTACGGCTGGGTCTACGTCGCCTTCTACCTGGGCAACATGCTGGGCATCGTGCTGGTGGGCACCGCGCTCGACCGGGTGCCCATCCGCCGCCCGTTCGCGCTGGGCGTGGGACTGTACGCCGCCGGCCTGCTGGTCGCGGGTGCAGCCCCCTCGATGCCCGTCCTCGTCGCGGCGCGATTCGTCCAGGGCAGCGGCGGCGGCTCGCTGTCGCCCACCGCCTACGTGGCGATCGGCCGCAAGCTCCCGAGCAACTTCCAGCCGCCGATGTTCGCCCTGATGTCGGCAGCCTGGGTCGTGCCCGGGCTCCTCGGGCCGTCGATCGCCGCCTTCATCGGCGCCACGGTCGGCTGGAGGTGGGTGTTCCTCGGCCTGCTGCCGCTGGTCGCCGGTGCTGCCCTCGTGACCCTCGAGGCGCTGGGCTCGGTGCCGGGGCCGAAGCGGGGCGAGGACGCCGCCGAGCACGTGGCCATGTCTCGGCGGCTGCCGTCCGCGCTGCTGAGCCTGGCGGGAGCCGGGCTCGTGATCGCGGCCCTCACCGCCCCCGAGGCCGCCGTGATGGTGGGCGGCACGGCCGTGGGCCTCGTGCTGCTCGTGCCCGCGTTCCGGCGCCTCACCCCGCCGGGCACGATGCGCGCCGCCCCAGGCGTCCCGGCCGCGATCCTGCTGCGCGGCGCCATGACGTTCAGCTTCTTCGCCGCCGACGGCTACGTGGCGCTCCTGCTGCAGACGTGGCGGGGCACCTCGCCCGTGCTGACGGGCGTCGTGTTCGCCGCGACCACGGTCGCCTGGTCGGCCGCCACCTGGTTCCAGGCCAGGCGGATCGACCGCTGGGGCGTGGTGCCCTTCACGCGCCTCGGCTTCGTGCTGGTGCTGCTGGGCGCGGTGTTGTCCATCCCGGCGGTGATGCCCGCTGTGCCGGCCGAGATCCTGCTTGTGACGTGGGCGCTGCCGGGTGTGGGCATGGGCGTGATGTACTCGGCCGCCACCCTCGTCGTGCTGCGCCGGAGCCGCGAGTCCGACCAGGGCGCCGCGACCGCCTCGCTCCAGCTGGCGGACATCCTGGGCACCGCCCTGGGCGTCGGCGTCGGCGGGGCGATTGCGGCCGCGGGCACGCGTGCGGGAGGCGACGGCCTGGGCTGGGCCTTGGCGGCGGTCTTCGTGCTGACCACGCTCGTGGCGGGACTCGGCGCGCTGGCGTCTGGACGGCTCGGCGGCGCGACGCCCGCGGGGAGCGGGGGAGCGGCTGCGGTAGACTAGCCGTCCGGCGCGGGCACCTTGCCCGACGGCGATCGCGCCACCTGCGGAGGTACGCCACCCGATGTCCGCCGAGACGCTTCGCGCGAAGATCCGCGAGATCCCTGACTTCCCGAAGCCCGGCATCCTGTTCTACGACATCACCACGCTGCTGAAGGATCCGGCGGCTTATCGCGAGGCGATCGAGCTGATGCTCGAGCCGTACCGCGACGAGAAGGTTGACCTCGTGGTTGGCATGGAGTCGCGTGGCTTCATCTTCAGCTCGCCGATGGCCTACGAGCTGGGCACGGGCCTGGTGCCGGTGCGGAAGCTGGGCAAGCTGCCGGCGGACACGCTGACGGTGGAGTACGCGCTCGAGTACGGCTCCAACACGCTCGAGATCCACCGGGACGCCATCCAGCCGGGCCAGCGCGTGCTCGTCGTCGACGACCTGCTCGCCACCGGCGGCACCGTGCGCGGCACGATCGAGCTGGTGGAGCGGCTCAAGGGCGAGGTCGTGGGCCTGGCGTTCCTGGTCGAGCTCGAGTTCCTCAACGGTCGCGAGCGGCTCGAGGGACGCAAGGTCACGAGCGTCGTCCGGTACTGACGCCGCAGCCAGCGGTCGAGCGCCCGTCTGATGACCGACGAGCCCGCCCCCGCGGACCCGCACCGCCGGCGGTTCTTCCGGCTGTTCGCGGGCGACGTCGCCAGCTCGGTCGGATCGATGATCGGGGCTGCCCGGGCACTGCAGGCCGAATCCGCGTCGGCGGCCCAGGAGCTGCTCGGCGTCGGCGGCCCAGGGGCGGCCGGCGAGCAGGCGCGGCCGACGCTCGGGCCCCGGGCGCAGGGGCCGTACCTCGCCAACACGGCGGGCTATCGGGCGCCGTTCCGGTTCGAGGACGACGCCGTCTTCGCGTGGGATCAGCGGCAGTTGCCAGACATCCTCCAGGAGATCGAGATCGCCGGGGCCGCCGACGGCGTCAACGCCATCAACGACGGCGTCGTCATCGGCGGGGCCGTGCAGGCACAGCTCGCCGCGGCCACGGTCGCCCTCGTGGCGGCGAGAGCCTGGGACTCCCGGCCGTTCGCGCGGCGGGCGACCATCCGGGGCTCCGCCAACGCCTTCCGGGTGAACCGGCCGGCGTCTGCCCAGATGGCGCTCGCCCTGGACCGGATGCTGGCGATCGTCGACGACTTCCCGGTCGACGCGGACGGGAAGGTGCTCGCCGACGCCCTCCGTCGCGAGGCCGAGGAGATCATCATCGAGGCCACCGAAGACCACGGCAAGATCGCGGAGCACGGGCCGGAGGCGTTGCCCGGCGCGCCCGACGCCTCGCTCCACGTGCTGACGTCCGGCAGCACCGGGGCGCTGGGCAGCGGCGTGTTCGGCACGGCGCTGGGCGTGATCACGAGCCGCCACCATGCCGGCCAGCCGATCCACGTCCTGGTGGCGGAGTCGCGGCCGTGGCTGGCGGGCGCGCGCATCGCGTGCTGGGAGCTGGGCCAGGCTGGCGTGCCCCACACGCTGGTGACTGACGCCGCCGCTCCGGCCCGTGTCGCCGCCGGAGAGGTCGAGGTCGTGCTCGTCTCGGCGGACCGCATCGCGGCGAACGGCGACACGGCCGCGCCCGTGGGGACGTATCCGCTGGCGCTGGCGGCGCTGAGGGCCGGCGTGCCACTTGTCGTGTGCGTCGCCACGACCGCGATCGACCTCGCGATCGCGACCGGCGACGACCTGATCGTGGAGGACGCCCAACCGTCGATGGTCCTCGCGTTCCGGGGCCAGCGCATCGCGCCCGAGGGCGTCCACATCCGCAACCCGATGACGGACGTGATCCCGGCGGGGATGGTCACCGTGTTCGTCACCGACGAGGGCGTACTGCGACCGCCGTTCGGCCCCGTGATCGGCGACGCGGCGGCGCGATCGGCGGAACGGCGCAGCGTCGCCCGAGGGTTCCGGCTGCTGATGGAGCAGCGTCGGCGCGCGGCGGAGGCCGCGTCGGGCGGCCCGGCGGCGTCCGAGGCGGTGGGCGGGGAGGCGGCGGGCATCGAAGAACTGGCTGAGACGGCGCCGGAAGACCGCGCGGCCGAGCTCGCGGCGCTCGCCGAACGGCAGGCCGCGATCCTGGAGATGGCGAGCGGGCTGCTGCAGGCAGCGCCGGAAGCCGCACCCGATGCGGGATCGTTCTCGGGCACAGCCGCTGGCGCCGACGGGGCCACCGACGGGGAGGGCGACGATGCAGACGCCACCGGGGCTGGCGCCGACGGGGCCGGCGCCCGATGACGGCCGTGGACGCGCGCCGGCCCATCGTCGCGCGCCCGAGCACGGACCGCGTGACGCTGCGCGGCTTCCTCGAGCGCGATCGCCTGTTCGCCGCCTACGCCTACTGCGACCTTGACGAGCGGGAGTTCGGCCGAGCCCGCTGGGCGGTGGCCACGACCGGCGACCAGCTGATCGCGGTCGGCATGGAGTACACGGGGCCGACGCCACAGTCGATGTTCGTCATGGGCCACAACGACGGCATCGCCGCGATCCTGCGCGACGTGCTCCGGCCCCGGGCCGCCTACATCTCGGCGGCGTCGTCCGCGCTGCCCGCCGTGGGGCAGTCGTACCGCATCGAACCCGGACCCGCGATGGTCCGGATGCGGGTGGACCGGGCCGCGTTCCGCCCGTACCCGGCGCCCGTGGAGCGCCTGCTGCCCGTCGAGGTTGGCGAGCTCAACCGCCTCTACCAGCTGGGCTTCGCAGCCTGGCTCCCGGCAGGCGCCGTGGCCGAGGGCGTCTACTTCGGCGTCCGCTCCGGCGGCCGTCTGGTCGCGGCCGCGGGCACCCACGTCGTCTCGCGCGAGGTGGGCATGGGCGTCGTCGGCAACGTGATGACCCACACCGAGTTCCGCAACCGCGGCCTCGCCAAGGCGGTCACCTCCGCGGTGACGGCCGAGCTGCTGCGCTACTGCGAGGACGTGGTGCTCAATGTCCGCGCTGACAACCCGCCCGCGATCGCCGCGTACCGGGCGCTGGGGTACACGGAGCACTGCCGGTTCGAGGAGCGGCTGATCCGCCGGAGCGCCCCTTCGTGGCCCCTTCTGCCCGGACCGTTCCGCCGGCTCTTCGGGACCCGCCCCGCCCAGGAGTCCCAGCTGACCTACGATCAGGCGCATCCGATCGGGCCGCCTGCCGACGCCCCAAGCGCCATGACCGCCGACGACGTCGAGCCTGCTGCCAGGCGAGAGCCCGGCGAACCCCCCGAGGAGCCTCGATGACCGACACCGCCAGCCTCGTGCCCCACGACGTGACCGACCTCGCCCTCGACGCCGAGGGCGTCCGCCGGATCGAGTGGGCCGAGCGCGAGATGCCCGTCCTGCGCCTGATCCGCGAGCGCTTCGAGCGCGAGCGGCCTCTCGAGGGCCTGCGGATCGGCGCCTGCCTGCACGTGACCACCGAGACCGCGAACCTGATGCGGACGCTCAAGGCCGGCGGCGCCGAGGTCCACCTCGCCGCCTCGAACCCGCTGTCCACGCAGGACCCGACGGCCGCCGCGCTGGTCGCCCAATACGGCATCTCCACCTACGCGCGGCGCGGCGAGGACCGCGACACCTACTACGCGCACCTCCGCGCGGTCGCCGACACCAGGCCGCAGCTCACCCAGGACGACGGCTGCGACCTCGTCACGCTGCTCCACAGCGAGCGCCGCGACCTGCTCCCGGGCGTGCTCGCCGGCACGGAGGAGACCACCACGGGCGTCATCCGCCTGCGGGCGATGGCCGCGGACGGCGCGCTCGCGTTCCCCGTCGTCGCGGTGAACGAGGCGCAGACCAAGCACCTCTTCGACAACCGGTACGGCACTGGCCAGTCGACGATCGACGGGATCCTGCGGGCGACGAACATCCTGATCGCTGGCCGGAACGTGGTGATCGCCGGCTACGGCTGGGTGGGCCGCGGCATCGCGATGCGCATGGCAGGCCACGGGGCCCACGTCGCCGTGGTGGAGGTCGATCCGGTCCGGGCGCTCGAGGCGCTGATGGACGGCTACCAGGTGATGACCGTGGGCCAGGCGGCGCCGTGGGGCGACCTGTTCGTCACCGCCACCGGCAACATCAACGTCTTCCGCCGCGAGCACTTCGCCGCCATGAGGGACGGGGCGCTGATGGCGAACTCCGGCCACTTCGACGCCGAGCTGGACCTGCCGGCGCTGCGGGAGTTGGCAGAGGGCCACGTCCGCGAGGTCCGCGAGAACGTCCAGCAGTTCGACATTGGCGGCAAGCGGCTCAACCTCGTGGCCGAGGGCAGGCTGGTCAACCTCGGCGCGGCCGAGGGGCACCCCGCCGCGGTGATGGACATGAGCTTCGCCAACCAGGCCCTGTCCGCCGAGTACGTGGCCAAGCACCACGCCGAGCTGTCGCCGCAGGTCTACGTGGTGCCCGAGGCGATCGATGCAGAGGTGGCGCGGCTCAAACTGGCGGCGATCGGGATTACCCTCGACGCGATGACGCCCGAGCAGCTCCAGTACGTCTCGAGCTGGCAGCACGGGACCTAGGCGCGGTCCATTCGGGGAGGGGACAAGCATGAGCGTTGCTGAGGCGCCCTACGGCAGCTGGCAATCGCCGATCAGCGTCGAGCTGGTCGCCGGGGGGACGGCCCCGCTGAGCGAGCCGTGGGTAGACGGCGCGGCCGTCTACTGGATCGAGGGCCGGCCGACGCAAGGCGGGCGGCGAACGCTGCTGCGCCGCTCCGCTGACGGCGTCACGCGCGAGCTCACCCCATACCCCTTCCGCGTGGGCAACCGCGTCCACGAGTACGGCGGCGGCTCGTACACGGCGGCGGGCGAGGTGGTCGTGGTCTCGAACACGGCCGACGGCCGCCTGTACCGAGTCGATCTCGACGGGGTGGCCGCCCCGGCGCCAATCACGCCCGAGGGGCCGTGGCGCTTCGCGGACTTGCAGCTCGACCCACGCGGCGGGCGATTGGCCGCGGTGCGCGAGACCCACGACCCGACGGACCCGGACGACCACCGGCTGGTCGTCAACGAGATCGTCACCCTCGCGCTCGACGGGTCCGATGGCGCTGGCCGGGTGCTGGTCGCGGGCCCGGACTTCGTGGCTGCGCCGCGCTTCTCGCCCGACGGACTCTGGCTGGCGTGGCTCGACTGGGACTTCCCGGCCATGCCCTGGGACTCCTCCCGCCTCCGCGTGGCCGACCTGGTCGCCGACGGCGGGCTGGGCGATGCCCGGACACTGGTCGGGGACGGGGGCGTCTCAGTGGCCCAGCCGGAGTGGTCGCCCGACGGCGTCCTGCACGTGGTGTCGGACCAGACCGGGTGGTGGAACCTCTACGCCTTCGAAGGCGGAGGCGGGGCGCCCGGGGGTCCGGTGCTTCCGATGCACCCGATCGCGCTGGCCGACGCCGAGTACGCCGATCCGGCCTGGGTCTTCGGCCAGTCGTCGTACGCCTTCGCGCCGGGTGGCGCCATCCTGGCCACACCGCGATCCGGTGGTCGGGACCGGCTGGTCCGCATCGGGGCTGACGGTACCGTCGACGAGGTGGAAACGCCCTTCACCGAGTTCGACGACCTGCGGGTGGACGGCGACACCGCCGTGGTCCTCGCGCTCGGTCCCCGCGACGGGAGGTCGCTCCTGCGGCTGGACTCGCGCAGCGGAGAGCCCGCCGGGATCCTTGCGCATTCGCTCCCGTCGCCGGTCGAGCCCTCGGTCCTGCCGGTCGCCGAGCCGATCGCCTTCCCGACCAGCGGCGGCGCGACGGCGCGCGCCCTGTTCTTCCCCCCGGCCAACAGCCGGTTCCGCGCGCCTGAGGGCGAGAAGCCGCCCCTGCTCGTGCTCGTGCATGGCGGCCCCACGAGCGCCGCGAGCTCGGGGTTGTCGCTGGAGCGGGCGTTCTTCACGTCGCGGGGCGTCGCGGTGGTGGACGTGGACTACCGCGGCTCGACGGGCTACGGCCGCGCCTATCGAGATGCGCTCAAGCTCGGCCTGGGGGTGGTGGACGTTGACGACGTGGTCGCGGCCGCGCACTACCTCGCTGACCGAGGCGACATCGACCCTGCCCGGATGGCGGTCTGCGGCGGCTCGGCCGGCGGCTACACGACGCTGGCCTGCCTCGCCTTCCGGCCTGGCGTGTTCGCGGCCGGCATCAGCCTGTTCGGGATCGCCGACCTCGAGCTCATCCACGAGGACTCGCACAAGTTCGAGGCGCGCTACGACGAGGGCCATGTGGGGCCGTGGGACGGCGACCACGCAGTGTGGCGCGAGCGCTCGCCGATCCACGCGCTCGACCGGATGCGCGCCCCGCTGCTCATTCTCCAGGGGCTCGACGATCGAGTGGTGCCGCCGTCCCAGGTCGACGCCATGGAGGCTGTGTTCCAGGCCCGCGGGCTGCCCTACGTCGCCATGCGCTTCGAGGGCGAGGGCCACGGGTTCCGCCGGGCGGAGACGCGGCGCACCCAGTACAGCGCGGAGCTGGCGTTCCTCGCCCGCGTCTTCGGCTTCACGCCTGCGGACGACCTCGAGCCGCTCGACGTCCCCGGGCTCGCCTGACCGCGACAGCCCGGTTGCTGCCCGCCGCAGCGCGGGGTGGGGAAGGCGCCCGACGACAGCGCCTCGGGGGCAGGGGAACGGGCCTCTCCGGGAGCCCTCTGCTACGCTCGAGGCGGCAGCTTTCCGGCGCCCCTTCCATGGAGTCCCATGAGCATCGTCGACGCCCCCCAGTACCTGTTCACGTCCGAGTCGGTGACCGAGGGCCACCCAGACAAGATGTGCGACCAGATCTCGGACGCCATCCTCGACAGTATCCTCCGCATCGACCCCAGGGCACGGGTCGCCTGCGAGACCGCCACCACCACGGGCCTCGTGCTCGTGTTCGGCGAGATCACGTGCGATGGCTATGTCGAGTTCCAGGACGTGGTGCGAGACACCGTCCGCGACATCGGGTACACGCGGGCGGACTACGGCTTCGACTACCAGACCTGCGGGACGCTCGTGAGCGTCAAGTCGCAGTCGCCGGACATCGCGCAGGGCGTGGACGCCTCTGCCGCACACGAGCAGGGTGCTGGCGACCAGGGGATGATGTTCGGGTTCGCGTGCGACGAGACGCCCGAGCGCATGCCGCTGCCGATCGCGCTCGCCCACCGCATGGCGCGCCGGCTGGCCGAGGTCCGCAGGGAGCGCTCGATCCCGTACCTGCGCCCGGACGGGAAGACCCAGGTCACCGTGGAGTACGCCTTCGGGAAGCCCGTGGCGGTGCGGACCGTCGTCGTGTCGGCGCAGCACGACCCCGACGCCACCCACGACCGGATCACCGACGACGTCATCGAGCAGGTCGTCCTGCCCTCGATCCCGGTCGAGCTGCGGCCCCAGGATCCGGTCATGCACGTGAACCCGACGGGCCGGTTCGTCATCGGCGGCCCGATGGGCGATGCCGGCCTGACCGGCCGCAAGATCATCGTCGACTCGTACGGCGGCATGGCGCGCCACGGGGGCGGCGCGTTCTCGGGCAAGGACCCGTCCAAGGTGGACCGCTCCGCCGCCTACGCGGCGCGCTGGGTCGCGAAGAACGTGGTCGCGGCGGGGCTCGCCGACCGCTTCGAGGTCGAGGTCGCCTACGGCATCGGCATCGCCAAGCCGATCTCCGTCTCGATCGAGACGTTCGGCACCGGCAAGATCCCCGATGAGCGGATCGCGGCGCTCATCGACCGCCACTTCGACCTCCGGCCGGGCGCGATCATCCGCGACCTGGACCTGCTCCGG
>JBJKRU010000305.1:0-4752 GCA_046704485.1 Candidatus Limnocylindrales bacterium | reverse complement strand
CGCCGGGGACGCGGCCTGCGCCGGGGACGCGGCCTGCGCCGGGGACGCGGCCTGGGCCACGGCAGCTGTGGCAGCGGCCCGTTCGGCGGGTGCCGGCCCATGGTGGGCGCGGAGCGGGATCTCGTGGAGGAACATGGTGGCGCCGAGCGCGGCGACGGTGGCGACAACCCCCAGCCACATGGAGTTCGCGATGGCGATCGTGAAGGCGCTGTGGAACCCGTCGAGGAAGATGCTCTGCATCTGGGCAGGCAGCTGGGAGAGGAAGCCCAGAGCGCTCGACGCGCCCACCGGGTCCGTGAGCGCGCTCGTGCTGAACCCGGCAGGCGGCGTGGCCGGCACGAACTGGGCCGGGGCGCCGCGGCCGATGATCTCGGTGCGCAGCAGGTTCCAGGTCAGGTTGTTGGTGACCAGGGTGAACGCCATGGTGAGCCCGACGGTCGTGCCGATCTGGCGGAACAGCGTGAGGTCGCTGGTGGCGGTGCCCAGCTCGTGGAACGGGACCGCGTTCTGGACGACGATGGTGAAGACGGCGAACGTCGGCCCGACGCCGAGGCCGGCGACGAACATCCAGGCCCACAGCGTGATGTCGGGCGTGTCGAAGCGCAGCTGCGTCATCAGCCCGAGCCCGATCGCCAGGAAGACCATGCCGACGAGCAGGACCCACTTGTAGCGCTCGGTCCGCGCCACGATCTGGCCCGACACGATCGAGCTGAAGATGAGGCCGACGAGGAACGGCAGCAGCTTGTAGCCGGACTCGGTGGCCGACGCGCCCTGGACGACCTGGTAGTAGAGGGGCAGGAAGATGATCGCGGCGCCGAAGCCGAAGGTTGCCAGGAAGATGGCCACCATCGACGCGCTGAAGGTGCGGTTGCGGAACAGGTGGAGCGGGATGATCGGCTCTGCGGCCCGCCGCTCGGCCGCGACGAACGCCACCAGGAGCACCGCGCCCAGCACGATCAGCCCCCAGACCCAGGGGTTGGACCAATCGCCGTTCTCGGCGATGGTCAGCGCCACCAGGATCGGCACCAGGCCGCCCACCAGCGTCACCGTGCCCACGTAGTCCACTTTGGTCGTCGCGTTCTCGCTGCGCACGTTGGGGAGCAGGATGGCGATGACGATCAGCGCCACGATGCCGATCGGCACGTTGACGTAGAACACGGCGTGCCAGCTGAGGTTGTCGGTGAGGAAGCCGCCGAGCCCCGGTCCGAGCAGGAACGCGACGCCGAAGACTGCGCCGAACAGGCCCTGGTACTTGCCTCGCTCGGCCGGCGTGAACAGGTCGCCGATGACCGCGAGGGCAATCGGGAACAGCGCGCCGGCGCCGAGGCCCTGGAGGCCACGGAACAGGATCAGCTGCCACATGGTCTGGCTGAGGCCCGACAGCGCGGAGCCCACGATGAACAGCACGATGCCGATCATGAGCAGCGGGCGGCGCCCGTAGAGGTCGGACACCTTGCCGTAGATCGGCACGGTCACCGTGCTGGTGAGCAAGTAGGCCGTGACGACCCAGGTGTAGTACTCCGCGCCGTTGAGATCCCCGACGATCCGGGGCAGCACCGGCCCGACGATCGTCTGATCGAGCGCGCCCAGGAACATCGCCAGCAGGATGGCGCCCAGGATCTCGAACTTGGTGCGCGTGGGCAGGCCCAGCGCGGGGTCGTGGGCGAGGTCCGGAGTCTCCGGCTCCTCGAGGTACATCGGTTCCAAGGCTGCTTCCTTTCGCGCGCAGGCAGGGCCCTGCCGCCGTGGGTTGGGACGCTGGCCCCGTCAGGGAGCCGGGATGGTCGGTTGTGCGTGTGGATGCGGTGGGATGCCGGGCGCGCACCCGTCCTCGCCGCCCATCTCATGGGCGAGAGCGGCGCTGATGTCGGACACGGCCATGGACAGGCGTTCCAGCTGGGCGTCGGTGAGGCGGGCAAGCGCCCGGATCATGACGTCGTTCTTGACGAGCTCCACCTCGTCCACCAGGTCCAGGCCCGCCTGGGTCGGCTGGACGAGGACGACGCGACGGTCGTCGGGCACCCGCAGGCGCTCGACGAGGCCGCGCTCCTCCATGCGGTCGACGATCCCGGTCGCATTGGACATGGACGCGTCGAGGATGTCGGCGAGGCGGCCCATGTGCATCGCCTCGTTGTGGCGGAGCAGCGTGAGGACGTGGAAGTGGGTCATGCTGATGCCCAGCCGGACGAGCCGCTGCGAGGCCGCGCACCGCAGCGAGCCGACGGCGAGGGCGAGGTCGGCGAGGACCGACTCCGCTGCGCGCCGGCGGTCCGCCGGGGGATCGGATTCGACAGTTGTTTGCATCGAGTGAAGTATTTACCTGACCCGAATAGTTCTGTCAACATCAAAGGCAACGGCAAGGGAGGAGACGCGGATGCGCTTCGCGCTGATGATCGAGCCGCAGCAGGGGCTGACGTACGAGGAGCAGCTGGCTGTCGCGCGGCGCGCCGAATCGGTCGGCTTCGAGGCGCTGTTCCGCTCAGACCACTACGAGAGCTTCCCCGGCCCGGCGGGCAACCCCACCACCGATGCCTGGGCCGTCCTGGCTGGCTTGGCGCGCGAGACCTCGACGATCCGGCTCGGCTCACTCGTCTCGCCCGTCGCGTTCCGGACGCCCGGCAACCTGGCCAAGGTGGCCGCCACGGTCGACGAGATGTCGGGCGGGCGGATTGAGCTGGGCGTCGGCGCGGGATGGCATGAGCACGAGCACCTCGCGCACGGCTTCCCCTTCCCGCCGATCAAGGAGGCCGCCGACCGGATGGAGGAGGAGCTCGAGATCCTGCACGGGCTCTGGGACGGCCCCGACGGGTGGTCGTTCGAGGGGGCGCACTACACAGTGAGGGACGCCCTGTTCCGGCCCAAGCCGGGATCGCTGCCCGCCCGGGCCGGAGGCCGGCCGAACATCATCACCGGCAGCAGCGGGTCGCCGCGCGCCTACCGGATCGCCGCTCGGTACTCTGACGAGTTCAACCTCTCGTCCGGCGGGCCGGAGACGGCAGCCGAGCGCTTCGCCGCGCTCGACGACGCGTGCCGGGCCATCGGCCGGGATCCGGGGACGCTCACGCACTCAGTCATGGCCGGCGTGCTCATCGGGCGCGACGGGGCCGATGTCGCGGCACGGGAGCAGGCCCTGCTCCAGGCGGTTGGCGCTGACGAGGAGGCCGAGGAGTGGCTCGAGGCACGTCGCGAGCGCTGGGTCCACGGGACGCCGGACCAGGCCCGCGCGCAGGCGGCCAGGTTCGAGGCGGCTGGAGCAGAGAGGCTCGTCCTGCAGGACTTCCTGCCGCGCGACCTGGGGATGATCGACCTGATGGCAGAAGTGCTGTTCTGAGCCGCCGACGAGGCGCCGCCCGCCCGCGCGTCAGGCCGGGGCGTCGGCCACCTCCGCGGCATGCAGGTAGCGCGGATCGTCGCGGCGGATCGGGTCGGGGTTGGTGCCCCGCGCGGCCGCGATCGCCAGCGTCAGCAGCTGGATCGGCGCCGCGGCGCCGAGCAGCGCCGCCTCCTCGTTGGCCATATCCGGCTGGTCGGCCACCACGATCCGGCCGCCGGGTGTCAGGTGATCGGGGATCTGGCCCGCCGCCTCCTCGCCGAGGATGGCCCCGGGCCTGATGCCCACAACCGCAGCCGCGGCGAGTGCCTGTCGGGCTCGCGCTGCCCGCCGGTCGATCGCCCCGCGCTCGAGGAGGAGCAGGACCAGCGACGTCTCCGGACCGGTGGCGGGCAGGTGTCCGTGGAGGAAGGTCTCGAGATTGCGATAGGTGGACGGAAGCCAGGCGGCCTCCTCCACCTTGAGGGTGAGCTCGCGGGCCGTGATGCGATCGGCGCCGGTGGCGACCACGAGCAGCTGCCGGGCGCGTGCCGCCGCGTTGCCCATGGGCCCGTGCCGCCCGCGCGCCGCGTCGAGTCCGGTGCCGAGGCGTCGACGGAGCTGCGCCGGGTCCGGAACGTGGCCCGAGACCAGCTCCGCCACGGTGCAGGCGGCCGCGAGCGGCGAGACATAGCCGACGGTGTGGCACCAGCTCCTGTCCATCTCCACTGTCGCCAGCACCACGTCGCACCCGACAGCGGCCGGGGAGTGAGCGCTGGCCGTGATCAGGGCCGTGCGGCTGCCGCGCTCCCGGGCGGCGGCCAGGGCGGCGATCGTCGCCCCCGTGCCGCCCTCGTGGCTGACCCCGATGACGAGTCCTCGAGGCGGGTCGCACGAGAGCTCGAACGCCTGAGCCGACTGCGGCCCCGGCGCAGGAAGTCCTGCCCCGGCGCACGCCTCCCGCAGGATCGCGGCCGCACCGCGCGCAGCATGCTCCGAGGTTCCGCAGCCGGTGACAACGACGGGCTCGCCGCGGCCGAGCGCCTCGCGGATCTCCTGTGCCAGCGCGGCAGCGGAGCCGTCGTCAAGGAGGCGCCGCCCGATGCGTTCTGCGAGCGCTGGCTCGGCCTCGATCATCTCCGCCATCGCCCACGGCGGGGCGGCCCGGAGCGTCGGCATGGGCAGGTAGTCCCAGGGATCCGGGGCCGCCGTGAGGAGTGCCTCGGGATCGAAGCCGCCGAGAGGTGACCGGTGATCGCTCATCGGGGGATGGTAGTCGCGTCGGAGCCCGGCGGTCGAGCGGAGGGGTGCGGAGGTCCTCCGGGGCAGCCGGCGCTTGGCGGGCTGCGACGGCCAGCCGCGCGCGATGACGGGCGATGACGCCGCCAGCGGCGCGCGATGACGGGCGATGGCGGCCGCCCGCCGCGCGCGATGGCGCCCGC
>JBJKRU010000304.1:0-3514 GCA_046704485.1 Candidatus Limnocylindrales bacterium | reverse complement strand
CTCCTCGCTCATACGTCCCAGCGCCGGAACACCAGCGCCGTGTTCTGCCCGCCGAACCCGAACGAGTTGGACACCGCCACGCGGAGGTCGCGCCGGCTCGCGGCGTTGGGCGTCAGGTCCAGGCCTGCGGCGGCATCGTCAGGGTCGGAGAGGTTGATGGTCGGCGGGACGATCCCGCGCCGCAGCGTCTCGATGGTGACGATCGCCTCGACCGCCCCAGCCGCGCCGAGCGTGTGGCCGAGCATCGACTTGTTGGCGGTCACGGCCACGTTCGGGGCGTGGTCGCCGAAGATGGTCCGGATCGCCGCCAGCTCAGCCTTGTCCCCCTCGTGGGTCGATGTGGCGTGGGCGTTGAGGTGGTCCACCTCGGACGGGTCGATGCCGGCCTTCTCGAGCGCCCGGCGCGCCGCCCGCACTGCGCCGATGCCGCCCGGCGCGGGCAGTGTGATGTGCGAGGCGTCCGCCGTGGCGCCGTAGCCCACCAGCTCCACCAGGGGCGTCGCGCCGCGCGCCTCCGCGTGCTCCAGCGCCTCGAGGACGAGCACGCCGCAGCCCTCGCCTATGAGGAAGCCGTCGCGGTCGTTGTCGATGGGCCGCGACGCCCTCGCCGGGTCGTCGTTCCGGGTGGACAGGGCCTTCATCGAGGCGAAGCCGCCCATGGTGGCCTCGTGCAGGGGGGCCTCGACCCCGCCCGCCAGCATCACGTCCGCGTCGCCCCGGCGGATCGTCTCCCACGCCTCGCCCAGCGCGTGGCCGCCCGTGGCGCAGGCGGACACGGTGGCGAAGTTGGGGCCGGTGGCACCGGTGGCGATCGCCACCTGGCCCGCGCCGACGTTGCCGATGCCCATCGGGATGAAGAACGGCGAGATCCTGTCCGGACCGCGCTGCCCCATCAAGAGCACGTTGTCGAAGAGGGTGTGGACGCCGCCGAGGCCGGAGCCGATCACCACGCCGGAGCGCTCGGCGAGTCGGCCGTCGAGCCTCGCCGGCAGCCCAGCCGACACCTGCGCCTGGTGGGCGCAGTACAGCGCGAACTGGATGTAGCGGTCCGTCCGACGCACGTCCTTGCGGTCGAGGATCGCGGACGGGTCGAAATCCTTGACCGCGGCCGCGATCTTCACAGACAGCTGCGACGTGTCGAGGGTGTCCAGGAGGGCGATGCCGGAGCGCCCCGCGACCAGGCCGTCCCAAGTGGTGGCGACGTCGTTGCCCAGCGCCGTCACCATGCCCGTGCCGGTCACGACCACGCGACGGGGCCGGTCGGGCCAGCTCCAGCTCATCGGACGAGCCTCCCCGTGCGGACGGTGGCGGCGCGGTACACGTCGCCAGGGAGGCCGCGAGCGGAGATCGCATTGGCGACCGACAGCGCGTCGAAGGGGGTGCGCCGGATCGCCGCGTCGATCTGGCCGTCGGACACGGTCACCATGGCCCAGGACGCGGTCGGGTCGCCGTCGAAGACGTAGCCCGCCGAGCCGTCGTTGACGATCACCTTGAAGCCCAGGTCGCGGACCTCGGGCAGGTGCGTGTGGCCGACGCAGATCACGCGCGCGTCAGTGGCGGCGGCCCGCTCGTAGATCACGTTCGGGTCGAGCGACTGGTCGAAGCCGCGCGTCTGCGAACCCGGCGACGCGTGCACCACCAGCACCAGGGTGTCTCCGTCCGCGCGCATCCGGCGCTCGGCCGGCAGGCGGCGCAGCCAGTCGAGCTGCTCGTCGCCAAGCTCGTCGTGCGCCCACTCGGCGGCGGCGGTGATGATGTCGGGCACGCCATTCTGGTACTGGGGGAAGGCGGCCCCGTAGTCGAAGTCGCCCACCGCGATGTCGGTGTTGCCGGACACGATCAGCGCGCCCTCGGACTCGAGGTGGCGGAGCGCGTCGACGCAGCCGTTGGGATCCGGCCCGTTGAAGACGAGGTCGCCGGCGACGAGGACGGCGTCGGGCTTCTCGCGCCGGATCTCGGCTGTCACCGCTTCGAGGGCGGCGAGATTGCCGTGGACGTCCGAGAGGACGGCGACACGGGTCACTTGAGCACCCCGGCCGGCGGGATGATGAACGATAGGAGGCCCTCGCAGGCGACCTCCCCGTCGACCGTGGCGACGCCGCGGCCCTTGCCGAAGCGGCTGCCCAGCTTCTCCATCGTGACCTCGAGCCGCAGCGTGTCGCCCGGCACCACCACCCGCTTGAAGCGGACCTCGTCGATGCCCGCGAACAGGCCGATCCGGTCGCCGAACCCGGGCTGCCGGGAGACATAGACGGCCATCGTCTGGGCCAGCGCCTCCACCTGCAGCACGCCGGGCATGACCGGCAGGCCTGGGAAGTGCCCCTGGAAGAACCACTCGGTGGCGGTGACGCCCTTGATCGCCACGATCCTCCGGTTGTCCGGATCGTACTCGACGATCCGGTCCACCAGCAGGAACGGCCACCGGTGCGGGATGAGGCCCTCGATGTCGCGGACGCTGAGGACGGTCCCGGGCCCGGAGGGGGCGTCGGGCTGCTGGGCTTGGTCGGTCACGGGAGGCTCCTGGCGTGGTGGTCGGCAGCGTAGGGCGCGGCGTTCCGCGCACGCGTCTGGGTGTGTGCAGGGCTGCATGCGGCTGTGGCCATCGACATGCGGGGCAAGGCGGGCATCAGGCGCGCTCCGCGCCCGCGAGGAACGCGGCCGCGCCCACCCGGTCGAGCAGGTTGGTCGTGAACCGGCCCTCCAGGAACGGCTCGGCGGCGAGCAGAGCCTGGTGGATCGCCACATTCGTCGTGACGCCCTCCACCACGAGCTCCGACAGCGCCGCCAGCCCGCGCGCGATGGCGGCTTCGCGGGTGGGCCCCCAGACGATGAGCTTGCCCAGCAGGGAGTCGTAGTACGGCGGCACGTCGTAGCCGGTGTACGCGTGGCTGTCGAAGCGGACGAAGGGGCCGCCGGGAGCGTTGAGCCGCTCAATCGTCCCGGCACCGGGCCGGAAGTCGTGCGCCGGGTCCTCGGCGTTGATCCGGAACTCGATGGCGTGGCCCTCCTGGCGCACGTCCTCCTGCGTGAACCCCAGGGGCTCGCCCGCGGCGAGGCGGATCTGCGCGGCCACCAGGTCGATCCCGGTGAGCATCTCGGTCACGGGGTGCTCCACCTGGATCCGGCAGTTGATCTCGATGAAGTACGCGTTGCCGTCCCCGTCGACCAGGAACTCGAGGGTGCCCAAGTTCTCGTAGCCCGCGGCGACAGCCGCCTTGACGGCCCGATCTGCCAGCTCCTGACGGCCGGCGGGGCTCATGACCGGCGAGGGCGACTCCTCGAGGATCTTCTGGTGGCGCCGCTGGACCGAGCAGTCTCGCTCCCAGAGGTGGACGCCGTGTCCGTAGCGGTCCACCGCGACCTGGACCTCGACGTGGCGGTTCTCCTCCAGCCACCGCTCCAGGTACAGGGCGTCGTCGCCGAAGGCGGCCCGAGCCTCGGAGCGGCAGATGGGCAGGACGGCCGCCAGCTCGCGGGCGGAGCGGACCATGCGCATCCCCTTGCCGCCCCCGCC
>JBJKRU010000303.1:0-3840 GCA_046704485.1 Candidatus Limnocylindrales bacterium | reverse complement strand
GGCCCTGCTGGCCGCGCTCTCGTGGCCGGTCCTGTACGCGGTCAAGCTGGGCCAGGTGGGGCCGTTGCTGCTCCTGCTGTTCGCCGCCGGCTGGCGGTGGCTCGAGCGGCCCGGGGCCGTCGGCTTGACGGGGGGCCTCGGCGCCGCGGTCAAGCTCCAGCCCGGCGTCGTGCTCGCCTGGGCGCTGCTCCGGCGGCGCGGGGCGGACGTGGTCGCGGGCGCGGTCGTGCTGGCCGTCCTGGCGGTCCTCGCGACCCTGCTCGCCGGCGCCTCCGCCTGGTCGGACTTCCTGCTGCTCGTCGGCCGCGTCAGCGACCCGATCACCACGCCGCACAACTTCACCGTGGGCTCGGTCGCGTACCAGGCCGGCGTCTCGCGCGACGCCCCCACCGCGCTCCAGTGGGCGTCGATGGCCGCGGTCGCGCTGGTCACCCAGGCCGCGGCGCTCCGGCTGCCCGCGGTGCCGGCGTACCTCGTGGCGCTCATCGCCAGCCAGCTCCTCTCGCCCATCCTGTGGGACCACTATGCTCTGGTGCTGCTGGTGCCGGTGGCGTGGCTGCTGTCGCGACGCCAGTGGTGGGCGGTGCTCATCCCGCTCTCCACCTCGGTGGTCCTGGTGGGGGCGATCCCGCCGGCCGTCTACCCGGCGGCGTTCTGGGTGACGCTGGTGGCGGTGGCGATCGCCGGGGGACGCGAACGCCCGCGCACGGAGCGACACGCCGATGACGAGGTAGCGGATGGCGGCACGACCACTGTGGACGGGCTCGACGGCCTGCTGGACCATCTTGATGGCCTCCGACCGGAGCGGTGACGTGCCACATCGGACAATAGTATTGACACGAATGAATGATCTGGTAAAGAGTATTTGCCATGGGACGCCCAGCAAGGAGCCTCTTCCCCGCCACCCAGCGGCGCGCCGAAGCCCTAGGCGAGCGGCTGCGCGCTGCTCGGCTCCGACGGCGCATGAGCGAGGCGGAGATGGCCGAGCGGGCGTTCGTGTCGCGCCCGACGCTCCGCAAGCTTGAGGCCGGTGACCTCACCGTGAGCGCGGCGGTACTCGCGCGGGTGCTTGAGGTGCTGTCCCTGGATGACGACCTCGACCGCCTCGCCGCCAACGACGAGGTTGGCCATCGGCTGGTTGACGCGCGCACGCCGCTTCCGCATCGTGTTGCCCGCAAAGCCTGATGGCTGACACGCTCGATCGGCTGCAGGTTGTCCTCGACGCGCCCGAGCTTGGGCCGCGCCAGACGGTCGGCAGGCTGACGCGCTGGCCCGGCCCCGGCTCGCGGCGACCGGTCTCGTTCGCCTATGACCCGGCCTGGCTGGGGGACCGCCAGGCGTTCGCGCTCGACCCTCGCACGCAGCTCTTTGCCGGCGACCAGCAGCTTGGCGCCGACACCCTGCCGCCCGCGCTCCTCGATACCACGCCCGACACCTGGGGCCAGATGCTCCTGACCCGGGAGCAGGGGCGGCTGCTGGGGTCGTGGGACCTGCTGGTGAGCGTGTCCGACGAGACGCGCATGGGGGCACTGCGGCTCCTTCCGGAGGGCGGCGGCCCGTTCATCCACGCTGGCGATCCGGATGTCCCGCCCGTGGCCTCGCTGCGCGAGTTGCAGGACCTCGCACGCATCGTCGAGGAGGACCCCGCCATCGAGATCCCGTCCCAGCGCCTGCGCGATCTGGTGGCGCCCGGGTCCTCGCTTGGCGGGGCGCGCCCGAAGGCAAACGTCCGGGACGTCGACGGCACCCTTTGGATCGCGAAGTTCCCATCGCACGAGGACCGCCGACTCGACATCGGCGCATGGGAGTTCGTCTTCGCGAACCTCGCCGAGCGGGCCGGCGTGGAGGTGGCTCCGCGGCGGCTGATCCCCGTGCACGGTCCGGGTCGCGGCGGGACGTTCCTCGCACGCAGGTTCGACCGTGGGCCGGGCAGTGCGCGGCGCCTGTACGCCTCGGCCATGACCCTGACCGACCATCGCGACGGCGAGCCTGCGTCGTATCCCGACATCGCCCAGGCGATCAGCCGCCTCGGCGCGCCCGGCCACGTGAACGACGACTTGGCGCAGCTGTTCCGCCGGCTGCTGTTCAACGTGCTCGCCGGCAACCGGGACGACCACCTTCGAAACCACGGGTTCCTTCGAACATCGGCAGGGTGGAGGCTCGCGCCGGCCTTCGACCTGAACCCCACGCGGGCCGCGCACGTGCACAGCCTCTCGCTCGACGGGCGGTCGGATGCCCAGGACGTCCGCACCGCGCTCGCGACGCATCGCCTCTACGCCCTCGCGGAGCCCGATGCCCGCCGCATCTTGGCCGAGGTCGTGGGGGCACTCTCCGACTGGGAAGGCGAGGCCGACCGGAATGGGATCAGTCGGCTTGAGCGCCAGATCGTCTCGGCCTCGTTCGCCCAGCGCGACGAAGGCCGCCGCCTCGCGGGGCTGTAGGGCGCCCGCCCGGCTACCGCGCGTCCTGACCCCGACCGTCGGTACCATGGCCCGGCTTCCCGGGCCCGGGGCCCGGTTCCGGCGCAGGCAGGTGACGAGTGCAGCAGGACGAGTCGAGGGCCAGGTACGCGGCGGCGGTCGGGATCGGCCTCGTCGTGGTGTCGTTCTTCGTGTTCTGGCTGTCCAACCGGGACTTCTCGGCGGGCCGCGCCGACTTCATGTACCTCGCGGACGCCTTCCTGCACCTGCGCACGTGGATCCCGCTGGGGCTCTCGCCCAACGCGCCGATGGTGGGCGAGAACGACATCATCGTCCGGGCCGGCCACATCTACGTGCCGTTCGCGCCGTTCCCGGCCATCGCGCTGATGCCGCTGGTGGCGGTCATCGGCCCGGTCAACGCGGACCACTGGGAGACCGGGATCAACGCGGCGCTGGCCGCGACGGTGGTGGGCCTCTCCTACTGGGCCCCGGGGCGGATCGGCGTCCGGTCGATCCCGGGCCGCCTGTTCCTCGCGATCCTCATGGGGTTCTCCACCCAGATCTGGTGGGTCACCACCCGGGGCGGCGTGTGGCACACGGGCCACCTGGTGGCCACGATCCTGGTGCTGCTGCTGATCGCCGAGATGTTCGGCCGGCAGCGGGCGCTGCTCATGGGCTTCCTGGTGGGCCTGGGCTTCCTCACCCGCGCGCCGCTGGCGTTCGCGGGGCCGGGGCTCGCGCTCTGGGTGATGCACCGGTCCGGCGCGCTCGAGCGGGGGCTGGCCGCCGTCGAGCGGTGGGACCGCCTCCCGTGGCGCGACTGGGGCCTGCTGATCGCGGGCTTCGCGCCCAGCCTCGCCCTGTTCTTCCTCTACAACTGGGCCCGCTTCGGCTCGATCCTCGAGTCCGGCTACGACATGGCCACGCTGCCGGCGTGGCTCGAGGCCCTGCGCGCCCAGGGGATGTTCTCGCCGGTGCACATCGGGATGAACCTGGACTACCTGCTCTGGAAGCTGCCGACCTTCACGACTGCCTTCCCCTTCTTCCACCCGGACGGCCTGGGGATGTCGGTGTTCTTCACCAGCCCCGCGCTGTTCATCGGCCTGCTGGCGCCGTGGCGGGACCGCCGGACGTGGATCCTGCTGGCCACTGCGGTGCTGGTGCTGATCCCCACGCTGCTCTACTACGGCGGCGGCTGGCTCCAGTACGGCTACCGCTACTTCCTGGACTCCATCCCGTTCGTCTGGTCGATGGTGGCGCTCTACGGTGCCAGGCGGGGCGGCTTCCCGTGGGGGGCGTGGGTGCTGCTGGCCTGGGGCGTGCTGATCGGGGCCGGCGGGGTGTACTGGGCCTACCATCTCTAGCCGCATGCCCGCCGCGCCGCTCCGAGGGGTCCGGGCAGCCGTGCCGATCTGGCCGC
>JBJKRU010000302.1:0-21744 GCA_046704485.1 Candidatus Limnocylindrales bacterium | reverse complement strand
CCGCCACCTCGGCCTCGTCGGCCGAGGCCAGGTCCAGGCCCGCCGCCGCGAACCAGGCCACGGCGCGCCCGAGCGCCCGGATGCGGTCGAACTCGCGCGGGCTGATGAGCGTGGCCGCGAACCGCCCGCTCGACACCACGGTCAGGGCGCGCCCGCCGGCGACCTGCTGGAGGTACGCGGCGAGGTTCTCCCGCAGGTCCGTGATCTGGACCGTCTGGAGGGGGCCCAGGATCTCCCGGGGCTCCGTGTCCAGGCTGCGGACCGCGCTCCGAGTCGGCCTGAGCTCGCCGCGGACGGCGGCGCCCATCTGGCCGGTGCCGCGCACGAGCTCGGGGTACACCTCGAGGGCGTGGAGCGCCGCCAGGCCGCGCTCGACCCGGCCCCAGCGCTCGGCCTCCTCGAACCGGATCAGGACCGCGGCCGGGTCCCCGTGCTGCATGACCACCAGCGGGCCCGAGTCGGCGGTGCGGGCGACCACCGCCCGGATCCGCTCGCGGACCTCGCGCATGCCGAGGGCTTCGAGTTCGCGGCCGAGGGTCACGGGATGTCCTCCAATCCAATCACGGTGTTCGACGGGGCGGCGCACACGACCACCTCGAGCGGCTTCCCGCGCCAGGTCAGCCGGACCGGAGCCCGGCGCGCCCGCAGCAGCCCGCGCCGGAGGTCGTCGCGGAACGCGGTCACGGACATGGCCCTGCAGCGCTCGCCCGGGAGGGGCGGGCGGAGCAGGGCCCATGGATGGCCGTGGCGGAGGACCACGATGCTCTCGCCGCGAGCGGCGCGGTCCGCGAAGTCCGCGAGGTTGCGCCTGAGGGTCCGTACCGTCACGACCATGCCGTAAGGCTGTCACCGTCGCGTCCGGATGTCAACAGGAACTGTGTACGTTCGGCGGACTGAAGTCGGCCAGGACTCGAGCCGGTGTCCAAGCCACGCGACAACGGAACAGTGTGTGAGCGCCACGCGGTATCGACCGATACGAGCAGGCGGACGCTACCCGTGCGCGCTCAGGTTCTCCGCGCGGTACCGGAACAGGATCTCCATGGCGATCTCGCCGTAGCCAGCCTCCAGGGCCTCGAATTCCCTTTGGAGGCTTCGATCCCAGAGGGCCCCGTCCGGCTCCGCACCAGCCGCCATCGACAACCACTCCACTGCCGCTGCCTTGCTCTCCTTGTTGGAGATCATTCGCCGGCTCGCCGGATTCCACAGAAGCCTCACCCATGGTGGGGAGCTGAGCTGCATTGGGAGCCCTGACAGTCGCCGAATAGCTTCAGATAGGCTGATGCCGCCGCGAATGAGGACCTCTGCCGCTGCGGCGAACGAGGTCAGGCCTACCGGTCTCAATAACAAATGACCACCGCTGGAGCCTCGCTCATTGTCGAGAACCCGACGATGCTGGTCTCGCGCGAGTTCGCGAAGTGGCTCCACACGTCTGGTGAGCACATCCCAGAACAGGTGCGCGGTTTCATAGCGCTCAGCAATCTCACGGTCCGGTGGCCGGAACCGCTTGAACTCGCCCCATTCGCGCGGCCTCCGGTCCCGCAGCACACGGTCCATTGCGTCATAGAGGGCCGGCAAGGTGGTGACACTCGTATCGTCGCTCGACGGCAGATTCATCGTCGCGGCGGTAGAGATCCTCTCCCGCAGAACGGGATGTTCGTCTACCAGGAGCCGAACAACGATGGCGACAACATCGTCCTCATCCTGAGCGACCAGGTCGTACTGAGAGACAGGTTTTGCATACCGGTTCAGGGTGCGTGCTTCGGACGAAACCGATCACCCGTTTCGGTCCAATCCGATCAGCCGTTTCGGAGTTTTCGATCACCCGCTGAGGGAGGTCGCGGCGGCCTGACGTGAGGGCCCCTCGACCCGGCATCGTGGCTCGGACGATCCACCCGCCCGAGGAGCCAGATGCCGGTGCCCCGCCCCCGTTCCGCCATGCGCAAGATCCGCGAGGTCCTCCGCCTCAGCCAGGGAGACGGTCTCAGCCGCCGCCGTGTGGGCGCCGCGACCGGGCTGCCGTACACGACCGTGGCCGACTATCTCGTCCGCGCGCGCCTGGCCGGCCTGTCCTGGCCGCTGCCCGACGAGCTCGACGACGCCGAGCTCGAGGCACGCCTGTTCCCATCGGCCGGGCTGCCCCCTGCCCGGGCCCGGCCGCTGCCGGACTGGCGCGAGGTCCACCGCGAGCTGCGCCGCACGGGGGTCACCCTCCAGCTGCTGTGGATCGAGTACCGCGAGCGCCACCCCGACGGGTACGGCTACACGCAGTTCGTCGAGCACTACCGGCGCTGGGCGCGCCACCTCGACGTCGTCATGCGCCACGACCACCGGGCGGGCGAGAAGCTGTTCGTCGACTACCCGGGCGCGACGATCCCGATCGTCGACCCCGAGACGGGCGAGATCCGAGGGGCCCAGCTGTTCGTGGCGGCGCTCGGCGCCAGCTCCTACACGTACGCCGAGGCGACCGCGTCCCAGGCGCTGCCCGACTGGTGCGGCGCCCACGTCGGTGCGTTCGAGTTCTACGAGGGCGTGCCCGCGATCCTGGTCCCGGACAATCTGAAGGCCGGCGTGACGAGGGCCGACCGCTACGAGCCCGAGCTCAACCGGACGTACGCCGAGCTGGCGGCCCACTACGGGTGCGCGATCATCCCGGCTCGGCCGTTCAAGCCGAGGGACAAGGCGAAGGCGGAGACGAGCGTGCTCCTCGCCACCCGCTGGATCGTGGCCGCCCTCCGCAATCGGACCTTCTTCTCCCTCGCCGAGGCGAACGTCGCGATCCGCGAGCGCCTCGAGTGGCTGAACAACCGCCCGTTCAAGAAGCTGCCCGGCTCGCGGCGGACCATGTACGAGGAGCTCGACCGGCCAGCGCTGCGGCCGCTGCCGGCGCGGCGCTTCGAGTATGCGGTCTGGACGCGGGCCAAGGTCAACATCGACTACCACGTCGAGGTCGACCGCCACTGGTACTCGGTGCCCTACCGGCTGGTCGGCGAGCGGGCCGAGGTCCGCCTCGGCGCGACGACGGTCGAGGTGTTCGTCGGGGGCCGGCGGGTGGCGAGCCACCTGCGCAGCCAGGCCCGCGGGCGCCACACGACCGATCCGGGCCACATGCCCGAGAGCCACCGCCGGCACCTGGAGTGGAGCCCCTCGCGGATCGTCCGCTGGGCGAGCCAGACCGGCCCCAGCACCGGCGCCCTGGCGGCCGCGATCCTCGAGTCCAGGCCCCACCCCGAGCAGGGCTACCGGAGCTGCCTCGGGATCCTGCGCCTCGGGCGCCGCTACGGACCGGAGCGCCTCGAGGCGGCCTGCGGCCGGGCGCTCGCGATCGGCGCCCGCAGCTACCGCAGCGTCGACTCGATCCTGAAACGCGGGCTCGACCGGGCGCCGCTGCCCGAGCCGGCACCGACGAAGCCGACCCGCCGCCACGAGAACGTCCGCGGCCCCGGCTACTACGAGTGAGGAAGGAGCGCACGATGAACACGAGCCAGACGATCGACAGGCTCTACGAGCTCAACCTGGGCGGCATGGCCCGCGCCCTCGTCGAGCAGCAGGCGCAACCCGACTACGCGGGCCTCAGCTTCGAGGAGCGGCTCGGGCTGTTGGTCGACCGCGAGGGGACCGAGCGCGACAACCGGCGCCTCGAGCGGTACCGCAAGGCCGCGAGGCTGCGCATCGGGGCGACGGTCGAGGAGATCGACTTCCACGTGGCGCGCGGGCTCGACCGCCCGCTCATCCGCGAGCTCGCGGAGGCCGGCTGGGTCGCCGCCCACCGCAACGTGCTGATCGTTGGCCCGACCGGGGTGGGCAAGACGTTCCTCGCCTGCGCCCTCGCCCAGGCCGCCCTGCGCCACGACCACCGGGCGCTCTACCTGCGCGTGCCCAGGCTCGTCGACGAGCTCGTGCTCGCCCGGGCCGACGGCCGGCTGCCACGCCTCCTCGCGGCCTGGGCCCGGATCGACGTCCTCGTGCTCGACGACCTGGGCCTCTCGCCGCTGACGGCGAGCCAGGCCGCCGACCTGCTCGAGGTGGTGGAGGACCGGGTCGGCCGGCGGTCGACGATCGTCACCAGCCAGCTGCCGGTCGGCCACTGGCACGAGTCGCTCGGCGAGCCGACGATCGCCGACGCGATCCTGGACCGGCTCGTCAACGCCGCCTACCGGATCGAGCTCCGCGGCGACTCGCTCCGCCGGGCGGGCGAGCGACACGACACCGCCGCGAGCGACGTCGGGCAGCCCGGCGGCTCGCCGGTCGAGCCCGCCTCATGACGCCCTCGGCCGGCGTGCCAGACTACCCGCAGCAGCCAGAGAGGAGGTGATCGTCAGGGGGTGATCCACGCCCGAGCGTCGGCCGCTCCGCGGCCTCCGGCCGGGGTGATCGAAAACTCCGGACTGACTGATCGCTTTCACCGGGATACGCATTCAGGGTCGTGAACAGCCTACGCGTTCGCTGGAGACCCGCCGTTCCGGAGGCGTGGCCGAGGAAGATCACCCCCACCTGCTCATCGCCCAACGCTGGTTTTGACTCAAGCGCAAGCTGTATGCCCCTGACCCGATGTTGCCCATCGAGCGCCATGAGGCGTTCGTCTCCGCGAAGCACCAGAACGCCCATGTTCATCTCCACCAGTTCCGGCACTTTGCCCATGGTCGAAGGAACAGTCTGGCGCACGGACATCTCTTGGAATTGCGGTTCTCCTCCGTACACCGCAACAACGAGAGAATTGAGGAACCTCTGCTGTTGTACGAGGAGGTACTGGGCAATCCTGCCTGCGTGGTCACTCATGCCCCGCTGGATGATGTCTGACAACCGATCGGAGCGGTGCAGCTCCCTCGCGAAGCGAACTCGGCTGGCAACCTCGCGAAGATCCATGAGGCAGACGTAGTATGCCCAGTCACCGATGCGGCCCCGGAGGGCGGGCAGAAGCAGGCGAGGGTAACTGACAGAATCGACCGTCGTGTCCAGATCTGCGAGTCGCTGTGGAACGCGGCGAACTGTAGTGCGGCTAGTCGTACCCTCGGGCCTAGAAGGCACTTACGAGTCTCCCAATGTCTGCCTCGAAATCGTCATGGTTGAAGGGAGGCATCAGGCCGTTGATCAGGGCCTTTTCCAGCACCTCCGGTGTTTCAACAGGCTGTGCCACGTAGTAGAAAGCGAGGTGGCTCTTCCATGTCCCGAAGAGCCGATCAAGGCGAGCCCGTCCCTTTCGTCCGCGATACGCCTGCCCCTTGTACGCTCCGTAGCGATCGCGGATCGACGTCGTCGACATGCCCACATACATGGGGAACGCGGCCTTCAGATCCATCGCGACGCGGTGCTCGAGAACGAACGCATAGACGCCAGGCGCGGCTGGCACCTGGCGAAGTGGACTTGTCGCTAGGAATTCGAGCCTTGTCCAAGTAAGTCTGCGCGAGTGGTCGTATCGAGCCCAAGCCTCGGGGATGAGCCAGAAGTCCAGGCGCGGGTGCGACGCGTAGAGGTCGAAGAGGTCGGGCATTCGCTCAGCTGCTGCACACGTTGATGGCGGTCGAAGCCTGAGGGCTGGAACCTCCGGCGTCAGCACACCCATTGGTTGTTCCTGACCGGCCGGATGCCGTCAGTCCGCCTTGCCTCCGATGGGCTCTGTGACCAATCATGGCCGACAAGTTACTCGACCCCGGAGTCCCATGAGATGTTGCGTAAAGCGTCCGCGAATCCGTCGAGCGGCTTCATGTTTGGCTGTCTCAGCATCTCGAGCAGCTCGGGCATGCCGGCCGCGGCGAAGCCATTGGCCAGGCCAATCACCTTCTTCGGATCGCGGACGATGAAGGCGTCTCCCGAGTGAGCGATCGCAACAAGCTCCAGCATCGCGATCCGGTCTCGATCACCCTGGAGGACCTGCCCCGTCACGAATGAGTGCCACTTAGTGGAGGGCTCGAGTGGCGAGCCGCGCCTCGCTCCGAGGAGTAGCGCGGCAAACCACATGTCGACATAGCGCGGGAACGGGCTGTCTTCTGGTGCACTCGGGCTCCCGTCCGCGGCGACACGAGTCTGGGTGAGGTCGCGGACCTCTGCCATGAACTCATCCGGTATCAGGAGATCCGCGTTCTGGAATGGGTTGTAGTGCTGGTCCATAACGTCACGCAACCTCGTCCGAGAGAACGACGACATCGTCGCGGCGCTCGCAGACCTCGCACGTCTCAGCGTGGGAGCACCGACAGACGATCGTTCGAAGGTCGTCCACGGGCGGCTTGTACTTCAGCATTGCCGGGTAGTGGGATGAGTTGGTCATCGTGCACGACGCACCTGCGTAGGCATCCAGCTGCGGCTCGATGTCCCTGATCTCCGACCTGGTGAGGAAGAGCACGACCTGCCCAGCGTTCTCGATGGCTACCCGCAGGACCTCGCGCTTGATCTCCGGGCCCATCATCCCGAGCGGTGTGTCGATCACGAGTGGGGCCTCGACGCCGCTCACGCGGGTAAGGGCCATGACAAACGCGAGCGTGAGCGCACGACGAGATGCCCCATTCAGGTCGCGATCGGGATCCAGGCTTCTACCGTGCGGACCAAAGACCTTGATGTCGAACTCACGGGTGACTGTGCAACCGCGAATGAGCGCCGTCTCCGGATCGGCTTTGATCATCTGCATGAACAGCTCGCTCGTGACGGAGCTGACCTCGTCGACCTTCTCGGTCCTGATGCTCCCGAAGGCGGCCTCGAGGGTGGCCTGCAGGTCGGATGCGACGTCGCGACGCGCCTGGATCCTCTTGCCGGCATCGGAGATCTTCAGCTCCTTTTCGAGTTGCCTCTCGAGAGTCGCACGTGCGTCGCCTAATGACTTGAGCGCGGTATCGAGCCTTATTGCCTGCTCGCGGGCCTCGTTGTTCCTCGCAACGAGCGACGACTCGCTTTTCCGAAGCTCGGGAAGCTGGGTGTCGCCGATTTGGTTGAGGCGGGCCTGCAGCTCAGCCACTTCCTTCTCATTCCGCTCCAAGTCTCTCTGCGCACCCGCGAAGTCGTGATACAGGGACTCAAGGCGGCGGACCCACCGTCCTTTGGCCTCGTCAGCGAGCCAGGGCCTCGCCACGTAGAGGAGGTCCATGAGGTGACCGCGCACCTCATCCTGCTCGGCTTGCCGCACGAGGATCTCCTCGACGTGCCTGCGAAGGTCAGTTCCCGACGCGAGCGAGCTCCCGCAGATACACTCGCCTAGGTCCAGTCTCTCCTCGAGCAACGGGCTGAAGTTCTTCGGGATTTCGCCGCGGTCCTTCATGGTCCCTAGCGCTGTGGTAGCCGCTTCGATTGCGTTCGTGGCGAGGAGGAAGCCGAGCGATGAGTCGCTCGTAAGCCTGCCCTGTTCCTTCCGCAGGTCCGCAAGGCGGGATCGAAGAGACCGGACCCTGGCGTCAGCCTCATTCTTGCGGCGGACGAGCTGCTCCTTATCGGCTCCGCCCTTGGCGATGGCCGCTTCGATGCTCTTCCGGGTCTCCCGCAATTCGTCGTCGGTGGCGAGCAGCGTCGCTCGAGCCTGCTCGAGGTCGGCCTTCTGACGTTCTTCGTGGCTCTCGAGGCGGGCGAGCTGGTCCCGGAGCCCGTCGTGGTCGCGGCCCTTTTGGGCTACGCGCGCGCCCTCGGAGTTGAGGTCGCTCTTGACCTGCCCGACATGCCCGATGGCCGACTCGAGCACGTCGAGCCCGAGGAGAGATCTGATCGCAGCTTCGACCCGTTGGCGCCTCGTGCTTGTGGTCGCCGTGGTCTCGATGAAAGTCAGGGTCCGGTCTCCGTCCGTGAAGAACACGTCGCGGAGCGACGTCGGCACCATTGCGCTGAGGATTGCGTTCGGGTTCGCCACGGGCCGCTCGCCAGCGTCGGTGAGCCGGACCAACTCAAGTGTCGTCGCGTGCCGTCTGAACGTGTCGGTGAGAGGCATGACCTCCTCCGCCGTCGAGCGGGTGAGGCGGTACGTCTCTACTTGGGTGCCGCCGCCGTACGGGATGGTGACCGACTGTTCGAACACCAGCTCTACGTTGATCGGCACGACCGTCGATTGATCCACTTTGAGGTCGATGGGGTGGAGCCTGAACGCGCCGCCACCGGCCGGGAGGCTCTCGTTTCCGAATAGCGCCCACTGGAGGCCGCGGAGCGCGGTGGTCTTGCCAGACTCGTTGTCCGCCCGAATGACCGTGAGCCTGCGCGA
This sequence comes from Candidatus Limnocylindrales bacterium, assembly GCA_046704485.1. GTDB lineage: Bacteria > Chloroflexota > Limnocylindria > Limnocylindrales > CSP1-4 > CAIXZV01. The sequence continues at coordinate 13,577 of JBJKRU010000302.1, read as the reverse complement.
CGGGTCCGTCGAGAATGGGATGACGACGTCACGGAGTAGCCTGAAGTTCGTGAACCGAGCCTGCTTCAGTCGGATCACGAGACGTGTCCCGCTTCGTCGCCAGACCGCGACGCGAGCTGACGCTGATAGAGCTGGTCCCCGGCCGCGGCGCATTGGTCCTTGATGCGGACCTTGATGTCGATGTGCGCCTCTGCGTGCTGCCGTTCGAGTTGGACGACCTCGACGAGGGTCGTCTTGAGGTCCTTCCGGTATCCGGGGTACCGCTCCGGGACCCTGGACAGCGCGGCAGTGATCGCTTCGATGAGCTGGCCTTGCGGGACCGACATCTTCCCCCCTTATCCGAGGTACTGACGGATCAATCGTGCGACAACGAGGAAGCCGCTGTCGTACGAGGACGCATTGCGTGCGAGTCGAGAGAACTCCTGGAGACGCGTGAGCTGGCCGCGCACGATCGAGAGAGCACCGACGTCATCGCGAACATCGTCGGGCGGGAGGACGAGGAAGTCATGGATCGTCGCGGTGTCCTTGCCCGGTGCAATCCTGAGAACGCGCCCTCGGCGTTGGACCCATTCCCGCTCGACAGTGGAACTGGCGAGCAGATACGCCGTGCGCGTCTGCGGGATGTTGACTCCCTCGTCAAGAACCTTCATTGCCGTAAGCACCTGCAGGCTGCCGTCACCGAAGCGGTCGAGGATGGAGCGGGCGAGGGCTGGCTGCGCGGTCTCATCGCTGGTGAGCTGGCTGAACCGAACCCCACGCTTGAGCAGCACGCGGTTGACGGCGAGGAGCTGTTCGCGCCCCTTGGCGCTGGCGTAGACCAGCGTGTGACTGGCCGGCGGGCTGGCGTCGAAGAGCTCCTCGAGAGCCGCGACCTTGTCTGCCGCCTGCTCGAGCACTCGTCGCCGTCTAATCAGCAGCATGCGGACCTGGTCTGACGGCGGTTGGCCGGGATCGCTGAGGCCCCATCCTGAACGCCTGAGCTTCTCGCTGAGCAGGAGCCACTGCGATAGCTCGTCGTCCGACAGACTCGTCTCGTGGACGTAGTAGTCGTATGGGACGAGGCAGACGCCGATGGCCTCCTCAAGGCCGAACTCGAAGACGACCGGCCCCATGTATTCGAGTAGGAAGTCGGTTCCCTCCTCGTCGTACTGACGCACGGGCGTCGCGGACAGTCCGAGCCTGTAGGTGAACCAGTCCGGTGCCGCGCGCTGAAAGCCAGGGGACCCAAGGTTGTGGACCTCGTCCGCTATGAGCAGCGAGGGGCAGCGCGCTCGGGCGAGGGCCGAGAGCAGCTCGACGTCGATCATGGCGTCATTCGATAGGATGACGCACTCAACGCCGCCCGGGCTCGCCCCTATCGCCAGCCGGAGCGCAATCTCAGAGGCCCTCTGGAGCCTCTTCGACCGGTCCGGGATCGAGCCTAGCGCGTACGGGAAGAGTCCGAAGCCTTGAGCCTCTTGTTCCCACTGGGCGACAAGCGGCAGATACGGTGCGGTGATGACGATGAGAAGCCGGCCGCACTCCGCGTGGACCCGCTCCGCGGCGATCAGAGAGGTGCTCGTCTTCCCGGATCCTGTGGCCATGGCGAGGATCCCACGCCGATCCGCGTCCTCCCACGCGTGGACCGCGCGGCCCTGGTGCGCAAAGCGGCCGTTCTCCCACTCCAGCCCGTCCGGGATCGCAAATACCTCGCGCTCCGCGGAAGCCCGGTAGATCGCCGACAGTTCGGCCGCCCCGGTGAGTCGCCTCTCAGCGTCCGCTGCATGCTCATAGTCGTCCACGGTCGGCGCCGTCTCTGGACGGCGGCGCAGCAGGTTCTCGGTCACGGCGGCGGGGGCCGGCAGGGTCGTGACTTCGGGGTCACGACCGTCCCAAAGGAGTTCGAACTCATCCCTCAGCTCGCGTACCTTAGTGATGCTCCAGGGGTCGCCCCAAGATGTGTCGACGGATACCTGCTCGACATTCCGCTTGAGCCCGGCGCCTGTCATGTTCGACGAGCCGTGGGCTGCGACCCAGTCAGATCCGTCGCCGACAAGCCACACCTTCGGGTGGAAGAGGCCGCCGCGAACAAAGGCGATGCGGACCTGCAGCCTCCCTTCGTGCATGAGCCAGGCCAAGCAGTCGACGGCGTGCTTCGCAAGGGAGTCCTCCGCAGTCCCAACCTCCTCGAACGCCCGACTCAGTCGCTCCGCCAGCGACTCCTCGAGTGGGGTGGTCGAGGCTTTCATCGCGTCGATGTCCTCGTCGCTCAGGTAGGGGCTGATGACGAGGCGCATAGGCCCGGCGCCAGCCCGCGTCAGGTACGCGGCGAGGCCGGGGGCGAGGTCGCGGAATGACGACGAGCTGAAGAACCCCGACAGGCAGTCGTACTCGCTCGCGCTCGAGAGGCACGGCACGAGCAGCTCGCCCGCTAGGTCGTCACGAGGGATTCGATACAAGGGACGCAGGAGTGGGATGTCTCGCAGTCTCGAATGCTCGCCTCGAATGTGAGGTCCATCCATCCCGATGTTGGTCCTCAGACTCCTTCTGGAGAATCGCTCTCGTCCTGGAGACTCCTAGACGTGGCAGACGACGCAGCCCTGCCCGTCGTCCTCGTCGTCAAGCACGCTCTGGAGCACATCGAGCAGAGGCAGGTTGCGGCCCCGTTCCTCCGCTCGGCGCATCGCCGCGTCATGCGCGCTCAGGATCTCCTCCTTCCGCTCGAGGAGCTCCGGCAGAGACTCTCGCCCCGTCCACGTGTACGCCCGCCCCTGCATGGCCGTGCTCTCGTAGCCGGCCTTCTGCTCGTACTCGACGGCCTTCTCGAACAGGTCGGGGTGGCGGTCCGCCAGGCGCACCCACTCGGCCTTCCGCTGGAAGAAGCAGAAGTAGCAGCCAGACCTAGTGCGCCACTCGTAGTACTCGGGGAGGCCCACGCCGGCGCGGTCGAGGATGCGCTGGACTCCGGCCCGATCGATTCCTGCCTCCTTGAACGGGTACACCGGGTGAATGTTCGGCTTGTGCGAGATATAGCCGTCCCGGTTCTCGTCCGCCCGGATCGCGATGTACGAGTTGGTCTCGTCGTCTCCGATCCACGCCTCGAGCGGCTTGATCTTCAGGTACTTGGTGCACCACCGCATCTGCGGCGAGGGGAGGGCGCCCTGGAACGTGAACAGGTAGTGGTCGAAGTCCCTGTCGGCGTTCAGTCGGGCAATCGGCTTGCCGAGGGCCGCCTCGAGCTTGCCGAGGTACTCGTAGGTCTCGGGCAGCTCGGCCCCCGTGTCACAGAAGAAGTACTCGATCTGGGGCACCCTGTCGCGCAAGTAGACCGCCAGCGCGGCGCTGTCCTTGCCCCCGGAGATCCCCATCACGTGGCGTGTGATGCCGTCTGTGGTCACTCTGGAGCCTCCGCTACGTCGGTTCGCCGGTCGATACGTTCGAGCACCTCGGCCACCAGAGCGAGTGCGGCCTGAATGGCGCGCTCGTCCGCGTGCCGCTCCCCCGACAGGACCGCCTCGACCACCTGCAGCTCGTCGCCTCTGGGCGCTGCCGCCTCCAGCACCCGGCTGAGCTGGCTTCCGTCCGTCTCGGTCACCGTGACCAGCCGCCTCCCCGCCTGACGGCCGGCCGCCCCCGTGGCGAACGCAAGCGCCTCGGCGTCCTTGAACATCCGGCCGAGGCGAGCGAGCTCGAGCTTCGTCCGCTCCTCGTCGGCGTCGGCCCAGGAGGCGGGCGCGCGGCCTGACACGCCCAGGGCGATTGCCGTGATCCACTCCTCGTCCTCAAGCGAGTCGGCGGCGACAGCGAGAGCGAGAGTCCTGAGCCGCGGCTCGAGCTCCCGTTCGCCGAGCGCAGCGCAGCGCGATCCGAGCTCATCCCTGACGCCGTCGCCGTCGACGGCGCCAAAGGCCTCTGCGAGTGCGGCCCGGATGCGCGTGAGCAGGCGGCGATACGTGGCCCGCATCTCGCGAATGCAGCCGGCGAGCTGCGCGGCGAAATCTTCCGCCTGCCCCTCGGGCCACTCGGCGACGGGGCCGAGGCCGAGGGCCGAGGGCAGCGATCTGAAGAGCAGCGTGTCCGGCTCGCGCGCCTCGAGCAGGCATTCGCGAACCGCGAACGCCTCTCGCGACAGGCCGCGAGTCGCCAGCGAGTACGCTGGCATCGTGCGCATCGTGCCGAGGAGCGGCGCGACGACTGCCAGAACGGATGCGTTCCGCCGGCCCCGGCCGGGACTCCCGGTGATCCCAAGATGTCGGCGCAGCGCTGTCAGAACCTCGGCCGTGCCCGCTCCGGCGGCCATGAAGTCGCGGACTTGGAACCTCGAGGGGATCTTGACGATGCGCTCGAGCACGTCCGGCGTGAGGGCCGGCTGGAATGAACCATCCTGGAAGAGCCCGACCTCGTCCGAGTGGCTGGCGAGGTACGCCGCCACCAGGATCGTGCCGAAGGACCTCGGAACGCCGTAGGGCGGTGCCGCTAAGGCGTCCTCGATGCTCTCCACCGTGATCGCGCCGCGGGCGCCCTCGATGGCGTCGCCGATCGCGGTCCACGCCGGGTGGAAGCTGGAGGCGCGGCTCGGTGGAGTCACCTGCCAGACGCCGTCCACCCTGCTGTGCAAGCCCCCCACACGGAATACGGCCTCGTAGAGGGCGCGCTCAGGCCCGAAGCCCTCGATGCCGAAGCAGGGCTCGGCGGGTCGCTCGGCCATCGCCTGGAGGAGGTCTCGCCGCGCGCGAGCGGCCTGCGACGTCAGGCTGTCCCTGCTCAGCATCTCGGACCGGACCTCGGGCGCCGCCGAGTAGACCTGGTCGCAGACGTCGGAGACGATGCGTGACATCCGCCTTGACCGCGCCACGGGCGCATGCCCGACGTGGACGACCGTGGTGTCCGGTCCTGAGAGGTCGAATGCCCTCGCGAAGGCCGCCCGCGAACGGGCGCGGGCCTCCGTGAGCCGCTCCGCCAGCTCCTGCTGCGCCACCCAGTCGAGATCGCGCTCGCGTCTCGCGGTGAGGACGCGCACAAGGGCGGCGGCCTCGGTGCACGCGTCCACGAGCGGGCCGCAGTCCGCTGGGCGCAGGACCACGACGGGGAAGGCCGCGTCCACTGTCGGCTCGCCGCCTCCGACCCAGTAGAGGACGAGTCCGGCTGCACCCTCCGGGAGGTCGACCGCATGCCGGTCGTCGCCGAAGCGCGCCGCGAAGTAGCGGTAGGCACCGGACGTTTGCGTGTGCCTGACAGCCGTGACTGGATCGAGCTCGATGGCCGCGCTGGTGATGACCGCTGGCGACTCCCCATCGAGGGTCGCCCGCTCGTCGGCCACGGCCCTCGCGAGGTTGAAGTCGGTTCCGCGCCAGAGGCGGTAGTCGTCGGCGAACGCCCGGTAGGTGACTGGGCCCTCGAGCAGCCGGGCCATCTGTTCGCCGATGGCGTCCGGGTCGGGGAGTTGATCCGGGGCCGCCACCGCATAGGCGGTGATCGCCTTCGAGGCGCGGAGGTGCCCACCCTGGGAAATCAGGTTGAGGATGCCGATGCTCTTAAGGAGGTGGACGTCGTCGGCGGCGAGCCCGTGCGTCTCGCGGATCCGGCGGTCGATCTCCAGCCAGCGGGCGCCCGGGGCTTCGCTCGACGCGGTCCGGATGGAGTGGATGAAGTAGTCGTATGCGTGCGCGAGGGTCACGACCGGGAACGGCGCCGCTGCGTCCGACGCCTGGATGAACGTCGCGACAGAGCCCGGTTCAGCCGACGTGAGGTAGGAGAAGAGGGTCCTCTCGTGCTGCGCGTAGCTTGCGCACAGCTCGGGCAGGGCGAGCACGGTGAGCGGGTGCAGCGGGAAACACGCGGCCACGTCCCCCACGCCCCGGCGGAAGGCATGCTGCAGGCCTAGGGCTCCTAGCGCCTCCCACGTGTCGGCAGCCCACCTGCGCACGGCTTCCGAGGCAGCACCGTCCACGCGTGCCTCGAGCGTGCGGGCGATGAGCGCGAGGGTGTGGTCCTGGCTCTCTATGAACGGGACGTCGTCGAATCGACCCCGCACCTTGCCCCACTCCCTGCGCTCCGTGTCACCGGCGGCGCTCAGATAGTCGGCGAAGGAGAGGTGCTGGAGGGTGAAGAAGAAGACCGGGGCGTCGTGCTGCCCGCTGGCGTGCTCCGCGACCTGCTGGAGCAGGAAGAAGTCGCCGGACCTCCGGTGCTCGACCGCGTACTGGAGCGCCTGTCCGAGCTCGTCGACTACGAGCAGAACTGGCGCGGTCCTCGCGAGGCGGGCGAGGCACGACAGCAGGCGTGGGGCCGCATCGGAGTCGATGCCGCCGGCAGCGAGATCGGCAATTTCGGCCACCAGGTCGGGTGGCAGCTCGTCCTTGCGCGGAAACGTGCGGATGCCCCGCTTGAGCGCCCCAGCGATCACGGCGGCCATGGGCCCGCTGTGTGCAGTCCCAATGGCGCGGATGCACCCGGAGTCGCGGACCGCGGCAGCCGCCATCGCGGCGGCGAGGCGGTCAGCGAGCTCGGGGTCATGCCGGCGCAGGCGCTGATCGGCGACTGAGCGCTCGGCCGACCCCGCCGGTGAGGCGAGGGCGGCCAAGAAGACCGCGAGAGAGGATTTCCCCGATCCGTACGGGCCTGTTATCGACCATGCCCGGGTCCGCGAGCCACCGCCGAGTGCGCGAGCGAAGCGGTCCACGACGTCCAGCGATCTGGCGGTCGGGACGTAGCCCTCCAAGTCGCTCGGGCTGCTGAGCTCCAAGTTGGCCGAGCGGACGGGAAGCGGCCGAAGCGCGACAAGGTCGGAGAGGCGGGCTGCGCTCGTTACGGTCACAGGGCCGGCCCCCCTCGGGAGGTCAACCATGCGACTACCTCGGACGGGTCGGGGCCTCCCGCGGCTCGGGCTGAGCCCTCGTGGCAGAAGGCCAGCGCCCTGGCCGCGATCTCGCCCTTGTCGCCCCGGACGGAGAGTTGCGTCAATCCGCCGGGCGCCAGTACCGCTATCTCCGGGAATGACTCTGCCGCCAACCTGAGAGAGGCCGCGATGGCGCTGTCCGTCAGGCGGAATGCCCTGCCGGGCCCGCCGCGCGTGGTCGAAAGCCTCGCCACACCGATGGTCTGCGCGTCTGGGGTCGCGTCGATCATGTGCATTAGGGAAGCGAAGAGGACGACCGAGGGCTGGAGCGACTCCTTGGCACCGCTCACGAACCGCCACCGTTTCGAGGCACCCACAGCCGGTTCGAGGAGGCCCAGGATGGTGAAGGGGGAGTCGATGGGATCCGCCTGCCCCGGGCGTCGGGCGTACATCCGGATAAGGCAGTCAACGTCGCGCTCCAGCGAGGCCTGAGGCGGCTTTGCCCAGCCACGGGACAGCACCCAGTCGACCTCCGCCGCCACCAGCTGGGCCTGGCTGAAGTCGACCAGCTCGACCTCGTTGAACATCCACCACCAGGTCGGCGCCGCGACCGGCTGCCGCAGCAGCGCCCAGTGGACCAGCCAAAGGGTGCTCGCATCCTCGGCGTATGGGTCCACGCCGTTCTCGCCGAGCAAGTACTTCCCGAGGGGCGAGGTTCGGAGCTCGCGGCGGCCGTCGCCCCGCCCGTCGAGGAGTTTGGAGGCGCCGGCCCAGAACCGGATGGCCCGGACCATGTTCTTGCCCACGCCGAGATCGACGATCGCCGACTCGCGCCCGAAGACCGCCGGGTCATTCTCCACGGCCTGTACCGCCTTGGACAGCCACCCCACTCGGGGGTGGAAGGTCTCGTGGCGGGCGAAGCTCGGCGAGATCGAAAGCGTCACGCCAGCATCCCACTTGCGATCCGCGCCAGGGTCGTGGCGATCCGCTCGCCGGCGCGGACGATCTCGTCGGCCGTGGTCGTGCGCCCGACGCTGATCCGCAGGCACTCTTGGGCCTCCCCATAGTCGAGGCCCATTGCGAGTAGCACGTGCGAGGGCGCCGGGCTTGACGCCGAGCACGCGCTACCGGTGGATGCGGCAACGCCTGGCGTGGAGAGCAGCAGGTGCTCCGCGTCGACGCCGGGGAGGCGAACATTGGTTGTGTTGGAGACGCGCGGTGCTCGGCCGCCGTTCACCGTGGAGCCATGCACGAGCCGAAGCAGCGCGGATTCAATGGCATCGCGGCAACGCCCCATCCGAGGTTGCGCCGCCGGGAGTTCGTCGACCGCGATCGCACACGCCTCGCCGAAGCCAACGATCGCGGGCACGTTGAGGGTGCCGCTCCTGAGCCCCCTCTCGTGCCCGCCGCCGTGGATGATCGCCTGCAGGCGGTCGCGTGCCTCGCGGCGAAGCACGAGGGCCCCGACGCCCTTCGGCCCATACGCCTTGTGCGAGGAGACGGACAGCATGTCGACGCCGAGCGCCTCGAGGCTCAGGGGGATCTTGCCCAAGGCTTGTGTCGCGTCGCAGTGCACCAGGGCGCCGGCCGCGTGCGCAATGGCCGCCACTTCGCGCACCGGGTTGATCACGCCCGTCTCGTTGTTGACGGCCATGATCGACACGAGGGTCGTCGAGCCTCGTACCCGTCCGGCGAGAACACCCGGCTCCGGCGTGCCTTCCGGTAGGACGGGCAGCACCTCCACGAGGGTCCCGCGCCTCGAGAGCCACGCACAGGTATCGAGGACCGCCTTGTGCTCGGACGCGAACGTGACCACCTCCGCCCGGCCCGGGAGAGCATTCGAGACGCCCTGGATGGCGAGGTTGATGCTCTCGGTGGAGCCGCTCGTGAAGACGACCCCAGCCGGCGCCGCGCCGACCGACTCCGCGACCTGCGTCCTAGCCAGCTCGACCGCCTGCCGCGCCCGTCGACCCGCCGGGTGCTCGCTGGCGGCGTTCGCGAACTCGGCGGCCCAGAACGGAGACATCGCCTCGAGCACACGCCAGTCCACGGGAGTGGTCGCGTTGTAGTCGAGGTATACCGAGGACTCCGCGTCGCTGTGTTCGTCGTTTGCGGGCATCAGTGCCTCTCGTCTCCCACCCTGAACGCCAGACCGCCCAGCGGGGCCAAGTCTACGAGTTCCGGTTGGATTGCTCACACTGCGCGGTCCGGCAAAGGGATCGCACTCTGCGCGCGACCCGTGACAGCTCACACGGCACGCGCACCACCGCCGTGCGTGAAGGAACGCGTCGCGTTCGGCCGCCACGGGCCTTGCGACGACCTCGGTTGGCTCCCCCCTCGGGCTCGCCAACAACGCCGACGAATCCGGGCGGTCGCCGGACCGCGGCTGTCGAGAGCGTCCAGGCCCACGCGTCGTCCTGGGCGAACTGGTCGAGGTTCGCGCACAGGGACGTGGTTCGCGTCCCGGCGGGCGACCTGAAGCCCGCGCGCTGAGGGATGGCCCTCCCCTGGGTGCGCCGCTGCCGCAGCCCGAGACGACGCACCGGGATTGCGGTCCGCCACGATCGGTCCTCGAGCACAGAGGGGCCACCCTGGCGACGTCGAGGCAGCCAGCGGACTGGGTCACCCATGCCTATGCTTGTCCCCTGCCGGCCACGCCGCAGGTCCTGGCGGAGGGGGACTTGAAGCTTCTTCACTTCTCTGACTTGCATCTCGACGCGCCATTCGCCTGGGCGACCAGCGAGACGTCCGCGCTGCGGCGGTCAAACCGCCGGCGGACGCTCGAGAAGATCGTCCGGCTTGCCGCCGATGAGAGAGTGGACGCCATCATGTGCGGGGGCGATCTCTTCGAGACCGACTACGTCGGACCAGACACGGTCGAGTTCCTTCGAAGGACGCTGGCGGGCGCCGCCTGCCGCGTGTTCCTCGCCCCTGGCAATCATGACTGGATCGGCCCCCGGAGCCCGTACGCCCAGGCGGCATGGCCAGGAAACGTGCACGTGTTCAGCGATGACAGGTTGGCGTCTGTCGAGCTGGAACCGGGCGTCCTGCTGTGGGGCGCGGCCCACCGAGCGCCCGCGAACACGGGGAACTTCTTCGAGGACGTCCACCTCGACCAAGGTGCGGTCAACCTCGTGCTCGCGCATGCGTCGGAGCGGGGCGGGCTGCCGTGGCAAGGAACGGGGAAGCTGCCCCACGCGGCCTTCGATGCCGCGGAACTCGAGGCGGCCGGCGTCGACTTCGCGTTCCTCGGGCACTACCACGCACCCAGGAACGGCGAGCGGTACACATACCCAGGAAACCCCGACCCACTGGAGTTCGGCGAGACACGCGAACGCGGGGCGGTGCTAGCGACGCTGACGGACGGAGCCCGCGCGCCTGTCCTCGAACACCGGTCGGTCGCGACGAGCGAGGTCCACGATGTTGGCGTCGACGTCACGGGGGCGACGGACCGAGACGATGTCGGGTCTCGTGTAGAGCAGCGCCTGTCGGGTCTCGCCGGGTGCGTCCGCGTCACGCTCGTTGGCGAGCTCCCGCCCGCAGTGCAGCTGGATGTGCCGGAGCTGCTGAAGATCGGCGCGCACCTCGACGGGTTCGTCGTCCGCACGTCAGACGTACGGTACGCGTACGACCTCGACGCGATCACCGCCGAGGCGACCGTCCGTGGCCAGTTCGTTCGCGACGCGATCGCGGAGATCGAGGACGAAGGCCTCCGCCAGCGCGTGATCGTGACGGGCCTTCGCGCCCTCGACGGCAGATCGGACCTCGGGGTCACCTGAGCGATGCGCATCGTTAGGGTCACTGCAATCGCATTCGGCCCGTTCCGGGGCGAATCGATAGATCTCGCGCCGGGGATGACCGTCGTCGGCGGTCCCAACGAGGCCGGCAAGTCCACCTGGCACGCCGCACTGCGCGCGGCTGTCTGCGGCGTCCCGCGGGGCCGCGGCCGGCCCAGCGCGGACGACGCGCGGTTCGCCCAACTCCACCAGCCCTGGGATCAGCCCGATCCCTGGGAGGTCGAGGCGCGCATCGTCCTGTTGGATGGGCGCCGCATAGAGATGCGGCAGGACCTCGGCGCGAAGATCGCGAGTCGCGCCACTGACGTCGACCTCGGTCACGACGTATCGGCCGAGATAATGAACGACGGCGCACCGGACGCCGCTGTGTGGCTGGGACTGACGCGCGAGTCGTTTGTCAAGACGGCGTGCATCGACCAGGGCGAGATCCTCGCGGTTACAGCAGCTGCCGACTCCCTGCAGGACCAGCTCCAGCGGGCTGCAGCGACGCGTGGCACCGACGCGACGGCCGCAGAGGCGCTCGAGCGGCTCCGCACGTAACGCGCCGAGTCGATCGGGACCGACCGCGCACCAAAGCGGCCGCTCCTGCAGGCGCGCGCAGCGAAGGCCGACGCTGCAGCTTCGCTTGCGCAGGCGAAGAGGGAGCAGGACGTGTATCGCGGCCTCGTCGAGACCGCCCGGGTCGCGCGGCAGACGCATCGGGACGCCTCTCTGCCGCTGCGCGCGGTCGAGTCCGTCATCGCGCGCCGGCGTGCTGCCCAGCTCGTCTCGCGCGGCGATCGGGCGCAGGAACTCGCGACGCGCTACCCGGAGGCGCCGGCGGGCCTGCCGGCTCGGGACGAGTTGGCTGACACTGTGGCCGCTGCGCTCAAGAGCTGGGCTGACCGCCCGACAACGCCGGTGCTCTCGGGCGACTCCGCGGCGGAGTTGCGCGAGGCGATCGCCCGGCTGCCTGCGCTGCCCGAGGGAGACCTGCGGCCCGCCGAGGCTGTCGAGGCGGCGTACCGGACGTGGCGAGCGGCCGTCGATAACGCGGCCTTGGAGGCCGACGAGCCAAACGTGGCCATAGCTCCGGATACTGGCGGGCTGACTGAGTCGGATCTACGCCGCCTCGCGGCGGACCTCGGCACCGGAGATCCCGCAGTCGACCCTGCCCTTGTCGCTCGGGTGGAGGCCGCGAGGCGTCGACTCGGGGCCGTTGAGCGCCCCCCCTTCGCGGTCCTTGCGGTCGGTGCGGCCGCCACAGCTGGCGTCGCCGCCCTCCTGCTCGTGATGAACGCGCCGCTAGGTCCAGCGGTGGCTGCCGGTGCTGCAGCCCTCGCGCTCCTCGCCCTGGCCGTGCGACGCCGCTCTGAGCGCGCCGCCGCAGCGCTCGCGTTCAAGGTCGCCGAGGCCGATCTTGAGCCTGCGCGACTCGCGGCTGGGGCAGCTCGCGCTCGGCGGGCTGAGGCCGAACGCGCGCTGTCGGCTGCCGGGTTGACCGCTGAGGCCGACGGTGTCGTGCGCGCCGCCGATGCGCTGGCGGCCCACGTGCGGTCGATCGACGAGCACACGCGCTGGACCGAAAGGACCAACAAACTCACGTCGGCCGTGATCACCTCCGCTGACACGCTCCGCGAGCTTCTCGTGGGGCACGGTGTCGCAAAGGTGGATGATCTCGACGCCGCACACGACGCCTATTCCGAGGGCTGCGCCGAACGACTTGCGCAGCGAGCGGATGCGCTCAGGGCTGACTCCTTGCGACAGGCTCTGAAGGCACGGGAGGAGGCCGAGGCCAGCGCAGCGGCGGCGGAGTCGAGGCGGGCGGCTGCCGAGGATGACCTCCGCAAGGCGGCGGCGAGGGCCGGTTTGGACGGGACGGCCGAGCCTGACGGGCTCGTCAAGGAACTCGAGGCGTTGAAGGAGGCGCGCGCGACGTCGGCGACCGAAGCCGAGACTGCGCTCCGCGAATGGGAGGAGCTCCAAGCGCTCCTCTCGGGTGGAACGCTCGCGGACCTGGAGCGACAGACCGACCAGCAGCTCAAACGCGCTGCGGGCCTCGCTGCGGGGCTGGACGCGCCTGCGATCGGCGCCGTTCGACTTGAGGCCGACCCGGATGCTCAGGTGGCGGGTGCCCGGCAGCGGCTAGCGTCACTCGCGACCGCGGCGGACCAGGCCGAGGCCAAGGCGGAGGCCGCGGCGCGGGGCGCCCGGAGCGTTGCCGAGGCCGACGAATCGCTGGCGCGGGCGGCAGCCGACCTGAGCCGACTTGAATCCGCGGCCCAGGTCCTAGACCGCTCGATCGCCATGCTCGAGTCGGCCCAGCATCGTGTCCACCGCGACCTCGCCCCGATCCTCGCGGGGGCGATCCGGCCGCGACTGGCGAGCGTGACCGCCGGGAGATACGTGGACGTGGCGGTCGACCCCGGCACGCTTGAAGTCAGGATCAAGGAGGCGCCCGGCCTCGCTGGTCACTGGCGAGCGGCGAGCAGCGTATCGCGCGGGACGCAAGAGCAGGTGTACCTCCTGCTCCGAGCCGCCATGGCGGAGCATCTCGTCACAACCGACGAGGTCGCGCCACTCATCCTCGACGAGGTCACCGCACAGTCGGACGACGCTCGTGCCGCGGAGGTTCTCGCCACCCTGCTCGAGCTGAGCCAAGAGCGCCAGGTCATTCTCTTCACCCACGATGAAACCGTCGTGGAATGGGCGCGCGTACACCTCGGAACGCGAGATCTATTGAGGGAACTCCAGGAGGTCGGCGCTCCTTCCTAGGCGGCTGCGGTTCTGCGCTCGTGGGCCAGCCCGGGAGCTGACTCGAAGCGGGCTTGAGATCCCCCTCGACGGACTGGACACCGTTGCCGCTGCATCAGCACGTTGAGGGGACGGCCGGGGCGGCGCCCAGACGCGTTCCGGACCGGGTCAGCTGGTGCGTGACTCACGCCTCCGGCACGCGTTCGAGGACCACCCCGACCGGCCCGTAC
>JBJKRU010000301.1:0-8432 GCA_046704485.1 Candidatus Limnocylindrales bacterium | reverse complement strand
AGCGCCCGCACGCCGCCGCCAAGCGCTACATCTACGCCTGGGGTGCCGGCACGGCCGAGGGCAACGGCAACATGAAGGACCTGCTCGGCGGCAAAGGCGCCGGGCTCGCCGAGATGACGCTCGCGGGCCTGCCCACCCCGCCGGGATTCACCATCACCACCGTCGCCTGCAACGACTACTTCGCGGCCGGGAAGCGGCTCCCCGATGGCCTCTGGCAGGACGTCCTCGACGCCATGGAGGAAGTCGAGGCGCGGTCGGGCAAGGGCTTCGGCGACCCGAAGAACCCGCTGCTCGTCTCGGTCCGATCGGGCGCCAAGTTCAGCATGCCGGGCATGATGGACACGGTCCTCAACCTCGGCCTCAACGAACAGACGCTCGAGGGCCTCATCGCGCTGACCGGCAACGAGCGCTTCGGCTGGGACGCCTACCGGCGGTTCATCAGCATGTTCGGCCGGATCGTGATGGAGGTGAAGGCGGAGCGCTTCGACGAGCCGCTCGAGCACGCCAAGGCCAAGCACGGGGCCGACGCCAAGGACACCGACCTGACCGTCGACGACCTCAAGCAGCTCGTCGACCAGTTCAAGGCCGTGGTCAAGGCGGACACCGGCCGCGACTTCCCGAGCGACCCGCTCGAGCAGCTCGACCTGGCCATCAAGGCCGTCTGCGCGTCCTGGTTCGGCAAGCGCGCCAACGACTACCGCAACAGCCAGAAGATCGCGCACGATCTGGGCACCGCGGTCAATGTCGTGACGATGGTCTACGGGAACATGGGCGACGACTCGGGCACGGGCGTCGCGTTCACCCGCAACACCTTCGACGGCGCGAACGAGCTCTACGGCGAGTACCTCACCAACGCCCAGGGCGAGGACGTGGTGGCGGGCATCCGCACCCCGTCGAAGATCGCGAAGCTCAAGGACGACATGCCCGAGGCGTACGAGGAGTTCGTCCGCATCGGCCAGAAGCTCGAGCAGCACTACCGCGACGTCCAGGACCTCGAGTTCACGATCGAGCGCGGCAAGCTCTACATGCTCCAGACCCGCGTCGCGAAGCGGACGGCGGCAGCTGCGGTCAAGATCGCGGTCGACATGGTCGACGAGGGCTTCATCACCAAGCAGGAGGCCGTCGAGCGGATCGAGCCGCACCAGGTCGACCAGCTGCTCCGGGCCCAGTTCGACCCGATCGCCCGCAAGTCCGCCAAGACCGTTGCCAAGGGCCTCAACGCGTCGCCGGGCGCCGCCGTCGGCCGCGCGGTCTTCTCCGCCGATGACGCCGTCGACTGGGTGGCGAAGGGCGAGAAGGTCGTGCTCGTCCGTGTCGAGACCAGCCCGGACGACTTCCACGGCATGGTCCCGGCCCAGGGCATCCTGACCGCTCGAGGCGGCGCCACGAGCCACGCGGCCGTGGTGGCTCGCCAGATCGGCAAGCCGTGCGTCGCTGGCTGCTCCGAGCTGCTGGTGGACTACGGAAGCAAGACCGCGAAGTCCAGCCTGTCCGGGCTGAGCTTCGGCGAGGGCGACTGGATCTCCGTGGACGGCTCCACGGGCGAGGTCTTCCTGGGCGCGCTGCCCACCGTCGAGGCGCGGTTCGAGGACCAGCCGGAGCTCCAGAAGATTCTCGGCTGGGCGGACGAGATCCGCCGGCTGGGCGTCTGGACGAACGCCGACAAGCCGGGCGAGGCCGCGCAGGCCCGCGCCTGGGGCGCCCAGGGCATCGGCCTCTGCCGCACCGAGCACATGTTCCGCGAGGGCGACCGCCTGGCCATCGTCCGCGAGGCGATCCTTGTGGCGAACGTCGCCACGCGCGCCAAGGCCCGCAAGGCGGCCGGCGCCGATCTGACCTCCGACGAGTCCGATGCCGTCGCGACGTTCGACGCCGCCATGGCCAAGCTCGAGGCCCTCCAGCAGGGCGACTTCGAGGGGATCTTCGAGGCGATGGACGGCCTGCCGGTCGTCGTGCGCCTCATCGACCCGCCGCTCCACGAGTTCCTGCCCAACCTCGAGGAGCAGCTCGTCAAGGTCACGAGGGCCGAGGATGCCGGTGGCGCCTCCGAGGAGGACAAGGAGCTGCTCGCGACCATCAAGTCGATGCACGAGCAGAACCCGATGCTGGGTCTCCGCGGCTGCCGGCTGGGGATCATGATCCCGGACTTCGTGAAGATCCAGACCCGGGCGATCATCAACGCCCAGGTGGCACGTCGGCGTGCCGGCGGCAACCCGATCAGCAAGATCATGATCCCGCTCGTGGGCCACGTGAACGAGCTGCGGGCCACGCGCGAGCTGCTGCAGGCGGAGGCCGACGCAATCTCCGCGGCCGCGCCCGACATCAAGGTGGACTACAAGTTCGGCACCATGATCGAGATCCCGCGCGGCGCGCTCACCGCCGACGAGATCGCGACCGAGGCGAGCTTCTTCAGCTTCGGCACCAACGACCTCACCCAGATGACGTTCGGCTACAGCCGCGACGACGCCGAGGGCGGCTTCCTGCTCAAGTACGTCGAGGACAAGATCCTGCCCGTCAACCCGTTCCAGACCCTGGACGACGCGGTGGCCGGCCTGATGAAGATCGCCGTCGACAAGGGCCGGAGCACGCGCCCGGACCTCGAGCTCGGGATCTGCGGCGAGCACGGCGGCGACCCCGAGTCGATCCACAAGTGCGAGAAGATCGGCCTCGACTACGTGTCCTGCTCGCCGTTCCGAGTTCCCGTGGCGCGGCTCGCGGCAGCGCAGGCGGCGCTCGCCACCCAGCACGACAAGTAGTTGCCCCGCCGACGCGACCCGCGGGCGGTTGACCGCAGGCCCGGCCCGGCCCGCAGTCAACCTGCTCAGGCGGCCAGCGGGTGGTGTCCGCTCGGGCGGGGTGTGTCGACCCGGGGGCTAGAATCGGCGTGACGGCGCGCGTCCGGCGTTCCATTGCCCCACGACGCGCGGCCAGGGGTTGATGTCAGGTCCGATTCGAGCCTCGCGCGAACCCGCGATCGCGCGCCCCCTCGCGATCGCGGTTGGCTACGCCGTGGTGGCGACCGGCTGGATCGTCCTCTCCAGCCTCGTCGTCGGCGCCCTCTTCACGCGCAGCGAGCTGCCGATCGAGATCATCAAGGGTGTCGGGTTCGTGGCCGTCACGGCGGCTGCGCTGTACTCGATGCTCCGGGCACGCAAGCGGGTCCTCGATGCGGCGAGCAAGGAGCTCGTGGAGGCTGCAACCCGCCTGACCCTGCTTGGCAAGGCACTCGAGGCGTCGCCGGCCGGGATCGCCATCCTGGGTCCCGCAGCGGAGGGTTTCCCGGTCGAGTACGTCAACCCGGCGGTGCTGCGGATGAGCGGAGTGCCCGCCTCGCAGATCATCGGGGCCAGCGCCGCCGCCCTGGTCGACAGCGAGACACCCGGCCAGTGGCCGCAGATCGCGGCCGCCATCGAGAGGGATGAGCCGTTCGAGCTCGAGGTCGCGCTCCGACGGCCGGACGGGTCCTCGATCCCGGCCTACGTGATCGGCAACCTCATCCGTCCGGGAGATGGCGAGCGGAGCCACACGGTGCTCATCGCCACGGACCTCTCGGAGCAGCGACGCGCGACCCGGGAGCGCGCCACGCTGGCGCGTGCCATCGAGCAGGCTCAGGAGGCCATTCTGGTCACGGACCTCGACGGCTCGATCGAGTACGTCAATCCGGCGTTCGCGCGGGTCAGCGGATACTCGCGCGACGAGCTCCTTGGCCAGAACCCCCGGATCCTCAAGAGCGGCGTCCAGGATGCAGCCTTCTACCGCGAGATGTGGGGAAAGCTGACCGCCGGCGAGCCGTGGCAGGGGATCATGGTCAATCGGCGCCGCGATGGCGTCCTGTACGAGGAGGACACCACCGTGTCGCCCGTCCGCGACGCCTCGGGCCGCGTCGTCGCCTACGTGGGGGTCAAGCGTGACCTCACCAGCGAGCGAGCGCTCGAGCGCGGCCTCCAGGCTGAGATCCGCGACAGGGCTCTGGTCCGCGAGGCGGCCAGCACAATCCGGCGCGGGCTCACTGCCGAGGAGACCGCACAGTCCGTCGTCGATGCCGTGCGGCAACTTGGAGACGTGAACGCCGTCATCGTCTACCACATGCGGCGGCTGGGCTCGGACGTCGTCACGCTGGCGGGCGTCGCGCCGCCGCCAATGATGATCGAGCCCGGAGCCAGCGTCCCACCGGCGTTGGCCGCCTTCCTGCGTCAACGCGTCTCCGAGGCGTTGACCGGTTCGACGCGCATCGACTTGGCGCGGTTCGATCCCCGCCTCCACCTGGCCGACGCCGAAGGCTACACAGCGGTCGCGAGTGTCGCTGAGATCGACGGCGAGCCGCTTGCGATCGTGGTCGCGATGGGACGGCCCTCCGATCCGGGCACGTGGGCTTCGCGCCGCGAGCGGGCGCTCGCCGAGATCGCGACGCACATGGCGCCGATCATCGGGCCACAGCTCGCGTTGCGCGACGACGTCGAGACGCTGGCGACCGTGATCCGTGACGTGCTCGATCGTCGGGCCTTCTGGCCGGTGTTCCAGCCGATCGTGGACGTGGCGTCGCGACGCACGGTCGGGTACGAGGCGCTGACCCGATTCGCGGACGGCACCCGGCCAGACCTCCGATTCGCCGAGGCAGCGGCCGTGGGCCTTGGCGGCGCGCTCCAGCTCGCCTGCGCGTCGAGCGCACTGACGAGTGCTGCCCGCCTGTTGCCCGGTGCATGGCTCAGCCTCAACGCGTCGCCGACGTTCATCCTCCACGGCCATCTCGCAGACGTGGTCGGCCGGGCCGATCGGCCGCTCGTGCTGGAAGTCACGGAGCACGCGGCGATCGAGGACTACGCGGCCGTTCGTGCCGCCCTGGCGGCGCTTGGCGCGGGCGTTCGGATCGCGGTCGACGACGCCGGTGCAGGATACGCGAGCCTGCGCCACGTGCTGGAACTGCAGCCCGCCTACGTCAAGCTCGACATCGGGCTCATCCATGGCATCGAGGACGACGCCGCCCGCCAGGCGCTGGTCGCCGGGATGGTCCATTTCGCTCGGCAGACGGAGACCGAGCTGATCGCAGAGGGCGTTGAGACGGAGGCCGAGGCCGAGGTGATCCAGCACCTGGGCGTCGGGCTCGCCCAGGGGTACCTGTTCGGCCGCCCGGTGCGACTCGACGTCGGGGGCAGCCACGTTCCGGGCTGACCGCCGAGGCTGGAAGGGCTCCGCGATCGGGCAACCCCTCATGCCCCTGGAACCTGACCCCGCGCAATCCGCTGCGAGCGAGGGCGCACACCTCGTCGGGCGCCTACGCCGACGCGGCGGTGGTGATCAGCAGCCGCGTCAGGATCGCGATCCGCAGCGGCGTCAGAACATGATCATCTGACGGGCGGCAGTCCCTGCCCGGAGCCGGTCGAACGCGTCCTCGAGGTCGGCGAGCGCGAGGCGCCGGTCGATCAGCCTGTCGATGGGCAGTCGGCCCGCGAGGTATGCCTCCGCGTACCTCGGGAAGTCGATCGCGGCGACCGCCGACCCGTAGTTGGAGCCGATGATCCGCCGGCTGCCGTCCACGAACGGGAACGCCTCGAACGTGGCCATCTGGCCGAAGCGGGTCAGCCCGACGAGCACTGCGGTGCCCCCGGGCGGGAGGACCGCCACCGCCTGCGAGATCGTCGCGGGGTTGCCGATGGCCTCGAACACGAAGTCCGGTCCGCCGTCGCCCGCCGCTGCGCGGATGCCCTCGATCGTTGCCTCGGGCGCGGCGGGGTCCGCGTGGACCGCGTCCGTGGCGCCGAGCGAGCTGGCGAGGTCGATCTTGGCGGGGTTCACGTCCACCGCGACGATGCGCCGGGCGCCCGCCAGGGCGGCGCCCATGACACACGACAGGCCCACGCCGCCGAGGCCGATGACGGCGACCGAGTCGCCCGGGCGCACGTCTGCGGTCTTGACCACCGCGCCGACGCCGGTCGACACACCGCAGCCGATCAGCGCGGCCACCTCGGGCGGCACGCCCTCGGGCATCGGCACGGCCGCCGTGGCGGGCACGACCTGGGCGGTCGACATCGTCCCGATGGACAGGTACGAGAGGACGGGCGAGCCGTCATGACGTGACACGCGGGCCGTGCCGTCGAGGCCCGCGTGGCGGTAGGAGGGCGATCGCTGGCACAGCCACTGCCGCCCACGCTGGCACTCGCGGCAGCGCAGGCACGGCGCCAGCCAGTTGAGGGCCACGGGACGCCCGACCAGTCCCGGGTCCAGGCCGACGCCCACCGCCTCCACCACGCCCGCGCCCTCGTGGCCCATGACGACGGGGCCCTGCCGCTCCCAGTCGCCATCCCGGACATGGAGGTCCGAGTGGCAGACGCCGGCGCTCGCCATGCGGACGAGCACCTCGCCGGGCCGGGGGTCCTCGAGCTGGAGCGTCTCGATCGTGGTGGGCGTCCCCGATCTCTCGATGACCGCGCCGGTGATCTCGCGCATGCCGCCTCCGCGTGTGCCGGGGTGCCGCCATGGACCCTCGCACATGGTGCCCTGCCGCGGCACGGCGCGCGGGCCCAGCCCGCGTCAGCCCGTGTTCTGGAGGCCGGCAGCCACGCCGTTGATCGTGGCGCCGATGACCGAGCGCAGCTCCGCCGCCGCCGCCGGGTCGAGCCGGCCGCTCCGCAGGCGGCCCAGAAGCTCCACCTGGAGCGCCGACAGGGCGTCCACGTATGGATTCCGCAGCTCGATGGCCCGCGCGAGCGATGGGTGGTCCGAGAGGAGGCGCTCCCGTCCGGTGACCTGCGCGAGCAGCCGTATCGACCGGGTGTGCTCCGCCTCGATCATGGCGCGGATGGCGGTCGACTCCGGGCCGGCCGCAAGGTCCGCGAAGCGGCCGAACGTGCCGATGTCGGTCTTCGCCAGCGACAGCTCGGCGTTGTCGAGCACCGTGCGGAAGAACGGCCAGCTGCGGTAGACGTCCACGAGGTGGTCCATCGTCTCGCGGCCGCCTCGGGCCGCCACCGCCTCGAGCGCCGTCCCGAGGCCGTACCAGCCCGGCAGGTTGGCTCGCGCCTGTGACCACGCGAACACCCACGGGATGGCGCGCAGCGAGGCGAGGTCCCCGCCCGGCGCCCCCTGGGCGTCGTCGCGCGGACGAGACGAGGGGCGTGAGCCGAGACCCAGGCCGGCGATGAGGTCGATCGGCGTGGCGGCTCGGAAGAACGCGGCGAAGCCCGGCAGCTCGACGAGGGACCGGTAGGCCGCCCGAGAGATCGCCGCCAGCTCGGCCATCATCCCGGCGCCCCGCTCGGCCGCCGCCGCCATCGCGCGTTCGTGCTCGGGAGTGGAGGCGAGCAGCACCGCCGCGGTGACCTGCTCGAGGTGGCGCTGCGCGATGGCCGGGTCCGCATAGCGGGCCGCGATCACCTCGCCCTGCTCGGTGAACTTGAGGCGGCCGTCCACCGAGCCCGGGGCCTGGGCGAGGATGGCGCGGTTGGCGGGACCGCCGCCCCGTCCGATGGCGCCGCCTCGCCCGTGGAACAGCGTCAGCGTGACGCCGTGGCGGCGAGCGACCTCCACCAGCGCCCCCTGCGCCTGGTACAGCAGCCAGTTGGCCGCCAGGAAGCCGCTCTCCTTCGACGAGTCGGAGTAGCCGAGCATCACCTCCTGGGCGTCGTCGCGCGTCCGCAGGTGCTCCCGGTACGCGGGGTCGTTGAGGAGGTCGTCGAGGAGCGGGCCGGCGCCCTCGAGCGCTGCAGCCGACTCGAGGAGCGGCACGACGTCGAGGACCGGGACCAGCGCCGGCAAGTCGGCGAGCGTCGGCGCGGGGGCGCCGAACGGGTTCGGCCCCGCCGCACGGCGCGCCAAGGCCAAGACGCGGCGCACATCGTCGGGGCTCGTGGTGAACGAGATCACGTAGCGGTGACAGGCGTCCACGCCCAACCGTGCCTGCAGGCGCGCCATCGCACGGAACGTCGCGAGGGCCTCCTCCGCGGTGACGCCGGCGGCCACCTCTTCGTCCGGCATCGCCCCGCGGTCCAGGGCCGCCTCCAGCGCCCCGTGCACGTCGGCGTGCTGGCGGACCTCCAGGGACGCGAGGTGGAAGCCGAACGTCGCCAGCTGCCAGCGCAGGTCGGCGATCTCGCCCCACGCAACCCGGCCGAGCCCGTCGGCGACCAGCGCATCGGTCAGCACTGCCAGCTCCGCCTCGAGCGCCCGGGCGTCCGCATAGCCGCCGGCCCGCGGTGCCGTCTCCCCCGTGAGGGCCGCGCGGGTCCGTCGCAGCCGCTCTGCGATGACGCCCATGCGCAGCCGGTACGGCTCGTCGGGGAAGCGCTGCCGCAGCTGGCGCACGGTCTCGGGCAACTCCTCGGCGTCGCGGGCGAGCTGGCTCTCCACGGCCCGGTCGAGCTGGCCCGTCGGCACGCGCGCGGCGAGCGTCCAGGACAGGCGGGTCGCCACGGCCTCGTAGCCGCGCAGCAGGTGCT
>JBJKRU010000300.1:0-12860 GCA_046704485.1 Candidatus Limnocylindrales bacterium | reverse complement strand
GCGCCCAACCCGCCCCACCCGGGCCGCGAGCCCAAGCCGGCCAAGGCCGCGCGCCGCGCGGCACGCGGGGCCCGCTCATGACGCGCAAGAAGCGCCCGTACTATCCGCCCGCCCGCGGCTCACGGGGACCGGCGCCCGCGCAGGTGCCGCAGGTGACGCCGCCCACCGTGGCGGTGATCAACCGCCAGGCCGGCGCGGGCCGACCCGGCATCGAGGTGGGCCTCCGCGTCACGATCCTGGGCGAGGGGCTGTACGCGGGGGAGACCGCCGTCGTCGAGTCCATCACGGGCGGGGTGATCCCCGCCGCCATGGTCCGCACCGAGGCGGGCCGGACGCGCCGTGTCCGGACGGTGGACCTGGTCCCAGCCCCCGCCGAGGACGCCGGCCAGCCCTAGGGGCCCCGACCGATCGCGTCGTCAGCCCTCGGGCGCCTCCGGCGCGTCCACGATCCGCCGCAGCTCCGCGGCCCGGCTCCGCAGGCCGCGGAAGTAGTCGGTGTCGGTGATCTCGGCCACGCGCTGGGCCTGGCGCGCCTCGTCGATCTCGATCGTCAGCTCGCGGACCTGGGCGCGGAGGCGCTCCTCCCGCGCGCGGACCTCGACCGCCATCGCCTGGAACGTCCGCGCCAGCTGGCCGAGCGCATCCGGCCGTGAGGCGACGGGCTCGAGCGAGGCGGGGTCAAAGGCGTCCGACTCCACCGCCACGGCCGCATCGGTGACCCGCGACACCTGCTCGAGGTACTCCAGCTCGAGGTCGCGGGCGCGCTTCGCCTGGAGCGAGGTCGAGACGCGGGCGCGGAGAATCGCCGCGTTGAACGGCTTGGGCAGGTAGTCCGCCGCGCCCATCTCGATGCACCGCACCACGCTCGAGAGCTCGTCCACGGCGGAGATCACGATGACCGGCACGTGGCGGAGGGCGTCGACGGCGCGGATGCGGCGCAGCGTCTCGTACCCGTCGAGCTCGGGCATCTCGAGGTCCAGCAGGACGACGTCGATCTGCCTCGGGTTGGCGTCGCCGAGCACCTCGAGGGCCTGCCGCCCGTTCTCCGCCTCGATCGCCTCGTGCCCCTGCGCCTCGAGCGCCCGGACCAGGATGGCGCGGTTGAGGCGCGCGTCCTCGACGACGAGCACTCGCCCAGCCCCCGCCGTCATGCCGCGGCCGCCCTGGCAGCCAGCGCGTCGCTGACGCGCGCGTACTCCGCGGCCGCCGCCTCCACCAGGGCCGCCTCGACCCGGCCGGCGCTGGCCGCCGCCTCGACCTCCCGGCACACACCCGACAGCCGGAGCGCGCCCATGCTGGCGCTCGTTGACTTCAGCGTGTGCGCTGCCCGGCGGAGCGTCGCGGGGTCGCCGGCCACGGCCGCGGCGCGCATCGCCTCCAGGAGGGGCGGGCTGTCGGCGAGGTAGCTGCCGATCAGCTCGGCGAGGAAGGCCTCATCGCCGCCGAGCGTCGCGAGGAGCTCGTCGAGGGCGGCCGCGTCGATCGGGTCGTCAGGCATCGGGCCCTCCCGCTGGCGCGGGCGGCGTGGCGGCGAGGGCGGCCGCGAGCTCGGAGGGGCGGATCGGCTTGGTGATGTAGTCGTCCATCCCGGCGTCGAGGCAGGCCTCGCGGTCGCCGCTGAGCGCGTTCGCCGTCATCGCGACGATGCGCGGGCCGGACGTCGCGGGCCAGCGGGCGCGGATCGCGCGGGTCGCCTCGAGGCCGTCCATCTCGGGCATCTGGACGTCCATCAGCACCAGGTCGTAGGTGGTCCGCTCGAGTGCGTCGACCGCCTCGAGCCCGTTCGCGGCCACGTCGGCCGTGTACCCGTACTGGGCAAGCAGCCGGAGCGCGAGCTTCTGGTTGACGGCGTTGTCCTCGGCCAGCAGGAGCCGGAGCGGGTGGCGCGACGCGAGCCCGGCATCGACGACGGGCCGGTCCGGGACGGCGCGGGCGCGCGGGGCCGCCTCGTCGGCGAGGACGTCGGCCAGCGCGTCGTGGAGCGCCGACGGCTTCACGGGCTTGGTGAGGAAGGCGGAGATCACGGGCGCGTCGCGGTCCCGCCCCCCCACCGACGAGAGCACGACGATCGGCAGCTCCGCGGCGGTCCTGAGCTGGCGGAGGGCGTCGGCGAGCGCGTAGCCGTCCATCTCGGGCATGTTCATGTCGATCAGGGCGACGTCGAACCGCTCGCCAGCGCGCACCCAGTCGAGCGCCTCGCGCGGGAGCGCGGTGTCGCGCGACTCGATCCCCCACCGCCGGACCTGCGCGGCGACGATCCGCCGGTTGGTGGCGTTGTCGTCCACGATGAGCGCTCGCCTGCCGACGAGAGCCGGCAGCGGGCCGGCGAGGGCCGGGGCCGGCTCTGAGACGGCCGCCACGTCGGCGCGGATCGTGAGTCGGAAGGTGCTCCCCTCCCCTTCCACCCCGGTGCTCTCCGCGACGAGGGAGCCGTCCATCAGCTCGGCGAGGCGGCGGCTGATCGCGAGGCCCAGCCCGGTCCCCCCGAAGCGCCGGGCGACCGAGGCGTCGACCTGGCTGAACGACTGGAACAGCCGGCCGATCCGATCGGGCGGGATGCCGATGCCGGTGTCGCGGACCTCGACGACCACCTCCCAGCGCTCGGCGCCCGACCGTCCGGGCCGGGGCAGCCGGTGGCCAGTGGCCGACAGCACGACCTCGCCCGCGGCGGTGAACTTGATCGCGTTGGACAGCAGGTTGAGCACGATTTGGCGCAGCCGCCCCGCGTCGCCCGAGAGGACCTGCGGCAGGTCCTCGTCGATCGTGTAGGCGAGCTCCACGCCCTTCTTGCCAGCCGTCGGCGCCATGACGTCGAGCGCGCCCTCCAGCGTGGCGCGCAGCGGGAACGGGAGCGACTCGAGCTCGGTCCGGCCCGCCTCGATCTTCGAGAAGTCCAGGATGTCGTTGATGATCGTGAGCAGGGCCTCGCCCGACGTGACGATGGTCTCCGCGAAGTCGCGCTGCTCGGTGTCGAGCTCGGTGTGGAGCAGCAGCCCGCTCATCCCGATGACCGCGTTGAGCGGGGTGCGGATCTCGTGACTCATCGCGGCGAGGAAGGTGCTCTTCGCCTGGTTCGCCGCCTCTGCCGCGACCCGGGCGGCATGCAGCTCGGTGACGTCGTGGTAGATCGCGTAGAAGCCGGCGTTCTCGCCGTCCACGACGAGCGGCACGACGTCGAGCTCGACGTCGACGAGGCTGCCGTCCTTGCGGGCGCGCCGGGTCATGACGTGCGTCTCGCCGCTCGCCAGCGGGTCGAGGGCGATGCCGACGCCCTCGCGCGGGAGGGCGTCGCCGCCCATGACGAGGTCGTCGATCGGGCGCCCCATCGCCTCCTCGGCCGTGTACCCGAAGAGGCGCGCGGCCGCGGGGTTCCAGCCGGTGACGCGGTCCTCGGGGTCCATCGTGACCACGGCGACCGGGCTGATGTTGACGAGCGACTCGAAGTACGTCTTCTGGCGGCGGATCTCTGCGGCGGCGAGCGTCTGCTCGGTCACGTCCATCATGAAGCCCTGGATGTGGAGCGGCGCGCCGTCGGCATCGCGGACCACCCACACGTCGTCCCGCACCCAGACGACGCGCCCGTCGGCGGCGATGATCCGGTACTCGTAGGATCGGGTCGCGTCTGACTCCAGGATGGTCTCGGCGACCTCGCCGAAGATCCGGTCGTGGTCGTCGGGGTGGACGACCGAGGCGAAGAACGGCTCCTCCAGCCAGGATTCGCGGGGATAGCCGAACATCGCCTCCACCTGGGGGCTCATATACGTGCTGGTGCTCGTGCCATCCGGCCGGTCCGTGTACAGCGCGAGCGGGAGCTCCTCGACCAGGCGGCGGTACTGCTCCTCGCCCTGCTGCTGCGCCCGGTACAGGCGCGCGTTGCGCAGCGCGGCTCCCACGCTCGCCGCGATCGTCGACAGGAGGCGCGCGTCATCCTCCGCGAACCGGCCGACCTGCGTCGTGCTCTGGACGCTGACCACCCCGATCGCGTCGTCGCCGGCCATGATCGGGACGCCCAGGTACGAGCGGGCGAGCGTCCCCACGCCACGGGTCCCGATGGCCTCGAACTGGGCGTCCTGGTTGAGCAGGAGCGGCTCCCGGCTGGCGAGGATCCGGGAGGTGAGCCCCTCGCCCAGCCGGATCGGCCCCTGGGGCTCCAGCCGCCCGTCCTCGTTGTAGTACGGGAACTCGATGACGCCGGCCTCGGCGTCCAGCAGGGCGACGTACACGATGTCGGCGCCGAAGGTCTGGCGGAGCTCCTCGCCGACGAGCCGGATCAGCGGCTCGAGGTCGAGCTGGGAGGTCAGCGCGGCGCCGACACGGTTGACGATCTCCAGCTCGGCCGCGCGGCGGCGCGTCTCGTCCACCAGCCGAGCGTTCTCGAGCGCGACGCTGAGGCTCCGCGCGATCGTCACCAGCAGGTCCATGTCAGCCGCCGTGAAGGCGTCCTCGCGGTCGAGGTTCTGGAGCGACACAACCCCGCCGACCCGGCCGCCGACGTGCAGCGGGGCCAGGACGAGCGACTTCGCGGGTTCGCCCGAGATCGGGGTCAGCGGGTTCCCGTAGCGCACCGACTGGCTCTCGACGTCGTCGATCAGCAGCGCCTCGCCGGTTTCGATCACGTGTCGTCGGAAGCCGAACAGCGGCATGGGCGGGTCCTGCATCCGCACGCCGCGCTCGATCGAGTACCGGAAGTGCAGCAGGTCGGTCGCCTCGTCCCAGGTCGCAAGGTCCACGACATGCGTGTCGAAGATCTCCTGGATCTTGTCGCCGACGAGGTCATACATCGCCTGCATGTCCAGCTCGGCGGCGAGGCCGGCTTGCACGCTGTTGATGATCGCCAGCTCGGCGGCGCGCTGGCCGGTCTCCGCCAGGAGGCGCTTCGTCTCGCCGAACAGGCGGGCGTTCTCGAGCGCGACGCTCAGGCTCGAGGCGATCGTGGTCAGCAGCCGGACGTCGGACTCCCCGAACGCGTGCTGGCGAAGGGCCTCGAGGACGATGGCCCCGATGACGCCGGCCGGGCTGGTCAGGGGCACCCCGAGCCACGATTCCCCCTCCGGGCCGGAGGCGATCCTCCCTCGGGCCTTCGCCTCGGCGAGAGAGCCCAGGTTGAGGGGCTGGCCGGTCTGCAGCACGATCGACGTGAGCCCTTGCCCGAGCGGGAACGGGTCGGTGTGGTAGCGCTCGCCGTCCATGACCTCGTACGGGAACGTGACCAGGCCGGACGCGGGGTCGGGCACCGCGATGTACATGTCGCTCGAGTCGAACAGCTCGCGGATCCGCTCGCCCACCAGCTCGTACATGGCGTCCATGTCCAGCTGGGCCGCGAGTCCCTCCTGGACGCCGTTGATCACCGCGAGCTCGGCGTTGCGCTGGCGCGTCTCCTCGATGGCGCGGGCGCGGCTCAGCGCGGTGGCGACATGCCGCCCGACGAAGGCGAGGAGGTCGCGGTCGGCGTCGGTGTACTTCTCGTCGGCGGTGTACGTCTGCACGACCAGGGCCCCGATCGTCCGCCCCTCCGCGACGAGCGGCACCCCCAGCCAGTCGCCCTCGCCCATGGTGCCGATCAGCTCGAGCTCGCCGCGGCGCACGAGGTCGTCGTGGACCTCCGGCGTGATGATGATGGGCTTCCCCGTCCGGAGCACGTACGCGGTGCTCCCGCGGGCGAAGCCGCTGCCCATCGGGAACCATTCGTTGGGGTCGGCCGGGTTCGGGTCGACCGTGTCGACCTCGTAGGCGAAGTTGAGGAGCTGCCGCTCCTCGTCGTACAAGGCGATGTAGAAGTTCTCGGCATGCATGAGCTGGGCGACGACCCGGTGCATCGCCGCGTAGAACTCGCGCATCTCGCGAGCGGAGCTCGCGGCGTCCGCGATCCGGTAGAGCGCGTCCGCGAGCCGGTCCGAGCGGCGCCGGTCGGCCTCGGCGGCCTCGAGCTCGCCGACGCGGGCGCGCAGGGCGGCCAGCTCGCTGACGGGGTCGAGGGCGCTCACGGCCGGAGCTCCATGGCCAGCGTCCGCTTCGGCTCGATCCGCAGGGTGGGGGTGCCGGCCTCCAGCGTCGCGCTCCCCTCGCCCGTCGCCGCGTCAATCGGCACGGCGCGCACGGCGTCGCCATCATCCAGCGTCACCACGGCTGGCCAGGCGGCCGAATCGCCCTCCGGCGTGACCCCGTGCACCCAGACTTTGAGGTCTCGCGCGATCCCCTCGGGGAGTCCCAGCGAGACCCAGCGGAGTGCCCGCGCCCGGCCGAGGTCGACGCCGTGAGTGTGAACTTCCACGGGACCGGCCTCCTGCTGGAAGCGGATCTGCGTGGACACGCGCCGCCCGGCCGAGTTCAGGTCGAGGCGCGCGCGCTCGTTGCTCCTGTTGTCGACCAGTACCTCGACGACCGTCCTCGGCCGGTAGCTGCCCGCCCTGTACGACCAGAGCACGAGGCCGATTGCGGCGAGCGCGGTGACGGCGGCCGTCAGCCGCTCGACCGGGGCCTGCCAGATGAACAATCCGTTGGCGACGATCGCGCCGATGTAGAAGGCCGTGACCGAGACGACCGTCACCGGATGGCCCGCCGCACGGACGACCATGCCGGGCACGATGTCACCCCGTTGACGGCTCGCGGCGACCATCAGCATCGGGATGACGCCCCCGAGCAGGGCGCACGTGAGCAGGCCGAGGAACCCCAGCGGGGCCGTGAACGATTGCGTGCCGGTCACGAACAGCGCCTCGACCGCCGCGAAGAGCGCCACGGCCGGCAGGAGGCAGAGCGTGGTCCGGGCGCCCCGGACGGCGAGCAGCCGCCCCGGTCCAGCCGTTGCGCGGGTCCTGTCGTCCGCGACGGGCGGCAGCCATTCGGCGACCTGGTTGAACAGGCTCAGCGTGCAGTAGATCGAGCCGAACCCGATCGCGATCACCACGTAGAGCGACCCCGCGACCGTCGCCATGGGGCCGACGATGGCGGCGAGGGGCGTGATGGGCGTGCCTGCGTACCCGACCAGGTCCACCGCGGGCACCACGCCGAGCACGACCACGGTCATGAGGCAGTAGAGCGCGATCACGGACACCATGGCTGCCAGGTTCCCGCGCATGAGCTGGCGCCCGGAGGGGTCCTCGGCCAGGACCACCTTCGCCGCGTTGCCGGCCGACGAGTGGCCGAAGTAGGCGACCAGGATCACCCCGAGGACGATCTCGAGATCCGTGAAGCCGAAGGAGGCCCCGTTGACCCCGGTCGGGCCGGCGAGGAGCCGGTCGAGGCGGACGGACGGGACTGACACGAGACAGATCACCAGGATCAGCCCGACGTTCACGGCGCCCACCACGATCGCCGAGGCCACGGTCGCGGAGATCGACCCACCCCGCACGAGCAGGACGTTGACGACCAGCAGGACCGCGACCCAGACCTCGGGCGGGATGCCGGTCGCATCTCCCACGGCGGAGGCGAACCCGATCGCGTACACCAGGACGCAGATGGTGTCGAGGACGACCATGGCGGGGCTCATGAGCGCCGTCCCGGGGCGGCCGAGGTAGTTCGAGACCAGCCGCCCGAAGTAGGACGACCCGTAGCGCATCTCGCCGTCGCGGCTGATCGCCTCGACCATGGCGGCGATCGTGAGCAGGTTGACCAGGCCCAGGACGACCAGGACCGCCAGCCCGCCGAGCGGCCCCAGCCCCGCCACGGCGATCGGGACCGTCAGCACGCCCTCGCCGATCGTCTCGGTGAGCGTCAGCGAGAACGCCATCCAGAAGGCCGGCAAGTGCTCGAGCCGGTAGGCGGCCGCGGACCGCCACCACCGCAGGCGGTCGCGGGGCGACGTGCGCTCGGCGAGGATCGAGCGGATCTGTGCCCCGTCCCGACGGGCGAACGCCTCCCCGACCGCCGGGTCGTCCAGCCCCAGCGCCGCGGCGATGCCCGAGACGCGCCCGGGGGCGAGGCGGTACTTGCCGCCGACCAGTCGCGCCAACTCGGCGCGGAGACCCGGATCGGCCGGGACGAGCGGCGCCCAGGCTGGCGCGTAGCGCTCGAGGTCCTGGACCGAGATCGCGACGGGCAGCGCGCGCCCCCGGGCCATCGCCTCGAGGAATGCCGCGTCGCGCTCCTGCGCCGTCCGGTCGGTGAGGTAGCTGGCCATCGCCTCGCGTGATCGGCGCACCAGGCTCGCCGTGCGGCTCTCGATGGCGAACAGGACGGTGCTCGCCCGGCGGGCCGGCAGGCCGCCGAGCAGCTCGTCGCGCGAGAAGAACGCGCCTCCCTCAGGCACCGTCGCTCCGGGCCGTCACCATGGCGGCGATCCGGCGGTAGGCGGCGCTCATCGGGTGGTCGGGGTAGCGGAGGATGAACACCCCCTCGCTGGCGAGGTTCATGAGCTCGTCCGAGTGGGGCAGCACCGCCGCGACCGGCACGCCGTAGGCCCCCTCGACCCGCGCCGATACCGCGTCGGGGTCGAGGCTCGCGGGCGTCTTGTTGACGACGAGCAGGATCCTCGGGACCTCGAGCTCCTGCGCCACGCGGGCCGTGATGCCGGTCCCCTCGTAGTCCTGGCGGTCCGGCCGCATCACGATGACGAGCGCGTGCGAGATCACCAGCGAGAGGAGCGTCTCCTCGTTGAGGCCGGGGTGGGTGTCGATCAGCAGGACGTCGAGGCTCAGCTCGTCCACGAGATCGCGCAGGCCGGCGGTGAGCTTCTGGGCGTCGTAGCCCTCGCGGAGGACGCGGGTGATCTCGCCGGGCTGCATGCTCGACGGGATCAGGTAGAGCCGGCCTGCGAGCGGCACGCCCTGGCGGTCCGTCACGTCGAGCGCCACGTCGCGGAGGTCCCGCCCGTGCCACAGGAAGTCGTTGAGCGAGGCGCGGATCTCGTCGCCGGCGAGGCCGAGGATCACGTGGATCCCCGGTGACTGGATGTCCGCGTCGATCACGCCGACGCGCCGGCCTTCAGCGGCGAGCGCCGCAGCGAGGTTCGCCGTGGTGTTCGACTTGCCCGTTCCGCCGCGGAACGAGTGCACGGACACGATCGACGCCAAGACAGCTCCTCAGGGATGCCCGGACCTCCGCGCCGAACAACCGTCCCGATGGCTGTCGTGGCGCAGAAGGATATGGCACCGCGCGCCGCTCGGGAAGGGGTGGATTCACGCCGCGGCGAACACGGCGCTACGCTGCCGCCATGACGCTCCTCCGACGCCTCCCGATCGTCGGCCCGTGGATCCGCCGTCGCCGTCCCGACCGGGTGGCCGTGCTGCGGCTGTTCGGCCCGATCGGCGGCGGCTCGCGCACCGCCGACTGGATCGAGCTGGTGCGGCGCCTCCGCGAGTCGCCGCGCGTCCCGGCCGTGGTGCTCGACATCGACTCGCCCGGCGGCTCGGCGACGGCCAGCGATGACATGTTCCTCGCCCTCGAGCGGCTGGCCGCGAAGAAGCCGCTGGTCGCGGCGATCAGGGGCGTGGGGGCGTCGGGCTCGTACCTGGCCGCGCTGGCCGCCCAGACGATCGTCGCCCAGCCCAATTCGGTGGTCGGGTCGATCGGCGTCATCTCCGCCTCGCCACGCCTGCCCCGACTGCTGGACCGCCTCGGCGTGAGCGTCACCGAGACGCGCGCCGGTCGCCTGAAGGGGGCCGGAGCGCCGTGGCGCGAGGACAGCGAGGAGGAGCTCGCGAAGGAGCAGGCGATCGTCGACGCGTTCTACGACGCCTTCGTGGGGCGCGTGGCGGCGCGCCGCGCGATGGCCGACGACCGAGCGCGGGAGCTCGCGACCGGCGAGGTGTGGCTCGGGCGCGAGGCTCGGGACCTCGGCCTCGTCGACGAGATCGGCGACCTCGAGCGGGCGGTGGACATCGCCGCGCGGGCGGCCGGCGTCCCGGCCCGGTCAACGGTCGCCCACCTGCGCCGGCCGTTCCTCGACCGGCTGGCCTGGCGCTTCGGGACGAGCATCGCCTCGGCCGTCACCGACGAGGCAGAGCGGCGCCTCGCGACCCGCCTCCGGGCTTGAGGGGCGCTCTCCGGGGCCGACCCACGGCGCTCCCGGGGCTGAAAGGGGAGGTCTCCGGGCCGACTGGGGGGTCCTCCGGGCCCAGGGGGCGGTCACCGGGTGGCGGTCAGGGAACCGCTTCGCGACGGGCCTGCCCGACCGCCGCGTCGCCGCCTGGGCCGGTGGGCACGATCGCGGTCGCCATCCCCAGCAGGACCAGCAAGCCCCCCAAGGCCTGGAGCGGCGACAGGCTCTCGCCCAAGAGCAGCACCGCGAGGAACGTGGCCGTTATCGGGTTGAGCAGCAGGAACGCCGCCGAGCGCGCCGCCGGGATGCGCCGGAGGCTCGCGACCGTGAGGACCGGGCCGATGGCGGCCACCCCTGCGATCCAGCCGAGCGCGACCAGCGCCGTGAGCGGCGGCGATGACGGCACGAGCGACGCCGGGTCCGTGACGAGGAGGAAGCCGCCGAGCACGACGGCGGTCGTGGCGGCATTCGAGAGGGCCACGGTGAGCCCGTCGAGGCGGTATCGGTGCGACCACCGCCTCGTGAGCACCAGGTAGAGCGCGAACGCGACCGCCGCGAGCACGCCCCAGCCGATGCCGGAGAGGTCGATGGCGTCAGGCGCCAGCTCGGCGAGCAGACCCGTGCCCACGACGGCCAGGGCGAATCCCCCCAGCACCCGCGCCGTGAGCCGCTCCGGCAGGAGGAACGGCGCGAAGACCGCGGCCAGCACCGCGTACAGGCCGGCCACGAACGCAGCGATCGCCGCCCCAACATGGGCGACGGCGAGGTTCATGGACGAGAGGAACAGCGGTCCCGCGAGGATCGACAGCGTCAGGAGGCGGACTGCGCGGGCAGCGAGCGGCGGCGGTTGTCCGGTCCCGGCGGCAGGGCCCGCCGCCCCGCCGCTGGCGGCCCCCCGCTCGGCGCCCTGGCTTCTGCGGCGCGAGCGCACCACCGCCATCACGGTCCCCACGGCCAGGGTCGCCAGCACGGTCCGCCAGGCGGCCAGCGGCAGCGGGTCGAAGGCGGCCAGCGCGACCGAGGTGGCGACGTACGCCGACCCGAACCCCATGGCGACCAGCGCGGCGAACAGCTCGCCGACGTGGCGGCGCGGGGCGTCCTCCATCCGGCTGGTCCCTCCTCGGCGTCACGCGATCACGGCGGCGCCGACCCCCGGGTCGCGTCCCCGGACTGAGCATCGCACACCAGCCCGGTCCCGGGGGCGTCACGATCCTTGACGACCCACCGGCGGCCAGACTCCGCTCCCACCAGGGGGCGTGGCCATCCGGGGGCGTGCCCACCCGGGGGCGTGCCCACCAGGCTCCGCTCCCACCAGGGGGCATGGCCATCCGGGGGCGTGCCCACCCGGGGGCGTGCCCACCAGGCTCCGCTCCCACCAGGGGCCGTGCCCACCCCCGGGGGGGGCGTGCCCACCAACCTCCGCTCCCACCAGGCTCCGCTCCCACCAGGCAGTCGCGTCCGGGGCGACGATAACGGGCCGTCGGCGTCGTGGTGTCACCCGGCCGGAGACGATCCGACCACATCGGCGACAGAGGGGCAGGCTGGGACGCACCGTCATCGCCCACGGCGAGATGATCCGACCGGTCCGGTGCGGAATCGTCCCCTGGGAGGCGACGAGGGGCTGGCTGCCACGAGGTCGCATGCCACGAGGTCGCATGCCAAGCGCTCCCGCCACGGGCGGGCGGGGCACGATACTGTGTCGGCCAATGCACGACGAGGGCACGCCGGACCGCTGGCCGCACAATGGCCTGGCGACCGCGCACGCGGCGTGCGCGCTCGCGGCTGACGGCCAGCCCCGGTTCGCCCGGCGGCAGCTCCCACCGCTGTCGACCCCGCCGATGCGTGATCCGTGTCCACGCTGATCGCCGCCTGGCGGCACAGCCTCCGGCGGACGCGGGCCGACTGGCCGATCGTCGCGGCCGCCTGGGTGGTCACGCTCATCGCCGCGACCGTCGTGGCCGCGGGCCCGATCTACTGGTCCGCGGCCTCGCTGGCCGGGCTGACCCAGACCTTCGTCGAAGCCCCTCCCGCGGACCGTTCGATCGACGTCGCCGTCTACGCTCCCCCCGCGCTCGTCGCCGACGTCAACGACCGGGTCATGGCCGACCTCGAGGACCTGCCGGCCACGCGCGGCACGGTGGAGCGCGACGTCCGCAGCACCGCGGCCCTCACCATCCTCGCGCGGCCCGGGGTCCGGACGGGGGACGTGGCCCAGCTGGGCTTCCTCGACGGGCTTGCGCAGCACGCCACCCTCACCGCCGGCACCTGGCCCGCGGACGGCGGGATCGGCAGCGCGCCCATCGAGGTCGTCCTCGCGGCGCCGGCCGCGGAAGAACTCCACCTCTCGGTCGGGGACGAGATCTCGCTCCAGACGGACGTGGGCGCCGCGGCCATCGTCCCCGTCCGCCTCGTCGGCACCTTCCACGCGAACAACCCGGCCGACGGCTTCTGGCACGGCAATGCCCAGCTCCTCTCGGGCCTCGTCGCGGGCCAGGGCTTCCGGACGTTCGGCCCGTTCCTCACGACGCCAGACGCCCTCCTCCGGCGCGCTCCCCTCGTCTCGGTGCACGCCTCGTGGCGTGCTGCCCCCGATGTGGCGCGCCTGACGGTCGACGACGTCGCGACGCTGCTCGGGGCCGTCAACGCGCTGCCGGAACGGCTCCTCGCCCAGATCGGCCAGCCGCCGACGATCTCGACGGCGCTCCCATCGCTGCTCGCCGGGACGGAGAGCTCGCTCCTCGTCAGCCGCACGAACCTGACGCTGCTCAGCCTGCAGCTCGCCGTCCTGTCAGCGTACGCGGTCGTGGGCGGCGGCCCCCCGCCCGCGGGCCCCCCCCCGCCCGCGCCCAACCCTGCCCCGCTACCCGGGGGCGCGCCCCCGGGG
>JBJKRU010000299.1:0-9622 GCA_046704485.1 Candidatus Limnocylindrales bacterium | reverse complement strand
CGAGGGGGCCTCGTCGACGGCGCGGTCGTGGCGTGCCGGCCCGCCGGCCCGGGCGCCGGGGGCCGGGGGCTGCGGCTCGCTGCTCATGTCACCTCCCTCCGCCTCCGCCACCGGCGGCTGTGCGGAGGTGGCGGAGGCACGGCGCCGGGGTCCGACAGGGCCAGGAGCATGCCCACGGCGATGGCATTCGCGAGGAGCGACGAGCCGCCGTACGAGATGAACGGCAGCGTGATCCCCGTGAGGGGGATCAGCTTGAGGTTGCCGGCCGCGATGATGAACGCCTGGATGCCGATCACGAGGCTCAGGCCGGCGGCCAGCAGTGCCCGGAACTCATCGTGCGCCGCGGCGGCGATCCGAAGCCCGCGCTCCACGATCACGAGGTACAGGCCGAAGATCGCAAGCAGGCCCACGAGGCCCAGCTCCTCGCCGAGAGCCGCCAGCGGGTAGTCCGTGTGCACCGCCGGCACGGGCAGGTTGCCGGCGATGGTCGGCAGGCCCGCCCCGAGTCCCACGCCCAGCAGCCCGCCTCGCGCAAAGGCATATAGCGCCTGCACGGTCTGGAACCCCTGCCCGAGCGGGTCGCGGAACGGGTCGAGCCAGTTGTCGACGCGGACCTGGACGTGGGCGAAGAGCTGGTACAGCACCCACGAGCCCGCGAGGAACAGCGCCATCCCGCCGACGACGTACGAGGTTCGGCCAGTGGCCACGAACAGGAGCGCGAGGAACACCGCGAAGAACAGGAGCGCCGCGCCGAGGTCGCGCTGGACGACGACGACACCGAGCGCGATCGCCCACATCGCGACCATGGGGGCCAGGTACGGGATCGGCGGCAGGCGCAGCGGGCCTAGGCGCATGCTCTCGGTGGCGAGCAGCGGGCGGTTCTCCGAGAGGTAGGCCGCCAGGAAGACCACCAGGATCACCTTGAGCAGCTCGGACGGCTGGCCGTTGATCGGCCCGATCGACAGGGTCAGGCGGGCGCCGTTGACGTCCGTGCCGAACACGAATGTGAGGGCCAGTAGCGCGATGCCCGCCGCCGCCCAGGTGTACTTGTAGGCGCGAAGCCAGCGGTCGGACCGTATGAGCAGCGCAAGCAGCGCCGCGACCGTGAGCGAGATCAGCAGCCACAGCAGCTGGAGTTCCCCGAGGCCGAGCTCGAGAGGGCCGATCGTCTGCGTCACCAGACCCTGCGGCAGGCGCTGCATCAGCAGCAGGCCGATCCCGCCGAGCAGCCCCACGGCCGGCAACAGGATCTGGTCGGTGCGGCGCCCGGCGAGCACGAACGCCACGTGGACGGCCAGCAGCGCGAGGATGTACAGGCTGAGGCCCCGCGGATCGGGCGGCGCGAATCCGAAGGCGGTGAGCTTCTCGCCGGCGGCCTGCGCCTGCAGCCAGCGCTCGGTGGCGCCGAGCGACGCGCCGCCGAGCGCGAGCGCCGTCGCCACCACCACGAGCAGGCCCAGCTCGACCTTGCGCATCCTGGGCCGCACGCCAGCGATGCGACGACCGACGGGCCGAGCCTGCACAGCCGCGCTCACGGCCGCCCCCGGTCGAGGCGGAACTGGACCTCGCCGATCTGCAAGTGGTCCCCGAAGCCCATGGGGGTGGGCGCCGTGACCAGTTGGCCGTTCACGAGGGTGCCGTTCGTGCTGCCGCGATCCTCCACGTACCAGACGCGACCGCGGAACGTGAGCACGGCGTGCTCCGAGGAGGCGAACGGGTCGTCCACGACCACGGTGTTGGTCAGGTCGCGCCCCAGCGAGGTGACCGCGTCCAGCGCGAATGCGGTGCCGGCCGCCGGCGCGCCGCCCGGCGAGGCCAGGACCACCAGGCGGCCCGGCTCCGCGGGGCCCCGGGCTGCGGCTCGCAGGTCGCGCACGAGGACCCGCGCCACCAGGAACAGGAAGACGTAGAGCAGAGCGAGGAACCCGAGGCGCAGGACCCAGAGCGCCAGGACGAATCCGTCCACGTCAGCCCGGCAGCTGGTCCACGACCACCACGACGTTGCCGACCTGGAGGCGGTCGCCCGCGCCCAGGACGATCTCGTCCACCCGGATGCCGTTGACGCGGCTGCCGTTGGTGCTCCCGAGGTCCGTGTAGACGAGCGTGCCGTTTCGGCTGACGAATCGTCCGTGGTGGCGCGAGACGCGCGCGTCCGGGACCACCAGCCCGTTATCGGTCGCCCGTCCCAGCGTGAGGGTCTGCCCCTCCACCCTGACCTCGCGCTCGTGTCCACCGGGCTCGGAGACCCGGAGCAGCGCGGCTGCTGGCGGCGGGACGGCGGGTCGCACGGCATACAGGCGGTCGCCCACGTCGCGGATCCCGCCGCCGCGAGCGGCAGGCGGCGACGAGGCCCCCTCGCTGTCAGCGTGTCCAGCCCGCGGCGCCACGAGCGAGGCCAGGCCCTCGTCAGATGCCGCCGAGAACGCATCGGGTTCCGGGCTCGCCGTCGCAAAGGGGCCGAGCGCGGCCGTCCCGGACGGGGCTCCGCTCCCTGGTGCGACGGCGGCGGACGGCGCGTGGCTGCCGTCCACAGGTGCGGGGGCGGTCGGTCGCCACACGCTGGCGTCCACCTCCACCATGCGGCGCTCCGCCGACGGGTCCGCGACCAGGATCACCGTCGGGCGGGAGACGAGGTGGTAGGCGTGCATCCGGGCGAAAGCGAGTGCCTTGTCGGCAAGGTCGGCTGCCAGGGATTCGATGCTGCCGCCCCGCGTGGCGAGGTCCTCGAGGTCGGAGGGGTGGAGTCGCACCCGGAAGCGGTTGGGCACGGTGGTGGCGGTGCCCCGGCCCGTTCTCCCGCCCTCCATGGCGCGTTCGATCCGGCGCTCCACCTGGACCGCCTGCACCCGTGACCGGAAGAGGCGGGCGGAGGTGCGCTCGAACACGCGCTCAAGAAGGCGCTCGAGGTCTGCGATGGCGACCATGGCAGCGGCAACCCTACCAGAGCCGGAAAGGACGCTTCGGTCGACCCCGAACCATCGGCGCCGGCTCCCGGTACCACCGAGGAAGGCCCCTCGGCCGACGCTGGCTATACTCTGCCCCTGTCCGACCGAACTCGTCGGGCGCGTCCCAGCGTCGGAGAGCCGGGGGCTATGACGGAGATCCTCACCGAGTCGTTCTGCGAGCGGTGCGGTACTCGGTACACATTCGAGACCGCACGGCCCCAGAACTCTCGTCTCGGCAGAGCGCGGACCTTCACCAAGGGCCTGCGCAATTACGTCCTGTCCGACGATTCCCTCTCCGAGGCGATGGCCGACGCCCGCGGCGAGGAGGAGCTCGCGGCAACCGTCCTCCAGCTCGACGCGTTCCACAAGACGTTCAACTTCTGCATGTCCTGCCGGCAGTACACGTGCGCCAACTGTTGGCACACGGAAGAGGGCCGCTGCCTCACCTGCGCGCCGCTGCCTGCCGCCGAGGCCATCGAGGACCTCGAGCCCGGCGCCAGCGAGGCGATCGAAGGCCGCTTGGCGGCGATCGCGGCGAGTCCCGAGGGGGCCACGCTCGAGGGGTCCATCGAGGTCACCGCGTGGCCCGCCGTCGACCTGCCGGCTCCAGAGGAAGCGGCGCAGGCGGAGGCGACCGACAGCGGAGAGGGGGCACTCGAGGCGGTCGAGACCGCACCCGCCGAGGACGTTGCCGAACTGGCGCCGGAGCCGACCGCCGCTCCGCCGGAGGAGGCCGCCGCTGCACCGGCGACGGCGTCGGCCGAGCCGGCGGCAGCTCCGGGTCTGGCGCTAAAGGGGCTCAGGCTCGGCGAGAGCCTCGACGACGCGATCGCCGCATACGAGGCCGCCCACCAACCCGACGACCTCGCCGGGGTGGCCGAGACCGAACCTGTCGCCGGCATCCCGGCGGTCGCCGGAGCCCCCGAGACCACTTCGCCCGAGGCCGAACCCGTCGGGGACGCTGCGCTTGCCGGGGACGCTGCGCTCGACGCCGCTGAACCCACCGGCGCGCCGCTCGTCGGGCCGGCGCCAGCCACCGCGCTCCCCGGCCCCGGCGTCGCAGAAGCGGCCGCGCCTGCGGCCGTCGAGCCCCAGCCGAAGGGCGAGGCTGCTTC
Source organism: Candidatus Limnocylindrales bacterium (assembly GCA_046704485.1). GTDB lineage: Bacteria > Chloroflexota > Limnocylindria > Limnocylindrales > CSP1-4 > CAIXZV01. Next base: position 5,562 of record JBJKRU010000299.1, on the reverse strand, counting down.
GCCTGCCGCTGGGGCGCCCGAGGCCGCGGTCGAGATGGAGGCCCCGCTGGAGCCCCCGCCGCCGCCCCATCTCTTCCCGCGGACGGCACCAGCGCCCATACCGGCGCCGCAGGCTCCGGAGCCGATCGCGGCCACCGCGGCCCCGGAGGAGCCCGCAGAGTCACCCGCCGCGGCGCCCGCTCCATCGCCCGATTCCAAGACGTCCGAGGCCCTGGCCCCAGGATGGCTCACCGTCGCTCCAGATGACGGCTCCGCCCCAGCGTGGCCTCGACAGCCCAGCTGGCCCACGAACAGTCGCCCGATGGAGGGCGCGACCCTGGCGGGCCGGAGGCTCGTGCCCTCCGCCGACGCCGCGTCCCAGTGGGCCGCGTCCGCCCGGGAGGACATGTCAGCGGGACCGGTCGCGACGACCAGCCCCGGTCGCGAACCCGCCGCAACCCCGACGCCCCAGCCGTGCGTCCAGTGCGGGCTCTCGCTCTCCGCCAACGCCCGCTTCTGCCGCCGCTGCGGCGCGCGCCAGGGGTAGCCGCCACCTGGTCGCCGGACCGACGCCAGCGCCCGGCCGACCGAGGTGGCACCCGATCGACGGCGCCCGCCGCCGGGCCATCGGCGGTCCTCAGATGCCGATCCCCTCCCCCTGCGCGCCGCTCGGGTGCTCCGTCGCGCCGTCGTCCGCCGGCGAGGCCGGCCGCGAGCGCACCTCCGTCCACGCCGCGCCCAGCAGCAGCACGTTGAACGCGATCGACAGCCACGCGAGCAGGGCGATGAGCGCGAGGGCGGTGCCGGTGACGGCCCACAGCCCCATCAGGCGCGGCGCGATGAGGACGTAGACCTGGGTGAACACCGCCAGCACGAGGCCGACCGCTCCGGCGGGCACGCGGATCGCCCGCCACGGGACGCGCTCCGTGGGGACGAGGCGGTAGCACAGGGCCACCACGGCGACGAACGCCAGGAGGGACGCCACCGGTGATGCGAGCTGGAGGGCAATGCTGGGCGCCTCACCCACGGTCACGCCCTCCGGGGCGAGCTGCGTGAGCCACGACACCACCGACCCCAGGGTCAGGAGCGCCACCGGCACCAGCACGAGGACGATGGTCAGCGCGATGCCCCGGATCGTCTGGATCACGGCATTCCGCCTCGGCGCACCGCGGAAGATCCGCGAGAAGGCCGTGTCGAGGTTCGCGTAGAACCGGCTCGCCCCCCAGAGCAGCGTGGCGATCGCCACGATCCCGCTCGGCAGGGCGCCCGATCCAACCCCGGTCAACGCGAGCTTGGCCAGCTCCTCGAACGGGGGCAGCGCCTGCGTGACGACCTTCACGATCTGTTCCTGAACGTTGGGCTCGCTCACCACGAACCCGACCACGGAGAGCGCGAGCAGGAACGCCGGCAGCAGAGCCAGAAGTGACGTGTAGGCCAGTCCTCCCGCGACGAGGCCCCCGCCAGCCCGGTCGTAGGTGCGCATCACGTCTCGGAGGCGCGCTACGCCCGGATGCCCGCCAAGACTTCCGGCAACGCGCTCTGCCAGGGCGCGCAGGCCGTCGATGCGGTCCTCGACCTCCGCCTCGACCTCGGTGGCCTCGCGCCGGATCCGGCCTTCGCTCATGACGTCAAGGCATGTCCTCGAACAGCCCGGGCTGCAGGTGCTCCGAGGAGACGCGCCGGGGCGCGGCGATCAGCGCCCGCACCTCGCCGCGGCGCACGTACCTGCGGCCGCCCAGCTTGATGCTCGAGAGCTTCCCGGAGCGTGCCCACCCGCCGATGGTCGCGGGAGCGAAGCGCACGTTCGCGGCGGCCAGGATCTCGGCCGCCTCGCCCAGGGTGATCCAGTCGGCGGCGGAGGGCATCGCTCAATCCTTCGAGTCGGGCGAGGAGTTGGTGGACGCCGGACTCGAGCTCGTGGAGTCGGCCGGCGTGGACGTTGTCGAAGCGGCCGGGGACTTGGACGCCGGCTTGCCGCCGCCGCCTCGGTCCTTCTTCGCCCAGCCCGAGCCCTTGAAGTGGATCGAGGGGGCCGAGAACAGCTTGCGCATGGTCCCCTCCCGGCCGCATGAGGGGCAGAAGTTCGGCCCCGGGTCGTTGATCCCGTGGAGGATGTCGGCGCGGTGGTCGCAGGCGGTGCAGACGTAGTCGTAGATGGGCATCGTCAGAGGTCTTCGGGTGTGGTCAGCCGCGGAGCAGCCGCATGCCGCACTTGGGGCAGTAGAACGCGCGCTCGTGGCCCGAGGCGAAGCCGCAGTGGGCGCACACGAGTCCGCCCCGCCCTGCGGCCGGGACCGGGCGCTCCACAGCCGTCAGGCCGATCGCATGCTGGCTGCCGAGCACGTTGCCGAGGATCCCGGCGAGAATCCGCTGGGCGATCCGGTCGGTGTCCCCGCGCGCACCGCGGCCCCCCCAGCCCACGACGGCCCGCACGACCATGTCGCCGGTCGCCTCATCCCAGTGCGAGGCGACGCCGCCGACGATGGCGTTGTACTCGGGGTATCCCGAGGTGTCGGTCTCCCCGTCGAGCAGGCCGCAGGCGAACGTGTCGAAGGCGAGGTCGACCGCGTCGATCGTCTCGAGGACCATGAGCCCGTGGCGGGTGACCGGGCTGAGCTCGTGGTGCGCCTGGAGCCACTGCATCGCCTCGGACGGGTGCACGATCTGCGGCATCGCCTGCGAGTACTCGAGCGGGAGTGGTTCCACCACCTCGACGGCGCCCTTGGCGAAGCCCACCAGCATGCCGGGCAGTTCCGCGAGCGCGCGGGGGCCGGCCCGCATCCGAACGCCCTCGCTGCTCTTGCCCGCGTAGTAGAGCTTGAGCGAGAAGTCCTGCGCGACCACCTCCTCGGGCAAGCCGAGGCGGGCGGAGCCCGATGCTGCGGCGGGCTTGGGCGGCGGTTCGCTGCCGCGGCGCTTCAGGAACGGCACACAATCCTCCATCGCTCGGCGGATGGCCGGGTCATGGTCATCCTAGCAGCGAGCGGGCACGCCCACCTCTGGATCAGCGGGCGAGGCGCTCTCGCAGGCGGGCCACCTGCTCGGCCAGCTCGGCCTCGCGGGCGCGCGCTCCCTCGACGATGGCAGGCGGCGCCTTGGACGTGAAGGCATCGTTCGCCAGGCGTGCCCGAGCCGCGTCCCACAGGCGCTCCGCGTCCGCGAGCTCCTTCTCCAGACGCGCGCGATCGGCATCGGCCGCCCCTGGGTCGGTCGCGCCTGCGCCCACGATGGCCTCGGCCGGTCCCGTGATGACCGACAGGCCGGACGCCGCCGCGTAGAGCGCTTCGCGGGTCTCGTGGCGGCGCAGGGGCCGGGCGCGGGCGAGCCGCTCGAGGGCGGGCAGCAGGGCGTCGACGGATTCGGCCAGGCTCGCCTCCACGGCCACATCGAGCGGCAGCCAGGAGGCCGGCTCCAGCCTCGCGTCGGCGCGCGCGTTGCGGACGGCGCGCACGAGCTCGATCAGCGCCCCGACCTCGGCGTCGGCCGCCTCGTCTCGCGGCCCACCGGCCGGCCAGCTCGCCACGATCAGCAGCTCGGGGTCGTCGGCCGTGCGGGGCAGCGCTGCCCAGAGGCGCTCCGTGATGAACGGCATCACCGGGTGGAGCAGCCGCAGGTACGTGTCGAGCGCCTCCACCAGGGTCCACCAGGTTGCCTCCCGATCCGGGGCAGCGCGCGACTGGTCCGCCAGGCGAACCTTCGCGAACTCGATGCCCCAGTCGCAGTACTCGCTCCAGATGGCCTCGTAGAGGAGCCGCGTCACCTCTCCGAAGGCGAACTCGCCCATGGCCTTGTCCACGGCGGCCACCGTGGCTGCGGCACGCGACCGCACCCAACGCTCGGCCGGTCCGAGGCGCGCCGGGTCGGGCGCCTGGCGCGCTGCGTCGGGCGCGATGCTCGACGGGCGTGCACCGAGCACGAAGCGCGTGGCGTTCCAGAGCTTGTTGGCGAAGTTGCGGGCGTTCTCGACCTTGGCCATGCCGAACCGCTGGTCGTTGCCCGGCGTCGCGCCGTGGACGAGGGCGAAGCGAAGGGCGTCCGCGCCGTGCTCGTCGATGGTCCCCAGCGGGTCCACCACGTTGCCTTTCGTCTTCGACATCTTCTGGCCGTAGGGGTCGCGGATGAGGCCCGAGAGGTAGACCGTGTCGAACGGCGTCCCGCCCGCGAGCTCGATCCCCAGCATCGCCATCCGGGCGACCCAGAAGAAGATGATGTCGTAGCCGGTCTCCATGACCGAGCCCGGGTAGAAGCGCGCCAGGTCGTCGGTCGCGTCGGGCCAGCCCAGCGTCGAGAACGGCCACAGCCCGGAGCTGAACCACGTGTCGAAGATGTCGGGGTCCTGGGTCAGCGTCGCTGCCGGAGCGCCGCAGACCTCGCACGCGTCCGGCCCGGCCACCTCTGCGCTGACCGTCGCGTGGCCGTCGGCGCAGTACCAGGCCGGAATGCGGTGGCCCCACCACAGCTGCCGGGACACGTTCCAGTCCCGGATGGTGGTCATCCAGTGCTCCCAGACCTTCTCGAACCGCTCGGGCAGGATCGCCGTCCGTCCCGAGCGGGTGGCCTCGAGGGCGGCCGCGGCGAGCGGCCCGGTCCGGACGAACCACTGGGTCTTGAGCCGCGGCTCCACGGCGTCGCTGCTGCGCTGGCAGCGGCCGATCACCATCTCGTGGGCCTGTTCACCCTCAAGGTCGCCAGCGGCCGCAAGGTCCTCCAGGACCGCCGATCGCGCCCTGTAGCGCTCCATGCCGTCATAGCGCGTGCCGGTGTCCGCCACGTGGGCACTGTCGTCGAGCACGGTCGGCATGGGCAGGCCGTGGCGCCTTCCCGTCTCGTTGTCGTCGTGGTCGTGGGCCGGCGTGATCTTCACCGCGCCCGTGCCGAATGCCGGGTCCACCACCGGATCCGCGATGACCGGCACGTCGCGATCGACGAACGGGATCCGCACCCGCCGGCCGACCAGCCTCGCGTAGCGCTTGTCGTCGGGGTGGACCGCCACGGCCGTGTCCCCGAGGAGCGTCTCCGGGCGGGTGGTGGCGACGGTCAGGCTCGCCGCCTCCGGCTCGCCCGTCGCCTCGTCGATGAGGTGGTAGCGGATCCGCCAGATCGTGCCCGTCTCGGGCGTCGGGATCACCTCGAGGTCCGACACGGAGGTCCGGCAGCCCGGGCACCAGTTGACGAGCGCCTCGGCGCGGTAGGCGAGGTCCCTGCGGTAGAGGCGCAGGAACGCCTCGCGCACGGCCCGGGCCGACACGTCGTCCATGGTGAACCGCAGCCGGCCCCAGTCGCATGACCCGCCGACGCGGCGCTGCTGGGTGAGGATCGTGGTGCGGGTCTCGTCCACGAATGCGCGCATCCGCTCGAGGTACCGCTCACGGCCCAGGCTGGCGCGGCTCTCGCCCTCCGCCGCGAGGATCTTGTCGAGCACGACCTGCGCGGCGATCGACGCGTGGTCCAGGCCGGGCAGGAACAGCGCCGGGCGGCCGTTCATCCGCGCGTGGCGCACCATCAGGTCCTCGACCGTCGTGCGCTGGGCGTGCCCCAGGTGCAGCGAGCCCGTCACGTTGGGCGGCGGCTGGATGATCGTGA
>JBJKRU010000298.1:0-5834 GCA_046704485.1 Candidatus Limnocylindrales bacterium | reverse complement strand
GGGGCGATCGACCTGAAGCGCACCGACTGGCGCGCGCGCACGACGGAGATCGGCTACTGGGCGTCGCCCTGGGCGCGCGGTCGGGGGCTGATGCGCGAGGCGGTGCGGTTGCTGACCCGCTGGGCGGTCGAGGAGCAGGGCTTTGCCCGTGTCGAGATCCTCGTCGCGACGGGGAACGCCGCGTCGCGGCGCGTCGCGGAGGGGGCGGGCTACACGCGGGAGGGCGTCCTCCGGAGCGCCGGCTTCGTCCACGACGGCCGCGTCGACCTCATCCTCTACTCGTTCATCGAGCGCGACCGCGAACGACAGGCCGGCTGGTGGGTTCAGCGAAAGGGCGTCTGATGCGCAGTGTGACGTATTCGATGAATGTCTCGCTCGACGGATACATCGTCGGGCCGGACGGCACCTTTGACTGGACGGCGCCCGACACGGACGTCTTCCGGTTCTGGATCGAGGAGATCCGCGGCGTCGGCGTCCACCTGATGGGTCGGAAGCTGTACGAGACCATGCTGTACTGGGAGACGGCCGACCAGGCTCCATCGCTCGACGCCGCGGAGCGTGAGTGGACGGCGCTGTGGAAGCCCCTCCCGAAGGTGGTGTTCTCCACCACGCTGACGGCGGTGCAGGGCAATGCACGCCTGGCCGCCGGCGGCCTCGCGGCGGAGATCGATCGGTTGCGAGCCGAGGCCGGTGAAGGAGAGATCGCGATCGGCGGCGCGACCCTCGCCGCCGAGGCGGCCGCGCTCGACCTGATCGACGAGTACCGGGCCGTGGTCTACCCGGTCCTCGTCGGCGGCGGCATCCCGTACTTCCCCCGGGTCGAGCGCCAGGTGGATCTCGAGCTCGTGGAGACCCGCACGTTCAGCTCAAGGGTCGTCTACCTCCGCTACCGCGTAGCGCGCTAGTCGCGCGCCGCCGTTCCCGCTACCCGTCCGGCCGGCGGTGCGCGGCGACGAACTCCCAGGTCACGCGCGTGGCGTCGAGAGTCCGGCTGACGCGGCCGAGGTGGGGCGGCATCCACGCACGCGCGCCGGGCCACGTGTGCCCGCCGCCATCGATCCGATAGAACGCGAGGTCCGATGCGGGGGTCGGCCCGGACCAGCGCCGCACGGTGACGTCACCGCCGATCGCCTCTGTCGGCATCGCCGTGGCTCCGTTCACGCTCGCCCATCGCTCGGCCCACGCGTCCACGCCGACCACGGGACCCGATGCGCCCCGGACCAGCAGGCGCATCAGGAGGCCGGTCCGCCGTCCGCCCGCATAGGGGTTCGCCCGGTCGCGCGTGCCGTGGATCTGGATGACGGGAATGGGCGCTGACGGCACAGGCTCCGCCACGACCCCCACCGCGGCGGTCCCGGCCACCTGGGCGATCGCTGCCAACCGCTCGGGACGCTCCCACGCGAGGCGGCCGGCCATGTTGGCGCCGTTGGACATGCCGACGACGTAGACGCGCGACGGGTCGACGGTGCCGGCGTCGGCGAGGTGGTCCACGACCGACAGCAGATAGCCGACGTCGTCGGCGCGGATGCGCCTCGGCCCGCCGGAGCGCCCGTCATTCCAGATCTCGTCGATCGCGGCCGGCATGGCGAGGACGAAGCCGGCCTCGTCCGAGAGCGCCGAGTACCCGGTCCACAGCTCGAACATCAGGGGGGCGATGCCGCGTCCGTGAAGCTCGATCACCAGGGGCGCGGGCGGCGAGGCCGACGCCGGGATGTGAAGCAGGAAGGGCCGTTCGCGGCCCTCGTGCCGCAGCGCGACCTCGACCGTCCGCTCCGGGAGCTCTCGACGCCCTGCCACGTGTCGACCGTAGCACGGTCCGCGCGCCGCGGCGGGAGGCACCGAGGTGGAGCGTCGGAGCCGACGACCAGCGGGCCGCGGCCATCGCGCGGACGACCAGCTGGCCGCCGACGGCCGCCGGGCCGCGAGTCCCTGCGGACGGCCCGGGCAGTCCGCTCGCCTGAAGGGTCGCGGAACCCGTCTCCGGTCAGCCACGACCGCTGGCGGTCCACAATGGTCTGTGCGTGTCCTTCCGGGATCCGGCGAGGCGCTCAACCTCGAACGAGAGGAGTCCAACACTTGAGCCGCCCAGTCCTCGCCGACGCCTTCGCCCACCATGTCTGGGCGACCGACCGGATCCTCGCGGCTTGCGAGGCGCTCGACCTGGCGCAGCTCGGGAGCACCGTCCCGGGCGTGTACGGGTCGATCATCGACACGCTCCGCCACACAGTCGAGGCGGACACCTCGTACCTCGCGCTGCTGTCCGGCGGCAAGGTGGACAAGATCGACGCCTCCACGATGGACGTCGAGGCACTGCGGACAGCGATGCGCGGGCATGAGCCGGCGTGGCAGGAGCTCGTCGCCGGCGATCTGGACGCGGGCCGAGAGCTGATCCGTCACCGCGAAGACGGCTCCACGACCACCGCCCCGCTCGGCGTCCGGCTGGCGCAGGCGCTGCACCACGGGAGCGACCACCGCTCGCAGGTCTGCACGGCGCTGACGAATCTGGGGATCGAGCCCCCGGAGGTGGACGTGTGGGCCTGGGCCGACGAGCACGGCCGGCTGGTCGAAACGCCGCCCACGCGCTGACCGGTCGACTCCGGCAGCGGAATGGTCGTCCCTGCCGGAGGCCGCACGGCAGCGAACCCCGCGCGTCCCTGCGCTACGATCGCCCGCGATGCCCGACCCCGCCGCGCCCCGCACCGCCGCGATCGTCAACCTCGGCTGCAAGGTCAACCAGTCCGAGATGGAGGCCGCCGCCCGGCTGCTGCGCGAGGGCGGCGTGCCGCTCGTCGACCCGGCGCGCGGGGCGGAGCTCGTGATCGTCAACACGTGCACGGTCACGGCGGTGGCCGACGAGAAGAGTCGGCAGGCGGTGCGACGTGCTCGTCGCGCGAACCCTGACGCCCGCGTGATCGTGACCGGCTGCTCGGTCCAGGTGGACCCAGAGATGTACGCGCGCGTCGATCCGAAGGCGCGACTCGTGGACAACGATGCCAAGCCCGCCTTCCTCGCCGAGCTGGAGTCGCTGGTCGCGATCGGCGAGCACGACGGGGACGGGAACGCCCCACACGGGCTACTGACCGCTGCGCTCCCCACGCTCTCGGGCGTCGAGGCGGCCAGCCCGATCGACGGGATCGCCGACGACCGCGCCTCGGTCGAGCGCACCCGCGCCTTCGTCAAGGTGCAGGACGGCTGCTCCTTCTACTGCACGTACTGCATCATCCCGCGGGCCCGCGGCGCCGAGCGGAGCCTGTCCCCGGAGGTGGTCCTCGCCGACGTCCGCCGCGCCCTCGTTTCCGGCCACCGCGAGATCGTCCTCACCGGGATCAACATCGGCACGTATGACGGCGGGTGGTCGGAGCGCGGCACCCGCGGCTTGCACGTGCGCAGTGCGCTGACGCTCGCCGGTCTGGTGCGCCGGCTGCTCGCTGAGACCGACGTGGAGCGCATCCGCCTCTCCTCGATCGAGGTCCAGCACGTGGACGACGAGCTGCTGGCCGTCTGGGTCGACGGAGGACCGCGGACGCTGCCGCATCTCCACCTGCCGCTGCAGTCGGGCGACGACGGCGTCCTCCGCCGCATGGGCCGCCGCTACTCCGCCGACGAGTACGCACGGGTGGTGAAGCGTGCCCGGGCGGCGATCCCCGGCGTCGCCGTCCACGCGGACGTGATCGCGGGCTTCCCCACTGAGGACGAGGCGTCGTTCGAGCGGTCGACGGCCTTCATCCGGGGCCTCGACCCGGCCGGCCTCCACGTCTTCCGCTACTCCGCGCGGCCCGGCACCCCCGCCACCCGGATGGCCGGGCAGGTGGACGAGCGGACCAAGAAGGCCCGGGCGGCGGAGCTGCTCGCGATGGCGGCCGACGCCCGGGCGGCATTCGCCCGCCGCGGGCTGGGGTCGACGACCCGCGTCCTGGCCGAGCAGCGGCTCCCCGACGGCCGGTGGGTCGGCCACGCCGAGGACCATGTCGTCGTCGCGGTCACGCCCCGGCCCGGTGACCCGGCCGACCTCGAGGGGGCCGTCCTGACTGTGCGGCGGGCCACGATGGACCCGCTCATCCCGGACCGGGTCGATGGTGAGGTCCTGGCCCTCGACCCGGCGCGGCGTCGCGTAGATCCCCGGCTGCCCGATCTCGTGCCCGCCGAGAGCGGCCGGTAGTCGAGCGCCGACGTGCTGCCCAGGGCGGAGCGCCGCCGTTGCGCCCGGCGATCGTCCCGTGCGCCGCGCGCACAGGTCGTGCCTTGACGGAAGCGCCTGTGCGCTCTGAGGCTCGATTCGGGGATCGCGCCGCACGATTGCATCGGCAGGCGACGCGGTCGTGCGGCGAGCGCACCGTAGGGTCGCTGGGCGAGGCGTCCGGTCGCTGCGCCAACCGTCCGGCCGCGCGACGGCCACGCGGCGTCGCGCGACAACAGGAGCCACCCGAGGGCCGCCCGACACCCGACGACGCTCCAACCCGATACGCCACGCGCCCCGAATAGTTTCCTCATGTAAACTACCTGCATGAGAGGTGCCCAATGACCAGCGCGCCGACGAGCGCGCTGCCGCTGCTCGAGCGGCTGGTCATGGGCTCCGTCGGCGTCACGGCCCGCGTCGTCGCGGAGGGCGCGCCCGAGTTGACCCTGCTCCAGTGGCGGGTGCTCGTCGTGCTGGCGGGACACCCGGACGGGGTCACGGTGTCCGATCTGGCGTCCCAGATCGGGTCTCGACTGTCCGCGATGAGCCGCCTGCTCGGGCGGATGCGGCGTCGTGGCCTGGTCGAGACGCGCAAGGACCATCCGGACGCACGCATCACGACGGTCCTCCTCGGCCCCGGCGGCCGCGAGCTGTGGGAGCGGGTGGTCGCCAGCCGCCGCTCCGAGCTCGTGGCCCTGCTCGTCGCCGCGTCCTTCACCCCCAGCGACGAGCCTGGCCTCGAGCGCCTGGCCCATGCCATGGAGACCTTCCTGTGACCTTCGCCTCGCTTCTGCGCGGTGTCCGCATCCGCATCCGCGAAGCCGACCACCTTCGCAAGTGGATATTCCTGGGCGCGCTGATCGGCGTCATCGCGGGAATGGGGGGCGTGATCTTCTTCAACGCCCTCGAGCTCGTGACGAAGCTGATGCTGGGCGGCCTCGCCGGGTACACGCCGTCGACACCGATCGGCGAGGGCAACCTGCCGCTCTCGACGCCACAGCGGCTCTGGGCGGTCCCGTTCGTCGTCGCCCTGGGCGGGCTGATCTCGGGGATCATCGTCTTCCGCCTCGCGCCGGAGGCCGAGGGCCACGGCACCGACGCGGCGATTTCCGCGTTCCACCACGGCGCTCGGCGGGTCCGCGCGCGGATCCCGCTGATCAAGCTCGTCGCCTCGGCCATCACGATCGGCTCCGGCGGCTCGGGCGGCCGCGAGGGGCCAACGGCCCAGATCGGCGCCGGCTTCGGCAGCTTCCTCGCACGCTTCCTCGACCTCGACGCGCGCGATGCCCGGATCGCGGTTGCGACCGGCATGGGCGCCGGCATCGGCGCCATCTTCCGCGCGCCCATGGGCGGTGCGATCCTGGCGGCCGAGATCCCGTACCAGGACGACCTCGAGGCGGACGCCCTCATCCCGGGGTTCGTGGCATCGATCGTCGCCTTCTCCATCTTCGGCGCCTTCATCGGCTTCGCGCCCATCTTCGGCGACGTGGCGTCGGCCGGGTTCACCGACCCGCGCCAGCTCGCCTACTTCGCCCTGATCGGCCTGGTGGCGGGCATCTTCGGCCGGCTCTACATCGGCGGCTTCTACGGCGCGACCCGGTGGTTCGGGACCTGGAAGCTGCCCCGCGAGGTCCGCCCCGCCATCGCGGGCTTCATC
>JBJKRU010000297.1:0-14726 GCA_046704485.1 Candidatus Limnocylindrales bacterium | reverse complement strand
CCCCGCCGGTCCCGGCGAGGGGTCAGGTTGTCGGCGTCAGCGGGGCGTTGGTGGAGCTACGGGGATTCGAACCCCGGACCTTCTGAATGCCATTCAGACGCTCTCCCAGCTGAGCTATAGCCCCACGGTTCCGTGCTCGTCCCGAGCACCTGCTGGTCGAGCCGGGAGTCTAGCACACGCCCGGTGGCCGGCCCCCGTCGGCCCGCCCGTCATCGGTGCGTGCGTTGTGGTCGCCCGGGGCTCACAGCGGCCAGCGACGTGCACGACGGTTGTCGAGCAGATTGGCAAGCAGCACCAGGATGACCGCGCCGATCACCGAGATCGCGACCGTGCTGATGTCGAATGGACCTCGAATGGGATCCTTCATGTGCAGCAGGGCGCCAGCGAGGAACCCGCCCACCAGCGCGCCGGCAATCCCGAGCACGATGTGCCCGACGACGCCGAGGCCTCGGGGGCTACGGACGAAGAGGCCCGCCAGATAGCCGGCGATGGCGCCGAGCACGATCCAGGCGACGATGTTCACGGGCAGACTCCCGCTGGGGATTGGGCCGACAGGCTGCCGCCTACCCCAAATCGTCCGCCGGCGACTGTTGCGATGGCGGGGGGAGCAGTGTCGGCAACCCTTGCGGTCGTGTTGCGTCGAGTTCAGCGCTGGACCGCGGTGGCATCCTCGGGCGCGATGCCGAGCGCCGACTCGCCCTCAAGAACACGCCGGCCAGGAAGGTCAGCGTGAAGATCAACCGCTGGTGACCGGCTGGAAGCCCTGCTGACTGGCGATCAAGATGCCCAGCTCGGACAGCCCTAGAGCCAGGATGGCCACGATCGGGACCAGCCCGAGCAGGATGGCGTGCGCGAGCGTCAACTCGATGAACGGTGCCAGAACCAGATGATCACGACCTGGAGCAGCCCGGTGACGGTGGCCCCGATGGCCTTCCCGAGCACGATCCGGCGGGCGGCTTCGATGCGCCACGGCCCCGACGCGCCGCTACGATCGACCGCGATGCGCGAGTCTGCCGTCGCGACCGAGTCCGACGAGGTCGTCCGCCTGCCCGGCGGCGACCTGCCGTACACGCTTCGCCGCTCACCCAGGGCTCGCCGCCTGCGGGTCGTGATCCACCCTGAGCGCGGCGTCGTGGTGACGCTGCCCGTGGCCGCGCGGCTCGGGCGCGGAGGGGCGGAGCGCGTCGTGCGCGACTTCCTCGCCGAGCGCGAGCCGTGGCTGCGGCGCCACCTCGGCCGGCACGCGGCGACTCGGGCGACGCTCGATGACCGGCCCCCGCTCGACGACGGCCGACTGGTGCCGTATCTCGGCGTCCCGCACCGCGTGCGCGTCGTTCTGGCGCCGCACGGCGCGCGCGCCACGCAAGTGTCACGCGTGGGCGGCGACGAGGGCGACGAGCTGCTGGTCGAGGTTGGCCCACGGGACGGCCGAGACACGGCGCAGATCCTCGAGGCTTGGTTTCGGGAGCGTGCCCGCGCCACCGTCACGGCGGCCGTCGCCCGCCACGCCTCGGCCCTGGGGGTCGAGCCATCGTCCATCACCATCCGTGACACGACCAGCCGGTGGGGCAGCTGCTCGCGCCGGAGGGCGCTCTCGTTCTCGTGGCGGCTCATCCTCGCGCCGCCGGAAGCCCTCGAGTCGGTCGCGGCCCACGAGACCTGCCACCTGCGTGTGTTCGGCCACAGCCCCAAGTTCTGGTCGCTGCTCGAGACGCGGATCCCCGACTACGCCACTTGGCGCCGCTGGCTCAAGCGCCACGCTCCGGAGCTGCACGCGGCGCTCGACTGACGGCCCCGCTGTCGCTCCCTCCCGGGAATCGACGCGCCCGCCGCATCGCGACGGGCGTGTTCAACGCGCTGGAGTACTGGTGGGCCGGGGCAGAATCGAACTGCCACAGCCGAAGGCGAGGGTTTTACAGTTCCCGATCCGGCGTTCGCCGACGTCCGCCCAGTCGGTTTCCACGCACGAAGCGGCCATTTGCTCGGCCCCGACGTTCGCCGGCGTTCGCCCCTATTGCTGCCGGCGCTGCTGCCGGGCGATGGCCGCGATCCAGAACGAGGGCCTGGCTGGAATGCCCGCTGAGGTCGGAGGCTAAAGTGGAGTCAGGGCCGAGATAACTAGCGAGCCGTTGGAAGCCCCATCAATTGCATGACTGGTTGGGACGCGCCCGCTTCGAGGGCCTACCTGCGCCGCCGGCCCTCCTGGCAGGTTGACCACACTGGGCCGCTCGGCCAGCTGGAGCGCATGCTTGACATGCCGTTGCGCTCCCAGCGGTGTAGGCTCCCCCCATCTGAACGTGAGCGGCGCTCGCGAAGCGTCCTCGATTATCGCGCTGTTCGGGAACGGGGGAGGTGACGGTGGCCCGGATCCGAGTCACGTTCTACACGGCGTCCGACGACTTCTCGATCGAGATGAAGGTCGGCGCGGCGCGTGATTGGGTTCTCGAGAGGGCGGCGGGCAAGGAGCTGGTGTCATCCAGCGCGGACGACACGCCGCCGCCGATGCCAGGGAGGGATCCGCTTCCCGACGGCGAGGTGGCACGGTGGCTCGCTCATTTCGCGCTCGCCGAATGCACGGCTGCTGGGCTGCTCAATCTCCGGCTCCGCCGCGGTTGGGTCTCCCTTCGGCGCGACCAGGTTCAAGCGGTGAGTGCCGACCTCGTCAAGCGCGTCGCTGACGCCGCCCGGGAGCGGCGCGACCCAATGGGTCCAGAGGAGTTGTGGGGAGTCGCGCCGGTCCGGATCGACTGACGGCTGGCATAGGGCGACTCAACGGCGTATTAGGGGCACCCTAGATGGCCTTACGTCAGGTTGGTCCCCCGGCTCAGGAGAACGATCGGTGGCGCACGTCTTGGTCGACGAACTCATGGATGCAATCGAAGCGTATGCCCGCGAGGTCGGCGATGCAGAGAGCGTCGTCTGGGACGTGATGACGTGGACCGGGGGTATCAGCCGGTACCCCAAAGTCGGCCAGGTGCCGGCACCTCCCCCAGGCGCGCGGGACAAACGGACCGTCGCCGAGGCAGACGGTCATCACACGCTCGTTCAGGTCCGCGATTGGCTCGAGCGGCTCGTTGCTCGGGAACGATGGTGGGAACCATTCCTGGTGTCCTCGATCGTCAATGCCTACGCGAGCGAACTCGACTGGTACGTCAACAACTATGGGGCGAATGCGGAGCACAGACGTGCCCGGGCCGATGAGATGGAGGCGAGGCAGCGGGACCCCGAGTTCATGGCCGGCTTCCGGGCCGCCCTAGCGAGTGGCGGCGTTGAGCCGGGCGTTCCGGGTTCGGAGCTCGTGGGGCTGATCGCAAGGATGCGTCAGCCGCCGTCGCTTATGGAGCTGAAGGAACATCAGCAGCGCTTGTCGGCCTGGCGGCGGCTAACCGACGATCTCGTTAGCAGGGAGCGCTACGAGAGATGGCTCGAGGATCCATCCATCGACTAGTGTCCCGGTTCGGAAGTACCTGGGGGGTTGCTGCCTTCCGGAGGTGCCGACGGAATTAGTGGATCCAGGCGGGTCGCCCCCCCGAACCGCAGTTACCAGCTGAGGCCGACGCTTACACCCCAAGGAAACCCAACACTGATCGAAAACGATGCCGCCCCCATGGCTGCTCGGACTGCTTGCATAGGACCCTGAAGGAGGCGTGCAGTTGTGCGGACGCGAGCGACGATCCGTTTGTCCCAACCGGCGCTCCGAAAAGGCCACGGGCTAGCGGGCGCGTAGTAGAAGGCGAGCACATAGGACACCATTCCGGCCCACGCTTCCACCGAGGCCAAGACATCCTCAGCTGGTTGATCTTGATTCCCCAGTGCGACGTCGCGCTCGACCTCGATCGACATTTCCGCGAGCAATCCGTCGAGTTCGTCCTCGCTCCCAACCTCTCGAAGTCTTGCCGCTACCTCGCCCCTGTACTCGGTTGATGGGCCCATCATGGCCTTAGCTCCTTTCGCAGAGACTATGCCGGCGGCCGCCCAGCATGGAACGGATTGTCTCCGGGTTCGCAAGCGAGTGGCGGGTCGCCGGCATGGGGCACGCGGAGATCAGTCGACCGAACCCGTGAGCAACCTGTGAATCGAGACACGAGCCGACGATGCGGGCCGGGGAGGGAGGTAATTCTGCTAACGCCCGACCCGCGCGTGGGGTCGGGCCTGATGTGCGCCGAAAGGGGGGCGTGCGTTCCCCGTGCCGACGGCGCCGGAGCCGTACTGCCGCGACGGCGCACGGAAAAGAGGTCTCTGCGGTTGGCGCCTTTCGGCAGTGCACGCCCGTCTGTGCTGGGGGATCGCCATCGCGGTCGAATCTGCTAGTGTCAGATCCGACCCGCTGGGTCGAGGGGGTGCACGGTGCCTGGCGTCAACTATTGCGGTCGGTGTGGTAATCCCAGCGAATCCGGCGATGCCTACTGCCGTGAGTGCGGACAGCCGCTCACGAACACGCCAGCTCTGAGGGCCGGTGCCGGGCCACCACCGCGCAAGTCGGGCAAGCGACGAATCAGCTCGCATCGTGCGAGACTGCTGATGCGGCCGACCGGAGCCGACTCGCGTTTGGACAAGGCGTCGTTGGAGGCCTCTCTTCGGCGATCTCAACGGCGGCCGGGCGAACCACCTGCGGACCACCTCCTGCGGATCACTCCGCCCCCAGGGCGCGACGACTGGGAATGGTGGAACGACGGCGACGACTCCCCCGAGGGGATGGCCGTCTACTACGCAGCCCGCGACGCGTGGACCAACGTCGCTCGCGACAGCATAGAGGAGTTGGTTGCGGAGGCCGCTGCCGCGCTGCCCATTGGCGGCGGCGACTTGCGGCTCTGTCGGGAGTGCTATGCAACCACGCATCCCTACCTCGAGAACTGTCTCGGCTGCGGTCTGTTGATAGGGACGGCGATCTGGCAAAGCGGGACGTTCCTCTCGAGAGAGGCTGTACTCCGGGATCGCATTCGACAGCGTGTCGAGACTCAGCGTCTCCATGAGGAGCAAGGTGACCCGGATCCATTTGGCAAGCCGCTGGTCGAGCGCATTGCCGCCGATCTGTGGCTCCGCCCCGACCTTGATCCTCGGCGTCACGAGATCGAGCGAGCGGAGACCGCTGGCCGACTCAAGGAAATGCATTCCGCGAGCCAGTTGGCCGCTCAAGGCTCGGCGAGTCTGTTCTCAGCGATGGAGTTCCGATACCTGGGCGGTTTGCCTTCATACCCTGGCATGTTCGACGTACGACTTGAGGCAGGCCTCGATGTCTTGCGTGTGATTTCTGGCGGCGCTTCCATTGCCGCCATTCCTTACCACCTCATCCTTGGCGCTTGGCCCTTCGCGGAGCGAATCGATATCTCCCGCACGCGCCTCGGGTTCTTCGGTCAGGGGTTCATGTACTTCCCGAACCCGACGTACGACGGCGGCGGCCTATCGATTGCCGCGATCCATGGTGGACAGCCAGTCGTCTTTGCGGTCGGCAACCGAGACGGATGGCTCACCAAGAAGGCTCCGTTCGAGTTCTACGCCAGCCTACCAATCCCTCTGGCGGAGAAGATCGAGGACGCGGTCCGGGAGCGAGAAGGGTCAGTTGGCCCAGAAAGGGTTGCCGCCGAACTTGGTATTGCGTTGGCTCACTAGTGAGCACGCGGAATAGGGGGAGAGAGGAGCGAAGGCGCCTTGGCAGCGGCGGGACGTGCGAGCGTACGCTCGCGATCCGGCGGGAGCGGCTGCCATGAGTGACACCAACAGGCCAAGGAAACAGCACTGGATACCTGCACCACACATTGCCCAATGGTCCGAGCATCCCGAGCGTGGTCGCGAGGCGAACGTTCCCGTCACCGACAAGCTCAAGGGACGACGCCGCGGCCTACCCAAGGCGGGGTCCCTTGCGATCGAGCGAGGTCTGTACTCCATTCGAACCGGGGACATGAGCAGGGCGACCAGGGCGAGGTCGTGCGGCAACAGCGACTCCGGCCGTTGCGCTCGATCGAAGCCGATCGAGGCTGAGGGCGCCGTGTCGCAGCCGGCAAGGCCGACGCTCAGGCCGACGATCGATACGACGACGCGACGGGAGTTCCTCACGACGGACCGCCCTCGTCAGTTCGGTTCGCGAGCGCGCCCAACCGGCGGACGAGCTCCGGATCGGCGCCGGCCACGTCGGCTGCGAAGGCCGCGACGGTCGACCGTCCGAACCGCTCTGCGAGCTGCTCGATCTCGCGGCGGGCCGCAACCTTCTCGATCGATGCGGCGTCGACCGCCGCCGCGTAGCGGAAGCCCCGGCCGTCCTTCGATCGCGTCACATAGCCCTTCTCGAAGAGGCGCACGAGCACCGTCATGACCGTCGTGTAGGCGAGCGGCGGGGTACGGCTCGCGTTGAGCGCGGTCATGACCTCGTGGACGCTTGCAGCTCCGGCCTGCCAGAGGTGGCTCATGGCCTGCCGTTCGAGCGGCCCGAGGACGTCGGATTGGGTCGCGTCTCCCATTGGGATGATCCTACTACACAACCTGTAGGAGTTGTGGGATGATCTATTACTACGCCGTCAGTAGTACGTCGCCAACGCCATGGAGGCGCGCATGATCGACATCACCCCCGCGCCGATCGCGTTCTCGATCGGGCCGATCGCGATCCACTGGTATGGGATCGCGTACGCCGTCGGGTTGGCGGTCGCGTATCTCGTGATCAGCCGTGAAGCGCGCTGGCGCGGCCTCGAGGTCGGGGTCCTGCCCAACGCCATGATCGTCGTCGCGCTGGCAGCGCTCGCCGGCGGTCGGATCTACCACGTCATCGACCAGTGGCAGCTCTACAGGAACGACCTCGCGCGGATCGTCCTCCCACCCTATTCGGGCCTTGGGGTCTACGGCGGCATCGTGGCCGGCACGATTGCCGCAATCCTCTACGCACGCTGGAAGCGCCAGCCGCTGGGCGGCTGGGCGGACGCGGTAGCACCGGGTCTGTTCGCGATGCAGGCGATCGCACGGTGGGGCAACTTCTTCAACCAGGAGCTGTACGGCGCGCCGACGAACCTCCCCTGGGGAATCGCCATCCAGTGCCAGAACCGGACCCAGGGCTACCCGTGTCCGCCAGGGTCGGACCCGCTGGCCACGCTCGGCCAGCACTTCCAGCCACTCTTCCTCTACGAGTCCCTGTCGGGCCTGGTAGGCGCCCTGGCGTTGCTCTGGCTTGCCCGCCACCTCGGAAGCCGCCTGCGCAGCGGCGACCTCCTGCTGGTCTTCTTCATCTGGTACGGCTCGGTCCGCTTCGTGCTCGAGTCGTTCAAGGCCAACGACTGGACCTTCTTCGGGATCCCGACCGCCCAGCTGATCGCAGCCGCGACGATCGTCGGAGCGGCGGTGATCCTCGTCGTCCGCCACCGCAACCCGGCGAGCGACGCCGGACCGAGGGTCGTCGAACCGCTGGTCGGTCGGGTGCCGTAGGCTGAGGGTGAGCTATGCATCTCGTGTCGGACATCCTCGTCGAGCGCGGCGTCGAGCAGGTGTGGGCCTTCTTCGAGGACATCGAGAACCTGCCGCGCTGGGACCGAAGCGTCGACCGCGTCGAGCAGCTCACGCCCGGGCCGCTGACCGTGGGCTCGAGATTCGACACGATCGCGCCCGCCCGTGGAGGCGCCGCATCCGGGACCCGGCTCCACTATGTCGTGGCGGAGGTGAACCCGCCTCGGTCGCACACGGCCGCGCTAGTCGATTCGCCGATGTTCGCCGAGGCGACGTGGACGATGGAGTTCGCGCCCGTCGTCGGAGGCACGGTCATTACCTGCCACGCCCGGTTCCGCACGCGCCTCTGGTATGCGTTCCTCGCGCCGGTCCTGTGGCTGAACCGGGGGGCGATCCTCCGCGACCTTGAGTACCTGAAACGGACGATCGAGGCGACGTACCCGGCATAGCGTCGGCGGGTACACGAGTTCGATTCCTGGTTGTCAAGGGTCGCGCACCGCGACGTCCGCTCGTTCCAAGCGCGATCGAATCGAAACCTGCACCGCAGGCATCCGCGGCGGCAAAGCCGCCCTGCCTCGATGTCGCGCTCCGCAATGCCCGGCTCGCAGCGGTACCGCTCGCGGGCTCCGTGCGGGCCCCGCCCGCCGCTGACTTGGGGCGACAACGGCTGGGACGTGAACGCACGCCTTCCTCTCCAACCGCTCCCCGATCGATCCCGGCACCTGACGTAACCTGCCGGGCTCGATCGCAGACGTCCTCATCGAGCTGCCGCGTCGGGCTCGCGCGGTCCCCAGTCTGTACGGCCTGGCAGGGCCCCTCGCGCGCCCCTCGGCAGCGTCTCCCACCCGGCGACCATCCTCTCCGAGTCCAACCTCGCGGCCGTCCTGAGCGATCTCGGGGACGTGCGCGCGGCCCGCGAGCTCGAGGAGAGGGCTCTGGCCGCGGCTGTCGCAACGCTTGGCGCCGACCACCCGGACACGATGAGGATCCGCGGCAACCTCGCAATCTCGCTCATCGAGCTCGGCGACCTTGCCGCAGCTAGACAGGCGGCTGCGGACGTGCTCGACGCCCGGCAGCGGCTCCTCGGCGCCCGCCACCCGGACACGCTGGCGGCCGCGAGCACTCTCGCGGTGGTCGAGGCACTCGATGGCGACCCGGCCAGCGCGGTCAAGCTCGCCGCGACGGTGTACCGAGACCGGCTCGAGCTGCTCGGGCCGTCCCATCCGGACACCCTGGTCTCGCAGTCGAACCTGGTCGTGGCCCGCGCCCGGGCCGGCGACCCCGCCGTCGCCGTCGATGACGCCTGGCAGTTGCAGCGCCTGGCCGGGCCTGAACCCTAAGTGACCCCGGCAGCGCCCATTCGATCCCGCCGTCCGCCTCTGCACTGCCACCCAAGCTCGAACAAATCCCCACGCGGCTGACAACGCCGTCCGTCAGCCTCGTCGGCGACCTACCGCAGCCCGTGAACGTGGAGGAGAGACTCCGAGCGCTCCTTGGCCGGCCGAGGAGAATTGGACTAGCGGGCTGCGTCCGGTCGCTGGGAGCAGAAAGGTGACCGACCGAGTCGCCCGCGTCATGGCCGTGTAGAGCAATGCTCGCCCCTCCAGGGTGTCCGGAAACGGGGTCTCGCCGCAGATGGCGACGATCACGTGATCGAACGACCGCCCCTTCGCGCGGTGGATCGTCAGGATGGAGTGCGCGGCGGATGGGTGCATTCTCAGGCGTCGAATGTGACTCGTGACGACCGAGTCTGCCGCGTCAGCAGACGCGTCGTCGCAGTCCGCGATTGCCTCGAGCGTCTCCCGAAGGTCGACGTGCACAGCGGCCGGCCTCTCCCGCAGGACCCGCCTCATCGCAGCGCCGAGGCCCTTCGTGTCAGGGTTCTCAATGAGCGGCGAAAGGGCGTTGCATAGGTCCGCGCACCGCGTGCGGCGCCCCAGGGTCAGCCTTCCCGAGGCGAACGAAGCGCGCACATCCGCGGATAGCGCAGCCGTCAGCCCTGTGCATGTCTCCTGGAGGAGGGCCAGCGCGACCTCAATGGACGCGGGCACGTCCCCGGCCACGGACGACATGTCGCCTAGGGCTCGACGAGCCAGTGCGAGGTCATGGCCCTCGTCGACGTGATACGTCCTCCCGGTCGCCCCTCGGATTCCGAACACGGTCGCGTTGTACCGAACCAGGACGGCAACCGTGCCCCGAAGGCCCCGAACCGCTGGGTTCAATGCCCGGGCGAGTCCGGGCCCGAACCGACGGAGCCTCCCGTGAATGTCGCCCTGGGCCTCGATCACTCGGCAACGGATCTCCGGCGGTGAGTCATCAAGCGAGATGGCGGCGCCCCGTTCGAGTGTTGCGCGGGCCGTCGCGAGCCAGTCCCCGAGGCGGGGTGTCGCGTCCCACCGAGGACGGCCCCGCAGCCGATGGATGGAATCCGCGCCAGCGAGGACATCGCCCCACGTCACGAGCGGGTCGCTATCGAAGTTGTATATGGCCTGCATCGGGTCGCCGAGGATACGGACGCGCGCACCCTGGGCTGCCAGCAGGCGCACGAACTCGTGTTGCGATACGCGAGCGTCCTGGTGCTCGTCGAGCACGATCAGTGGGTGATGCAAGGCGACCTGACGAGCGATGGTCGGGGAGCCCCGGATCAATGCGACCGCCAACGGGGCAAGACGCCCGAACCAAGCCGCGGCATCGACTGGATCGGGCCGGAAGGGCGATGGGACGCCGGCGCCGACCGTGTGGACTGCGAGAAGACCCATCGCGAAGGCATCCAGCGTGCTCGTCCGCACACGGCTGTCGCGGCCCACCCTACGTGCGAACTCGGTGACCGCCGCGTTCGTATGCGCAAGAAGGAGCGCCTCGCGACCCTCAGACAGCCGGCTGGCAGACGCAACAGTGGCCTCCGCAGCCAGGTGCGTCTTGCCCGCACCAGCCGGGGCCTCGATAACGACCAGACCGGCGTCTGACTCGAAGGCCCTTCGGGCCGCCGCTGCGTCGGGGTCGGCCGAGCCGGTCATGCCAGTGCCTTGAGACGCCCCCAGAACGTCCCAACGTGCGCGTCGATCGGGGCGGGCACACCCCAGGCCACCAGCGAGCGCGCGAGTTCCCTGCCCCCGGAGAAGCTCTTGAACCATGCGCCATCCTGCATGGCGCGTCCGACGGCGCGCCGAGCTGCATCCTCACCAAGAGCGGCGACCAATGCGGCCACGGTTGCCTCGCCGGGCCGACCCGCTGCCTGGCCCAGCTGGGCGCGCAGCGACCTCTCCGGCGCATGTGTGGCTCGCATTGCCGTCGCAACCAGCTCGTCCAGGCGCGCCAGCGGCAAGGTGGACGCGACTGCGTCCTCGATGTTCTGGTACGGGCCCCAGACAGCAGCCGCGCATCCGGCCTCCGCTGCGAGTCGCGCTCGAGTCCCCGAGTTCCCCGGATCGTTGTCAACGAACAGCCCGCAGCTGATCCCTGCGTCGAGCAGGGCCCTGGCCTCGACGAGAACTGACGGCTGTCCTTCGCGGGCCACGGGGACGATCCCGAGATCGTCAGACAGAGGATCGCCTCGCTGCTTCGCGATCGAGGGGAGCAGAACGTCGAGCAGCCCGGCCTCGGTCTCGCCCTCGCAGAGGACCGGGAGGCGACACAGGAAGGCCTCGGGCGCTCCCCTCATCATTCGGGTGGGCATGGCACCGAGGTGAACCGGCGAGTCCTCGCGACGCTGCTGCCAGAGCTCACCTGGCTCCAACCTCTCGACCACGTGCGTGGAGTGGGTGGTCATGAATACCTGACCGGTGTCGCCCGCAAGGGCCCTGGCCCGAGCGACCAGCGCACGCTGCCGGTATGGCTCGAGTCCGACCTCCGGTTCGTCGAGGCTCACGATGAGACCCGAGTCGGCGGCGAGTCTCGCGAGCCACGCCACGGCCATGCGCCGCGTCCCGCTACCGGCCCGATAGAGGGGGATGCGGGATTCTGGATCGCTGCCCTCCAGGAGGCCAAGGAGCCCGGTGGGCGACATCCCCTCCTGGGCAACGATCCCGATGGCGACCTCCGAGGGGATCCCTGCGGCTTCGTAGTCCGCCTTCACGCTGGCCAGCTCGGAGACCACCGATGCTGGGGGCGAGACACTGGCCGATGCCTCCGCGATGACGCGCGCGAGTTCTGGACGCATCGATTCGCCGCCCAGTCGCCGGTCGAGGGCGCTTCCTCGTACGAGCCGAAGCTCATTCCTGGCGATGTCGTCGACGGACAGGCGCGACGTGAACAGGAAGCGTTCTCTGGTCCGAGGCCGCCAATCCAGCGTTGTGCCGTCGTCCGCCACGAGGGAGTGCTGGATCTCGAAGTCGGGCGTTCCCTCGGCCCGGACCACGAGTACGGGCTCCGATCCATTCACGTCTGGCAGTGGCTGAAGTCCCCCAGGCAGCCATCCCTGCAACGGGGGATCCGAGAGCGCCGAGAGTAGGTCGCTGCTCAGGTTGCCGACGACAGCTTGTATCTGGAATCCGGCTTCGACTCTCCGCCGGTAGAAGTCATACTCCGAGGCAGGTCCCGGCGGCCGGGAAGCGAACAGCAGCGCGAGCGCCGATAGCACTGTCGACTTCCCAGTGTCCGCAGCACCGACGAGGCAGTTCACGCCCCCTCGAGGCATCCACTCGAATGCCTCGAGGGCGCGGTACCGCAGGATCTTGAGCTGACGGATCTGCAACTCGACCCCCCAAGGGACGTTGCGAGAGTCTCCCGCCTGACTAGGCGCTGACTCGAAGGGTAGCCCTTCGGGAGGGCCATCCCCCCGCACCGCTGGCCATCAGTTGGCCGGTCGCCGAAGGCCCATGCCGGTCGCCCCAAGTATTGCCTCGCGCCGTCCGACGCGCGCTACCTGAATGCCGCGCCTCCGGAAAGGGCTCGGGCTCACGAGGCAGCGATGGACGTGCTTCCGTCGGGATGTCGCGTCACCGGATCACGGCGAGGCGGGCGGCTCGGTCGATCGCCGGCAGAACCGCGCCCGGAACCGCAGCCAGTCGCTGCGGCGGATCCGGTAGGTGCTCCGGCCGCCGGTCAGCCAGACGACGGCCGGCAGCCGATCAGCCTTGATCTGGCGGCGCACCCACTCGGCCGTCATGCCCGCCTCGCGGGCGATGTCCTCGGTGCCCATCCACGGGTCGGCGTTCTCGCTCATCGGGCCTGCATCGGCGATCGGCGACGGGATCGTCAAGCCGGGACGACGGGCGCGGCCAATCACGCCAACGACGCCAACGCCGCAACCGGCGCGCCTCGACGGGCGGCGCCCCGGGCGCTGTACTCGCGCCGGGGGCGGACATCGGAGGCGACGGCGCGCCCGACGACACCGACGCGAAGATGCGGACCCTCCGGTCGCGGATGGCGGCCTACAAGCTCCACTCGATGCGCGACCCCCGCGAGACCACCCAGGCGGCGCGCGCGGCGTTCGAGGACCGGTTCGCGCGCGAGGTCGACCCCGACGGGACCCTCGCCCCGGCCGAGCGGGCGCGACGGGCGGAGGCCGCCCGCAAGGCCTACTTCACGAGGCTCGCGTACCTGAGCGCGAAGGCTCGGAGGGCTGGGCGCCGCGGGAATGGCGGCAGGCGGTAGCGCCCGGCGCACAGCCGGGCAGGACGGCAGCCAGGCGCCCGAGCGGATCACGACGCTCCGGACGGCCACCGGCTCGACCTACGAGATCGACTGCACAACCCTCACGTGGCGGAGGTGGCCGACGCTCGGGAGCGGCATCCTCCGCAGCGAGTCGGGGCCGCTCGTGGCGGTCCGGCCGGTCGAGGTCGGGTCGCCGGCGGTCCTCTGGTGTCCGCCCCTCCGACCCGGTGGCCCGATCCGGGCCATCGTCACGAGCCTCGTCGTCGCGATCGACGGCTGCGCGGCCGGCCGATGCCCCGCCCGGCCGCCTGACTGCCCGTGGAGCAGTCTGCCCGGGCGCCCTGCCCTGGACGCGTGAGGCCGACACCGCGACCGTCCCGTCATGAGGGCGAAGTGCGACCTGCCTGCGAGCTCCTCGAACGCGGGCGGGATTGCCCAGGCCGGTCGTTCACGGGCGGCCGCGGCCTGAGTACCGCGGAGCGAGCGGTGGGCGTGTGTCGGTCGCCCGACCGCGAACTGCCGCCTATACCAGCTGCGCGTCCGGAACCGCATTCGCCCGAGGGTCGGGGGCGCAGCTGCCGTGGGGGGAAACGACAGCCGCGCCCGTAGGGGAGGGTAGCCCGGGGCGTCGTCCTGTCCAACGCGGCCGGGCGAGGGTGTGCCATGCACGCCGGAGCGACCGACGAACGATGCGAGGGCGGCCTAGACTCGGCGCGGGCGTGACGGGTCCGCTGTCACCGGGACGATTGCAGGCGGGGGGCCGGACATGGCGAGGCGCAAGAAGTCCTCGAGCGACAGCGGCAACGTCGTCATCGCGGCGATTGTCGGTGTCGTTGTCTTCGTCGTCTGGCTGTGGCAGACGGCACCCCTACTCGTCGTCGCAGCCGCGGCCTGCCTCGTCGGTGGGATCATCTGGTGGCGCTCGCGGAGAGTGGCCGTCCCGTCCTCGTCCGCGGCGCCTCGAACTGCGGTCGAGGCCGTCCGGTCGCGACGCACGGGCGGGCGACGGTCCGGTCCGGCGCCGACCATTGCTCCCGACCAGGTGGCCGCCCTGCCGCTGCGGCCGGCAGCGTGGCCCACGCTGCCTCCACAGCCCGAGATGCCGACTATGACGGGCACGCCCTACGTCGCCGTGGCCGACCGCGAATACGCGCGCACCGACTGCCCGCACTGCCGGGCGGCGCTCGACCCGCTCCCGAAGGCCAAGAAGCGTTGCCCGAGCTGCTCAAAGGAGATCTTCGTTCGCTCCGGCCCCGACAACAGGCGATACCTGCTCCGCCAAGACGAACTCGAGGTCATCGAGCAGGTCTGGGCCGAGCGGACCGCGGCAGAGTGGGAGCAGAGGCGGCAGGGAGTGACCGTGGCCGAGGAGGCCTGGTGGCGCAGTGTCGGCGCGGCCGGCATCTTCGGCGGCGACGGGGAGTGCCTCGACGTCGTGGGCGAGTCGTTCCACCTCGCAGAACTCGTGGCTCTGACGCAGCGCTATCCAGACGGCCAGGTCGTGGCCCTCCTGCAGCGCGAGCCGACGAACCCGTACGACCGCAACGCGATCGAGGTTCTGGTCGACGGTGTCGCGGTGGGGCACCTGAGTCGCGAAGACGCCGAGGAGTACCAGCCGATCCTGCGGTCCTACGAGCGCGCGAAGCGGCGCCTGTTTGTCGTTGCGAGCCTCCAGGGGGGTCGGCTCGAGGACGACGGGCGGTACG
>JBJKRU010000296.1:0-2609 GCA_046704485.1 Candidatus Limnocylindrales bacterium | reverse complement strand
CCCACGCACGGCGCCACGGCGATCGCCCCGGGCGCTGCGGCATCCGAGGCCCCGGGCACCCGCACGACCGGGGACATCCCCGACAACGCGGTGTTCCTGACGTACACGGACCCGTCCAACGGGTTCTCGATCCAGTACGTCGAGGGCTGGCAGGTCGCGTCGGGGGCTTCCGGAGTCGTCATCCGGGACAAGGACAGCTCCGAGCACGTGGCCCTCGCCGCCCTGCCGCCCGACCTGAAGGCCTGGGTGTCGGGGACCGACCTGAAGTCGCTCCAGTCGCTCGCCGGCTTCAGCCTCGTCGCGCACGACTCGGTCGGCCTGGGCTCAGCCACGTACGAGCACATCCGCTACCGCGCGCTGTCCGCGGCCGACCCCGTCACCGGCAAGCAGGTCCCCTCGCTCGTGGACCGCTACTACGTGCCCGGCCCATCGCTGCTGGCGGTGGTCACCCTGTCCACGCCCGACGGCGTGGACAACGTGGACGCGTTCCGGCAGATGATCGCGAGCTTCGCATGGCACTGAGCGCCCAGCGGCAGCCGGCCGCAACAGCCACGCGGGGCGCGCCCGTCGAGCTGCACGACGTCATCCGCATCTACCGCGAGGCCGACGTGGAGACCGTGGCGCTCCGCGGCGTCGACCTCCGGGTTGAGCCCGGCGAGTTCGTCGCCCTGCGTGGGCGCTCGGGGTCGGGCAAGTCGACCCTGCTACACCTCGTCGCCGGAGCGGACCGCCCGACCGCGGGCCGGGTCCTGGTCGACGGGGTCGACCTCGCGCGCGCCGGCGAGCGCGAGCGCACGTCGCTCCGCGGCCGCACGGTCGGGGTCGTCTTCCAGGCCGGCAACCTGGTGCCCTTCCTCGACACGCTGGAGAACCTCGAGCTCGCGGCGACGCTCGCCGGGCGCCCGATCAGCCGCGAGGACGCCGCGGCCATCCTCGCGCGGGTCGGCCTGCGGGAGCGCGCCTCGCACCGCGCCGACGCCTTGTCGGGCGGCGAGCAGCAGCGGGCGGCCCTCGCCTGCGTGCTCGCGGCGCGCCCGTCGGTCCTGGTCGCGGACGAGATCACCGGGGAGCTCGATTCCGAGAGCGCCGCGCTGGTCCTCGACCTGCTCGCCGAGATCCACGCCCGCGAAGGGATCACCGTGCTGATCGCCACCCATGACCCCGACGTCGCCGCTCGCGCCGCGCGCGTCGTCCACCTGCGCGACGGCCGCGCCGCCGAAGGAGCCGACTGATGTCCATCCGCTGCCGGTCCGTTGGCCGCGTCTACCGCCGCCGCGGCGCGGCGCCCGTCGTCGCCGTCGACGCGGTCGACCTCGACGTCGCGCCCGGCGAGTTCGTCGCCATCGAGGGCCCGTCGGGGTCCGGCAAGACCACGCTGCTGGGCCTCATCGCCGGCCTCGAGACGCCCGACTCCGGGACGGTCGAGCTGCTCGGCCACGACGTCGCCCGCCTGCGGGCGGGCGAGCGGGCCCGGCTGCGCGCCGGGGCTGTCGGGATCGTGCTCCAGTCGTTCGGGCTGCTGCCGGAGCTCCCCGTGGGCGAGAACGTCGCCCTGCCCCTCGCGCTGTCAGGGGTGGACCCGGCGTCTCGGCGCCGCCGCGCAGCTGCCGCGCTCGAGGCCGTCGGCCTGGCCCACGCGATGGACCAGCGCGTCGACGAGCTCAGCGGCGGCGAGCGCCAGCGCGTCGGCGTCCCGCGCGCGCTCGCGGGGGACCCGCGGGTGATCCTCGCCGACGAGCCCACCGGGAGCCTCGACGAGGCGACCGCCGAGACGGTGCTCGGCCTGCTCGTCGACCAGGCGAGGGCCGGCGGCCGGTCGCTGGTCCTCGTCACCCACGACCCCGAGAGCGCCGCCAGGGCAGACCGGCGCCTCTGGATGCGGGACGGCCGGCTCGTCGGCGGTGCGGCATGAGCCTCGTGCGCCACGCCGTCCGCCTGGTGCTGCGCGAGCCGCGCCGGACCCTGGCCGCCCTCGTGGGGATCGCGATCGCCGCAGCCCTCGTTTCGAGCGTCCTGCTGTTCGGCGCCGCCTCAGGCGCCACGATGACGCGGCGCGCCCTGGCCGGGGTGCCCGTCGACTTCCAGGTCGCATTGGCTGCCAACGCCGACCCCGCGGCGGCCGCCGCGCTCGTCGGCGCCGACCCCGCCGTCGCCAGTGTCGCCCGCGCCGACCTCGTAGCATTCGCGGACGCCGCCTCCACCCGGGGCGGCACCGCGACCCAGACGAGCGGCGGGCTCCTCGTGGGGGTCGACCCCGCCTACACCGCCAAGACCGGCCTGTTCGGGCTGTCGTCGGGCGCCCTCGCCCCGGGCAGCGTGGCGATCAGCCGCGACCTCGCCTCCAACCTCGGCGCCGTGGCGGGCGACTCCGTCACGTTCAGCCTCCCCGGCGGCGGGGCCGTGACGCTGACCGTGTCCGGGATCGCCTCCACGTCGGGCGCGGACCTGGTCCTCGGGCCCACCGACGCCGCGCACCGCGCCGCCGGCGCCAACCCGCCGACGAACATCGCCGTCATGCCGCTCGCCGGCCTCGAGTCGCGCGTCCTGCCGCTGGTCCCGGCCGGCGCCACCACCGACGACCCGTCCCTGACCGGCGGGGCGGGCAGGGA
>JBJKRU010000295.1:0-4787 GCA_046704485.1 Candidatus Limnocylindrales bacterium | reverse complement strand
GCACCGCGGCCACGGCCTGGATGGCGCGCCCGGCGCCGATCAGCGCCACGTCGAGCTCGTCCCGACGCCAGCCGCTCGCGGCCACATCGGCAGTCAGCCAGTACGCTGTGGTCTGGAGCTCGATCTCGGGCAGGTCGATCGGCCCCCAGCCCACGTTCTCGTCGGTGCCGAACTTGAGCTTCTTGTACAGGGTCACGAGGCTGGCGACCATCACCTCGCCGTGCACGCGCGAGCCGCCGACGGCCGGCGCCTGGGCGAAGACGTCGAGCGGCTTGAGCGTCACCGCGCGGTTGGCATAGGTGTAGTGGTCTGCGTCGATCTTGTGGACGTACGCCTTGCGCTCAGCCCACTCCAGGCGGTCCACGTGGTACTGCACCGACTCGTGCATGTAGATCGCGTGCTCGTGGACCAGGACTTGGGCGCTGAACAGGTCCACCTCGCCCAGGACGCGGGGACGGTCCGGGGTGGTGTCGATGATGACGACGTTCTCCGGCGCTGCAGCCCGGAGCGAGACCTCCGATGCGGGGAAGTTCTCGGAGCTCCTGTACCATCGGCCATCGTCCGCCTGGCGGACCTGGCCGCCCTCGCCGAGGAACGCGAGCAGCTCGTCTGCCGAGCCGGGCCCGAACCACTCGCCCGGCTCGAACGGCAGCTCGAACGCCGCGCAACGGAGGTGCGCGAGCAGGACGTGGAGGTTGTCCGGGTCGAGGCGCGCCTCCTCGGGCCGGCCGCCGAGCACGAACTCCGGATGGTGGATCACGTACTGGTCCACCGGGGCAGGGGAGGCGACCAGCACGGCCACGCTCACGTCGCCGCGCCGGCCGGCACGGCCCATCTGCTGCCACGTCCCGGCGATCGAGCCCGGGTACCCGGCCAGCACGGCCACGTCCAGCCGACCGATGTCCACGCCCAGCTCGAGGGCGTTCGTGGACACCACGCCCAGCACCTCGCCTTCCCGGAGGCCGCGTTCGATGGCCCGCCGCTCGGTGGGGAGGTAGCCGCCTCGGTAGCCGCGGAGCCTGGTGCGCGGGCCGAGGTCCTGGCGCAGGCGCTCGCGGAGGTTGCTGAGCATGATCTCGACCGCGACCCGGCTCTTGCCGAACACGACGGTCTGGCGGCCGGCGCGGAGGAACGGCAGCGCCCAGCGCTCGGCGAGCGTGAGGGCGGAGCCGCGGGCGCCCGTCGACGCGTCGATCACGGGCGGGTCGACGAGCACGAGGTGCTTCTCGCCCGACGGCGCCCCGTTGCGGTCCACGAGCCGCACGGGCCGGCCGGTGATCGCCTCCGCGAGCTCGGCAGGGTTCCCGATGGTCGCGGAGCAGCACACGATGACCGGATGGCTGCCGTAGTGCGCGCAGAGGCGCAGCAGTCGGCGAAGGACGTTGGCGACGTGCGAGCCGAAGACGCCGCGGTACGTGTGGAGCTCGTCGATGACGATGACGCGCAGCTGCTCGAACAGCTGGAACCACTTGGTGTGGTGGGGGAGGATCGCCGAATGGAGCATGTCCGGATTGGTGACGACGACCTGACCGGCCTTGCGGATGGCGGAGCGGATCGGCGCCGGCGTGTCCCCGTCGTAGGCCGCGGAGGAGACCTCCAGCTCCGCGTCACGGACGAGCTCGCTGATCTCGGCGACCTGGTCCTGGGCGAGCGCCTTGGTAGGGAACAGGAACAGTGCCCTCGCCGAGGGATCCTCCACGAGGGCCTGGAGCACCGGCACCGTGTAGCACAGCGACTTGCCCGAGGCCGTGGGCGTCACCACCACGACGTCCTCGCCCGCATGCACGGCCTCGATGGCGTCCGCCTGGTGCAGGTATGGCCGCTCGATCCCGCGCTTCGCCAGCCCGGCCCGCACGCGGGGGTCCAGCCACGCCGGCCAGTCCGCGAACTCGGCCCCGGCGGCTGGCCGGACCTCGTGGTGGACGACGGTGCGGGCGAGCGACGGCTCCTCGAAGACCCGCTCGAGGACAGCCAGCGTTGCGGCGGGGGCGTAGGTGCGCATCGTCGGCTCCCGGGTGCAAACAGAACAGATGAGCGAATTGGCGCGAACTCTACGCCACCTTGCGCAGGAGGTGTGACAGCTCACGTGTCACGGCGCGCGCACGAGCGGTCCCCCCAGGCGGGGCCGGGGAGCGTCGGGAACGCGGTTGACAGCCGAATCGGGCGAAGCTACCCTCGCCACGATGCCTCGAGCCGACGATCCCGACACCGCGCCCGGCACCATTCCCGAGACCGGCCCTGACGCGGCCTCGGCGCCGTCGGCCGCGGGGGTTGGCGCTGGGCCAGTGAGCCTGGCCGACCTGCCGGTGGCAGGACTCACGCGACGCCGCATCGCCCTCCTGCTGGGCGCACTCGTGGCGGCCTGGGTGCTCCTGCTGTTCGCCCATCAGGTGGGACAGGCGAGCGAGGCCGCGGCCAAGGCGGACGCGATGCGCACCGCGAACGCCGCGCTGGCGACGAACGTGGCCGCCCTCAAGTCCGAGCTGGACCTCATCCAGCGTCAGGCGTTCGTCGAGCAGCAGGCCCGGGCGTACCGATTGGGCACAGCCCGCGAGATCCCGTTCACGCTCGCCGACAACGCCCCCCCGCTGCCTTCAAACGCCCCGGGCTCGGCGGGCGTCCGCCTTGGGGCCGTCACCGTGCAGCCGAGCCCGCTCGAGCAGTGGATCCGGCTGCTGTTCGGCCCGGGCGGCGACCCCGCAAGCCCGGCGGGCGCCTGGGGCAGCTGACGCCGCCAGATCTGACGCCGCCAGCCCACACGCCGACCAGTGGAGCGCCAGGAGGGCGATCGCCACCGCGTCGCCGCACGCCTGTGGCGAGTACGGCTGCCCGCTCTCGCCCGATGCCGAATCGAAATGGGTGTTCGGCCCGACGAGGAAGCTCACGTAGACCAGGTAACCGCCCTTCAGGACGAGCGCACCTGTCCCCGGGTACCGGCTTGACCGGCCCGTGCAGAACGCCTCGTCGCCGGCGCCGGGCACGTCCTTGGCGAGGTACTGGCCGGATTGAGCGTCGGACCGCGCTTGGCTGAAGACCGACGGCGCGTCGCTGCCGCTGTACTTGGCGACACGGCCGATCTCGCCGGTCGCCTGGCCGGAACCAGCGCTGCTCTCAGAGCCGATCCAACAGTTCTCCGCGTCGGGGAGGACGCGCTTGTCGAGCGCCACTCCGCCGATGGTGTTCGCCAACCCGGCCAACGGCCCGGCCTGCGCATCGGGACCCAGGACGCTCTGGACCTGGGCCGTCGAGACGATCGAGCAGGCCTTGATGCTGCCGTTCGATTGGATGCCCAGCCCGCTCACCACGCTTGACCCGACGGCGAACAGGGCGATGAACGCGAGGACCGCGAGCGCGACGAGGATCACCGTGACGATGAGGCACGCCTTCAGGCACCCTCCGCCGCTGCTCTGCACTGGCGGCGGGGCGCCGCCCCAGTCGGGCTGCAGCTGCCCTGGCGCGCCCCAGCCCTGCTGCGGCGGCTGTCCGGGTGGGGGCAAGGGGCTATACCCGCCGCCGCCGGCGTCGCCCCACTGGCCCGGCGGCGGGGCCGGCTGGCGCGGGGGAGGGCCCCACGAACCCGGCGGCGGGCTGGCCGGAGGTGGTGTCGTCCACGACGGCTCGGGCGGACGCGGGGTCCCAGGGCCGGGTCCAGCCTGGTCATGATTGTCCGCACCGCCGGGCTTGTCGGTGGCCATCCGGATCTCCCCGTGATTGGATGTTCAGGCGCGCATTGTGGTCGCATGCCCGTGCGGGCTCAAGGGGCGATTCGCCCCGGCCCGTGACCGCGGTCCGTCATCTGGTCTACAATCCGCGCCCGTGGCTGGGTAGCTCAGCGGCAGAGCAGGCGACTCATAACCGCCCGGTCGACAGTTCGATTCTGTCCCCAGCCACCAGTTCTCATCACCCGCTCGGGCACACGCCCGGGCGGGTTTCCTTGTCCGCCTGAGGGCGTCGATGATCGCGGGCGCGCTTGGCCTGCGCCGCCCTCGAAGACGCCCGTCGCAACAGTCCCGCCCGAGGGGCTCCAGCAGGCCCGGGCGGTATACTCGGCCAACGGCTGGCTCGCACCGGCCCCTGACATCCGGAGGCGCTCCGTTTGAACGCGAAATTCCTGCGCAACGGGATCGTGATGCTCGTCCTCGTGGCGGGCACGGTCGCGCTGCTCGTGACCTGGCTTAACTCCTCGTCCCCGACGAACCAGGACGGCTACTTCAAGTTCCTCAACGACGTCAAGGCGGGCCGCATCGATCACGTCGTCCAGGACGGCGAGACGGTGACGGTGACGCCGACTGCTGCGTCGGGCGAAAGCACGTACACCGTCATCGTGCCGAACGCCATCATGACCAACGTCGCGTCGGACATGATGACCGCGGCCGCGGCCGGCAACGTGACCCTGGGCGACAACGCCTTCATCCGCAAACCCACCCCGGACACCTCGTGGATCGGGCTGCTGCTGACCGGCCTGCTGCCGCTGCTCGTGATCGGCGGCTTCATCTTCTTCATGATGCGGCAGGCCCAAGGCACGAACAACCAGGCGTTGAGCTTCGGCAAGAGCCGGGCGCGCATGTTCCTGGGCAACAAGACCGTCGTCACGTTCGCGGACGTCGCGGGCGTGGACGAGGCCAAGACCGAGCTCCAAGAAGTCGTCGAGTTCCTCAAATACCCGGAGAAGTTCAACTCGCTCGGGGCGCGCATCCCGCGCGGCGTGCTGCTGGTCGGCCCTCCGGGAACCGGCAAGACGCTCATGGCGCGGGCGGTGGCCGGCGAGGCGGGCGTGCCGTTCTTCA
>JBJKRU010000294.1:0-12945 GCA_046704485.1 Candidatus Limnocylindrales bacterium | reverse complement strand
CATCCGCAGCCTCGAGGCGGACGGGGTGACCGTCAGCGTGGGCGGCGAGATCGGCGAGGTGGGCAAGGCCAACTCGACCGTCGAGGAGCTCAGGGCCTACCTCGACGGGTACCGGAGCGCCCTCGATCGGCTCGCGCCCGGCGCAAGGGGTGTGTCCAAGGTGAGCGTCCAGACGGGCACCAGCCACGGCGGCATCCCGCTCCCCGACGGCGGCGTGGCCGAGGTCAAGCTGGACTTCGAGGTGCTGCGCGCCCTGGGCGAGGTGGCCCGCTCCTACGGTCTGGCCGGCGCCGTCCAGCACGGCGCGTCCACGCTGCCCGACGAGCTGTTCCACAAGTTCCCGACCGTCGAGACGGCCGAGATCCACCTCGCGACCGGCTTCCAGAACGCGCTCTACGACCACCCGGCGTTCCCGGCCGCCCTCATGGGCGAGATCAACGACTGGTGCCGCAAGAACGCTGCCGGCGAGCGCAAGGACGGCCAGACCGAGGAGCAGTTCCTCTACACCACGCGCAAGAAGGCGATCGGCCCGTTCAAGCGGCAGCTGTGGGACCTCGAGACCAAGGACGAGATCCTCGCCTCGCAGGGCGCCAAGATCGCCTTCCTGTTCGACCAGCTCAAGGTCCCCGGCACGGTCGACGTCGTGGCGAAGCACGTGCAGCCCGTCGGGGTGTCGCGACCGATCCCCGAGGCCCTCAGGGCGGCGACCGGCTGACGTGGCGTCCGGCCCCGGCGGCATCATCGTGGCCGAGGGGCCGGAGCCGCTGCCCTTCACGGTCCGCCTCGAGGCCCCCGGCGATGAGCCGGGAGTCCGGCGTGTCCATGAGGCCGCGTTCCGGGGGCCCGAGGAGGCGGCCATCGTGGAGGCCATCCGGGCGCTCGGCCCCGCCGGCTGGCAGTCGATCGTGGCGCTGGATGTGGGCGGCGGCATCGTCGGGCACCTGCTGCTCTCGCCCTGCCCGCTCGAGGACGCGTCCGGTGGTCGGGTGGGGGAGGTGCTCGCCCTGGGCCCGATCGGCGTGCTGCCGGCGGTCCAGTTCCGCGGCGTGGGCACGGCGCTCATCACCGCCGCCTTGAACCTCGCGATGGCGCGCGGCGTGCCCGCCATCGTCCTGCTGGGCCAACCCGCCTACTACCCGCGCTTCGGCTTCGTGTCCGCGCGCTCCGTGGGCCTCGAGCCGCCCGCCCAGGCATGGCCCGACGCCGCCTGGATGGCGCGGCTGCTGCCGGCCTGGACCGAGGACCTGCGCGGCACCGTGCGCTACCCGGAGGCGTTCGAGCCGCTCGCCTGACGGGGCACGCTGCCGCACTGCCGCGGCGCCGGGTCGCTACCATCGCGGCAGCGGTCCACCACAGCGCACGGCGGAGGCAGCAGTGAGCGCGAACCCCCCCGACCTCCTGCACGGCGACCTCTACGACGAGCTCGTCGGGGCGATGCAGCGGGTGCCCGAGCTGGCCGGCCGGCGGCTGACCCTCGTCCCGCTCTCCGGCGGCATCACCAACCGCAACTACCGCGTGGATGCCGCGGGCTCGAGCGCGCGCTTCGTCATCCGGCTGGGCGGCAACGACACGCACCTGCTCGGGATCAGCCGCGAGGTGGAGCACGCGGCCACCGTTGCCGCCGCGGGCGTCGGTGTGGGCGCCGAGGTGGTGGCGTTCCTGCGGCCCGAGGGCTACCTCGTGACCCGGTTCATCGAGGGGACGCCGATGGCCGAGGCCGACCTGCGCAACCCGCAGGCGATCGAGCGCGTGGCCGATTCGCTCCGCCGGTTCCACGAGGGCCCCGCGATCCCCGGGCTGTTCGTGCCGCTGCGCATCGTCGAGGCGTACCGGGCGCTGGCGCGGGACAACGGCGTCCGGGTGCCGCCCGAGTTCGAGCTGGCGCAGGCGATCGGCCGGCGCGTGGAGCTGGCGCTGCTCACCAACCCGCTCGAGCTGCGGCCGTGCCACAACGACCTGCTGGCCGGCAACCTCATCGACGACGGGGAGCGGATGCGCATCGTCGACTGGGAGTACGCGGGGATGGGGGACCCGTTCTTCGACCTCGGCAACTTCAGCATCAACAACGGGCTCTCGGACGATCAGGCTGCCGCCCTCCTCGCCGCCTACGATGGCGTGCCGCAGCCGCGGGCGGACCGGCTGGCGCGCCTGGTCCTCTTCCGCGTGATCAGCGACTTCCGCGAGGCGATGTGGGGCGTGCTCCAGCAGGGGATCAGCACGCTCGAGGTGGACTTCGCCGCGTACGCGGAGGAGCACTTCGACCGCCTCCTCGCGAACGCCTCCACGGCGCGGTTCGAGCGCGCCCTGCGCGAGGTCGCCGGCGGATGACCGGGGACGCGCCCCGTCCCGCCCTGTACGAGGAGCTGGCCGGCTGGTTCCACCTGCTCACCGCGCCCGAGGACTACGCGGAGGAGGCGGAGCTGTCGCTCCGGCTGCTGCGAGACGCGGTGGAGGGGCCGCTCGAGACGGTGCTCGAGCTCGGATCCGGCGGCGGCAACCTGGCCTCCTGCCTGCCGAGGACGATGCGGCTGACCCTGACCGACCTGTCCGACGCGATGCTCCGCGAGAGCCGGACGATCAACCCGGTCGCCGAGCACCTCGTCGGCGACATGCGCACCCTCCGCCTGGACCGCACCTTCGACGGGGTCCTGGCCCACGACGCGGTGATGTACCTGACGACGGCCGAGGACCTGCGGCTGGCGCTTGAGACGGCCTTCGTCCACCTGCGGCCCGGCGGGGCGGCGCTGTTCGTGCCCGACGCCGTGCGCGAGACGTGGGTGGCCGAGACGCGCCACGGCGGCCATGACGGCCCCGACGGCCGGTCCCTGCGTTACCTCGAGTGGGTCACCGACCCCGATCCCGGCGACACGACCTACGTCACCGAGTTCGCGATCCTGACCCGCGACGCCGACGGGACGACGCGCGTCCACCACGACCGGCATGTCGAGGGCCTGTTCCCGCGGGCGACATGGCTCGCGCTGCTCGGCGCTGTCGGATTCGACGCGTCGATGGTGCGCGACGCGTGGGGCCGCGAGCTGTTCCTCGCGCGGCGGCCGGGCGGGGCGGCGTAGGGGCGGCGTCGGGCGGCGGCGCTGGCCGCGCAAGGGCAGTGGCGAGGCGGCTCAGCGCACCTCGTCGACGTCGGTCCACCACTTCACGCGGTCCCCGACGCGGGCCCGAGCCCGCCAGGAGAAGGACTTGGGCTCGCGCTCGAGGCGGGCGTCGATCGCCGCGACCTGCTGCTCGACCCGGGCCCGCTGCGCCTCGTCGAGCTGGGCGTAGCCGCGGGCGAGCGCCGCCACCTTCTCGAGGTTGCCGTGGACGGTCCGCCACAGGCCCCAGTCCGCCGCGCACAGCCGGGCGACCACGTCGGCGTTGATGGCGTTGCCGTCTCCGCCGTCGAACTGGTGGTCGAGCAGGAGGAGCACGACGTCGATGACGTCCTTCTCGTTGATCTTGACGATCTGGAGCTTGGACAGCAGCAGCTCCGCGAGCGGCAGCGTCGGCGAGTCGAGGAGCAGCCGGTCGACCACGGGGATCACGTGGCAGAACTCGAGCCGGTCGAAGAACACGTCGAGGTGGACCTTGTTGAACGGGTTGTCGTAGATGCCCCGCCGGCCCTCCGACGCCAAGAAGATCTCGCGGTCCTCGACGTAGCCCATCTCCGCGAGGAACGCGGTGATCCCGCGGGCGTTGCGCTTCGCGGCCGCGACATCGATGTCGGCGTAGGTGCGGGTGAACGCGGGCAGCAGCCCGGCCGATTCGGGGCACCGCAGCGACACGCCGAGGGAGCCGAGCACGCGGACGGGGGCGGACGCTTCGTCGGACATGGCGACGATCCGGCCCGCCTCCTGCTCGAGGAAGGCGCGGTCGAGCACGTGGTCGGTCTGGCTCGGCCGAGGGGACATCGGCGGTACCTCGCTGGCTCGTCGGTGGGCGCGATTGTAAAGGCCGGGTTGCCATCACGCCTCCCGGCGTCGTACGGTTCACAGACATCGAGTCGTCGGGGCAGGCCGGCGGACTGGAGGTTGCGTCCCCTTGGACCAAGCGCGTGCCGTCGTCGTGGGCGGCGGCATCACGGGCTGCAGCATCGCCCTGCACCTCGCGCGCGCCGGCTGGCGGGAGATCCTCCTCCTCGACAAGGGCGAACTGACCAGCGGCTCCACCATGCAGGCGGCCGGCCTGGTCACGATGTTCAACTCGTCGAGCGCGATGATGCGGTTCCGCCGCTACAGCATCGAGCTGTACCGCGAGCTCGGCGTGTTCGATGCCGTCGGCAGCCTGCGGATCGCCTCGAGCGAGGCCCAGCTCCGGGAGATGGAGCGGGGCGTCAGCCGGGCTCGCGGGATCGGGCTCGATGTCGATCTCGTGGACGCGGCGCAGGCGCGCTCGCTGCTGCCCGCCATGACGCCCGACGACCTCTACGGCGGCGTCTGGATCCCGGGCGACGGGCATCTCGACCCGCACACGGTGACCCACGCGGTGGCGGCCGCGGCTCGCGCGCTTGGCGTGACCACCCGCACCGGCGTCCGGGTCACCGGGATCCGCCTCACGTCCCGGCGCGAGGTGGCTGCCGTCGTGACCGACGCGGGCGAGATCCGGACCGAGGTCGTGGTCAACGCGGCCGGCATGTGGGCCCCGCGCGTGGCCGCGATGGTGGGCGCCTTCGTCCCCTCGACGCCCGTGGACCACCAGCACATGCTGCTGAGCGCCGTCCCCGGGCACGTGCTGCCCCGCGAGATGGCCTGCTTCCGCGACCCGGACAACCTCGTCTACGGCAAGTCCGAGGCGGGCGGCGTGCTGTTCGGCGGCTACGAGCACGACCCGCGCTCGCGCTGGGAGGACGGCGTGCCGTGGGAGCACGGGGGCCGGTCGCTCGAGCCCGACTGGGAGCGGTTCGAGCCGCTGATGGCGGGCGTCATCCGGCGCTTCCCGTTCCTCGCCGACGCCGCGGCCGTCCGGCTGCTGTGCCACCCCGACGCCATGACGCCCGACGCCAACCCGCTGCTCGGGCCGATGCCGGGCCTGCGCGGGTTCTGGATGGCGGCCGGCCTGTCGCTCAACGGCTTCGGCGGCGCCGGCGGGATCGGCCGCGTCATGGCCCAGTGGATCACCGCGGACGACCCCGACGTGGACGTCCAGCCGTACCGGGCCTGGCGCTTCGGCGACACCTACCGCGACCCGCTCTACACGGCGGCGACCGCCCGCGAGGCGTACCGCTACTACTACCGCTTGCGCTACCCGCACGACAGCGACGTCGAGGGCCGCCCGCACCGGCTGTCGGCGCTCCACGGGCGGCTCCAAGAGGCGGGTGCCGTGTTCGGCGCGAAGCACGGCTGGGAGCGGGCCGAGCACCTGGAGCCCGGGCGGCAGTGGCGGCGGGCGGGCGAGGACCAGCGCGCCTACGGGTGGGCCCGGCCGACC
The DNA here is from genome assembly GCA_046704485.1 of Candidatus Limnocylindrales bacterium. GTDB lineage: Bacteria > Chloroflexota > Limnocylindria > Limnocylindrales > CSP1-4 > CAIXZV01. The sequence goes on along the minus strand of JBJKRU010000294.1, from coordinate 7,521 downwards.
TGGTTCGACCGCGTGGGCGATGAGCACCGGGCGGTGCGCGAGCGGGCAGGGATCATCGACCTCTCCTCGTTCGGCAAGCTCTCGGTCGCGGGGCCCGGCGCCCTGCGGCTGCTCCAGCGGGTGGCGGCGAACGATGTCGACCGGCCGGTCGGATCGGTGGTGTACACGCCGTTCCTCGACCGCCGGGGCGGCTTCGTCGCCGACGTGACCGTGACCCGCATCGCGGAGGACGTGTTCCGCGTGGTCACCGGCGCCGGGTACGCGGCCGGCGACCTCGGCTGGCTGGAGGCGGCCCGCCGCCCGGACGACCCCGAGGTCACGCTCCGCGACGTGAGCGACGAGGTCGCCTGCCTCGGGCTCTGGGGCCCGCGGGCCCGCGACGTCCTGGGGGCCGTGACCGACGACGCCTCGGACGCGGCGCTGCCCATCAGAACTGCGCGGCCGATCCGGATCGCGGGCGCGCCGGTGCTCGCGCAGCGGATCAGCTATGCGGGCGAGCTCGGCTGGGAGCTCTACGTGGACCGCGGCTGGGCGGCGCAGGCATGGGACGCGCTGCTCCAGGCGGGCCGCCCGGTCGAACTTGCGGTGATCGGCTACCGCGCACTCGAATCGCTGCGCCTCGAGAAGGGCTACCGCTACTTCGGCACGGACCTCACGATCCTCGACACGCCGGTCGAGGCGGGCATGCTCCCGTTCGTCCGCTTCGCCAAGGGCGAGTTCAGCGGGCGGGCCGCGCTCGAGGCGCGCCGCCAGACCGGCGGCGGGACGCGCCTCCGGACGCTGCTGGTCGGCGACGACGCGGCGTGGCGGCCGGTCTACGGCGGCGAGGCGGTGCGGGTCGACGGGAAGGTCGTCGGCCGGCTGCGCAGCGCCGCGTACGGCCACACGGTCAAGGCGACCGTCGGCCTCGCCTATCTCCCCGTCGACCTCGCGCCCGACGTGCCGATCGAGATCGACGTCTTCACCGAGCGGGTCGGGGCGTCGCCGCAGCCGGCTGCCCTGGTGGACCCCGCCGGCGAGCGGATGCGCGGCTGAGAGGAGGTTGGCATGCCCCTGTTCGGAAGGCGCGACCGGCCCAAGGGCACGACGATCTTCTACGCGTCCGACGTGCACGGCTCGGAGCGCACGTGGCGCAAGTTCCTCAACGCCGCCCAGTTCTACAAGGCGGACCTCCTGGTCATGGGCGGCGACGTCATGGGCAAGCTCGCCATCCCGATCATCCGGGGCGCCAACGGGCGCTCCCGGGCGACGATCCACGGCGTCGTGCAGCAGCTCGAGACCGAGGCCGACATCGCGCGGGCGCGCGAGGTGATCGGCCACCTGGGCATGTACGACGTCCTGATGGACGAGGACGAGTACCAGGCGACGCGGGCCGATCCCGACCGCATCGACGCGCTGTGGCGCGAACTCGCCGTCGCGCGGCTGCAGCGCTGGGTGGAGCTGGCGGAGGACCGCCTCGGGCCCCACGGCATCCTGTGCTACGTGTCGGGCGGCAACGACGACCTGCTCGAGGTCATGGAGACGCTGCCCCGCCAGGGCGGCGGGACGCGGTCGTTCGTGGCGGTCGAGGACGGGGTGGTGCCGCTGGACGACCGGCACGTCATGGTCAGCCTGCCGTACGTGAACCCGACGCCCTGGCGCACGCCGCGCGAGGCGCCCGAGGAGGAGCTCCGGACCATGATCGCCGCGGCCACCGCCGGCCTCGACGATCCCGGCCGCGTGGTCTTCAACTTCCACGCGCCGCCGAAGGACTCCACGCTCGACACCTGCGCCATGCTCGACTGGACCACCGATCCGCCGAGCCAGGTGGTGTCCTCGGGGCAGCCGGTCCTGTACGGCGCCGGCAGCGAGGCCGTGCGCGAGGCGGTGGAGTCGTTCCAGCCGCTGCTCGGGCTCCACGGCCACATCCACGAATCCCAGGCGGCCGCCCGGATCGGGCGGACGCTGTGCGTCAACCCAGGCAGCGAGTACGGCGAGGGCGTCCTGCGGGGCTGCCTCATCACGCTCGTCGACGGGAAGGTCGAGCGGTACCAGATGACGGCTGGCTGAGCGTCGGCCCGGCGGTGAGGTGCCGGGGAGGAGGTGGATCGGGCCATCAGGTGAGGGACAGGCCGTTCGAAGGGGGAGGCGGCCGGAGGCATGCGTTCCCACTCCGCACTGGAGGTGCCTAGCGCCATGGCTGCGACCGGTCTGGCCGCGACGCCGGAGGTCTTCGTCCGGAAGTCCTCCGGTCTGGTCCGGGTGATGAGCCCGCGATCCGCATTCATCTACAACGTCCTCACGATGGGACTCATCTTCCCGTGGACCTACCTCTGGGCGCCGGGTGCCCTGCCCGGCGGCCAGATGGTCTGGGGGATCCTCCTCGCGATGGTCCTCGAGATCCCGATCGCGCTGGCCTACGTCTGGCTCTCGACCGCATTCCCGCGGACCGGCGGTGACTACGTCTTCCAGAGCCGCGTGCTCGGCGGCGGGATCGCCTTCACGATCGTCTTCTCGGGCTTCGTGATCTGGATCCTCCAGTGGGTCGCCCTCTCGGGCTGGCTGCTCGCGGCGCTCGGCTTCGCGCCCCTCTTCCTGGGCCTCGGGGCGTCGCTCGGCAACCAGTCGCTGATTAGCCTCTCGACCTGGTTCACGACGCCGGTCGGCATCGTCGTCACGAGCATCGCCAACGCGCTCGTCGCGCTCCTCATCCTGAGCTCGGGCTTCCGCAACTACGTGCGCCTGCAGCGGGTCATGTGGGTCGCGATCCTGCTCGCCTTCGCGACGATGCTCATCGTGCTCGTCACGACCAACCCGGCGACGGCGGCGACCAAGCTTGACGCCTTCTCGGCGGCCATCGGCGGCTCGCCGACGTTCACCGCTGACTCGATCGCCGCGGCGCAGTCCGGCGGCGTGGACCTCAATCCCTCGTTCAGCCTCCTGGCCACGCTGCTCGTGGCGCCCATCGCCTGGACCTCGCTCCAGTGGGCAACGTACTCGAGCCAGCAGAACGGCGAGATCAAGTCCGCTGGCTCCTTCCAGAGCCAGGCGTTCATCATCATCGGCAGCCTCGTGCTCACCGGCGTGCTGCTCGCGATCCTCGCCGTCGTGCTCGAGAACGCCATCGGGACGCAGTTCCTCTACGTGGCGGGCGCGGGCTACTGGGGCACCGCGGACGTGTCGCTCGCGGGCTCGTACCTGTGGCCCAACATCATCGCCACCGCGATCGCCAACAACCCGATCGTGACGCTGCTGATCGCGGCCGGCTTCATCCTCAACGGCCACCAGATCGTCCACAACTGCTACATCGGCATGACCCGCGTCATGGTCGCGATGTCGTTCGACCGGCTGCTCCCCGAGTGGGTGAGCCGCGTCAGCGAGCGGTTCCACACGCCGGTTAACGCCCATGTCGTGTACTTCATCGCCAGCATCCCGGTGATCTGGCTGTACAACAACTTCGCCTACGGCGCGGGCGACAACGCCGTCTCCTGGGCCTCGCTGACCCTCGGCGTGACGTTCGCCTGCGGGTACGTCTTCGTCGTCACCGCGCTCGCCGGTGCGCTCATGCCGTTCCGGGCCAAGGCGGCCTACCAGGCGTCGCCCGGCTCCCGGTACACGATCGGCGGGTTTCCGCTGGTCACGGTCGTGGGGCTCCTCGGCTCGGCGACCGGCGTCGTGTTCCTCTACCTGTTCCTCACCAACGACCAGCTCGGCCTCACGAGCCAGCTGGCATACACCGTGGTGGGCGGGGTCCTGCTGTTCTCCGCTGCGTGGTACCTGATCGCCAAGACGGTGCGCCGCAGCGGCGGCGTGGACGTGACCTACGCGTTCAAGGAGATCCCGCCCGAGTGATCCCGGGCTGACGTGGACGCCTGGCCGGTGATGCCGTGCCGGGCGTCCTCGTCGCGGGACCCTGCCGTGGACGAGCTGCGCCGCCCGCCCGCCGCCTCAGCCGTGCCGGACGTCGCGCAGCCACTGCGCGAGGTCGGGCCCGTCGAGTCTCGCCGCGGCCCGGCCCCAGCGCTCCTCGGCCCAGCCCCAGAAGTCGAAGTCGATCGCCGAGATGCGGGCCTGGATCGCCGCCCACAGCGTCCAGCCCACGTCCGACATGATCATCTGCAGCCGCATCCGCGCGAGCCGCGCCTCTGTGGCCCCGCCGTAGTAGGCGGTGCACAGCGCCTCGAGGCGCTCGCCCTCCCAGCCCAGCTCCTGGCAGGTGTTGCCGAGCTCGAATGCCGGGTCGTTGTTGCCGCTGTACTCGTAGTCGACGATCCGGATCGAGCCGTCGTCGATGTAGTTCTCGGCCAGCAGGTCGTTGTGGCACGGCACCGTCGGCTGCGGGTGGGCGGCCAGGGCGGCCTCCAACTCGGGCAGCTGCGGCAGGTGCTCGCGGTAGCCGGCCGGCACCGGGTAGCCGCGCTCGTCCATGACGCCCAGATAGCGCTCGGCGAGGCGGAACATGTCGAAGTCGGCGAGGAAGCGGTCGCCCGCGTGGAGGCGGCGGAGCGAGGCGGCAACCCGCTCGGGCATGCCCGGTGCCGCCAGCCGCTCGTTCGACAGCGTCGTCCCGTCGATCCAGCCCAGAACGATGACGCCGTGCTCGGGCAGCGCGTCGATCACCTGCGCCCCGACTCCGGTCGCCGCCGCAGCCCGCGTGTTGGCGAGCTCGTTGCGGCGGTCCACGGCGAGCAGCCCCGTGTCGGCCCCCGGCAGGCGCACGAAGTGCCGGACGCCGTCCACCGTGACCGCGTAGTTGCGGTTGGTGAGCCCGCCGGTCAGGGGCTCGACCTCGACGGCACGGCCGCGCCACGCCGCGAGGGACGCGACGACCTCGTCGATCTCCATCCGCGCTCCTCCTGTGGGAGCGCCTATGGTTGCGCACCGGCGCCGTCAGCGCACGCCCTGGCGGCGACCCCGTTACGCTGCAGCCTCACGCATGGAGGGTGAACGAAGGGTGGTCGAGCACGCGCGGGCGGTCATCATCGGCGGCGGGGTCGGCGGGACGGCCGTCGCCTACCACCTCGCGGAGCGCGGTTGGACGGACGTCCTTCTCGTGGACCGCGCGGAGCTGACCTCCGGCTCGACGTTCCACTCGGCGGGCCTGGTGGGCCAGCTGCGCGGGTCGGTGTCGCTGACGCGGATGATCATGTACAGCGTCTCTCTGTACCGCCGGCTGGCCGAGGAGACGGGCGTCGACCCCGGCTGGCACGAGGTGGGCTCGCTGCGCCTCGCGAGCACGCGTGCGCGCTACGAGGAGCTCCAGCGCCAGGCCGCCTGGGCGGCCACGTTCGGCCTGCCGATCGACCTCGTCAGCGCCGGGGCGGCGCAGGAGCGCTTCCCGCTCATGGCCACCGAGGGCGTGCTGGGCGCGGTCTGGCTGCCCACCGACGGCTGGCTCGACCCGTCGAACCTCGCGTTCGCCATGGCGGCGGGCGCCCGCAAGCGGGGCGTGCGCGTGCTGCCGCACCACCGCGTCGTCGCGATCGAGGTCCGCGACGGGCGGGTGCGGGGCCTGACGGTCGAGCACGGCGGCGAGCGCACGCAGATCGAGGCCGAGGTGGTCGTGAACGCGGGGGGCATGTACGCGCCCGAGATCGGCCGGCTCGCGGGCGTGACCGTGCCGCTGATCCCGATGGCGCACCAGTACCTGCTCACGGGGCCGATCCCGGGCGCCACGCGCGACCTGCCGCAGCTGCGCGACCCGGACAACCTCGTCTACTTCCGCGAGGAGACCGGCGGCCTGCTGATGGGCGGTTACGAGCACGACCCGCAGCCGTGGGCGCTCGACGGCATCCCGGCCGACTTCAACCACCGGCTGCTCGACCCCGACTGGCCGCGCTTCGAGTCGATCATGGAGGGCGCCATCCGCCGCGTGCCGGCGATGGAGGAGGCCCAGGTGACCCGGATGATCAACGGGCCCGAGGGCTTCACGCCCGACAACGAGTACATCCTCGGCGAGAGCGAGGTCCGCGGGTTCTTCGTGGCGGCCGGCTTCTCGGCCCACGGCATCGCCGGCGCCGGCGGCATCGGCCGCGAGGTTGCGAACTGGATCGTGGACGGCGAGCCGGAGCTGGACCTCTGGAAGATGGACATCCGCCGCTTCGGGGCGCAGTACCGCAGCCGCGCGTTCACCCTCGCCCGGGCGTACGAGAACTACGCCACGTACTACGACATCCACTACCCCAGCGAGGAGCGCCAGAGCGGCCGCCCGCTCCGCCTCTCGCCCGCGTACCCGCGGCTGGCCGAACTCGGCGCGAGCTTCGGCGAGAAGTGCGGCTGGGAGCGGCCGAACTGGTTCGAGCCCAACGCGGCCGATGACCGCTGGGGCGGCGCCGGGGCGCTCGAGGCGCTCCGGCCGCACGGCTGGGCGGGCGAGATCTGGCACCCGGCGATCGCGGCGGAGTCGATCGCGACGCGGACCACGGCCGGGCTGTTCGACGAGACGAGCTTCGCGAAGATCGAGGTGACGGGTCCTGGCGCGCTCGGGCTGCTCCAGTGGCTGTGCGTCAACGACGTCGACAAGCCCGTGGGCAGCGTGGTCTACACGCAGCTGCTCAACCGGCGCGGCGGCATCGAGTGCGACCTGACCGTGACGCGCACGGCGGCCGACGCGTTCTCGCTCGTCACCGGCACCGCCTTCGGCAACCACGACCTCGCGTGGATCCGCAAGCACGCGCCCACCGACCGCTCGGTCCGCGTGGCCGACGTGACCTCCTCGCGCGTCTGCCTCGGCCTGTGGGGCCCGGCGGCGCGGGAGATCCTCGCCGCCACCACGACCGACGACGTGTCCGACGCCGCCTTCCCGTACCTCACCGCGCGCGAGATCACGGTTGGCCCGGTGCCGCTGCTCGCGGTGCGCGTGACGTACGTGGGCGAGCTGGGCTGGGAGCTCTACGCCCCGGCCGAGTACGGCGCGACGCTGTGGGACACGCTGTGGGCGGCGGGGCAGGGGAGGGGTCTCGTCGCGGGCGGCTACCGGGCCATCGACGCCATGCGCCTCGAGAAGGGGTATCGCGCCTGGGCGTCCGACATCACGCCCGAGGAGACGCCTTACGACGCCGGCCTCGGCTTCGCCGTCCGGCTCGACAAGGGTGACTTCCTGGGGCGCGACGCACTGGTCGCGGCGAAGGCGGCCGGCCCCCGCAAGCGCCTGCGCTGCCTGGTCCTCGACGACCCGCGCTGGGTCTGCCTCGGCAACGAGCCCGTGCGCCTCGGGGGCGAGGTGGTGGGCCGCGTGACCTCCGGCGGCGCCGGCTACACGGTGGGCAAGTCGATCGCGTTCGCGTACCTGCCGCCCGACGCGGCGATCGGCGCGCGCGGCAAGATCGACGTGTTCGGCGAGCAGGTGGGCTTCGAGGTCGTGCGCGAGCCGCTCTTCGACCCGGCCGGCGAGCGGAACGGGGCCTGAGCCGGCTGCCGCGCGACGCCTCGGGCATCATCAGCGCCATGACCGACCAGCCCTTCGGACCCGACTGGTCCGCCGCCCGTGCCCGCGTCCCCGAAGCCACGCTGCGCGACTGGCTCGCGTTCGCGCACGAGGCG
>JBJKRU010000293.1:0-3354 GCA_046704485.1 Candidatus Limnocylindrales bacterium | reverse complement strand
CGCCTTACGCGATGGTCTGGGCCGCTGTGTTGATCGCCTGCAGCCCGGAACCGCACAGCCGGTTGACGGTCTGACCTGCCACGTCCACCGGAAAGCCGGCCAGGAGCAACGCCATGCGCGCCACGTTGCGGTTGTCCTCGCCGGCCTGGTTGGCACAGCCCATGACCACGTCCTCGACCAGGGCCGGGTCGAGCCCGCTGCGGTCGACGATGGCCCGGATCACCAGGGCCGCCAGGTCGTCGGGGCGGGCGGCCGCCAGCGCCCCGCCGTAGCGCCCGATGGGCGTGCGGACCGCGTCGATGATCCAGGCCTCGTGGTGGGTTCGCTGCTGGGGGTCGGGCATGGCTCGATTGTAGGGACCGGGGAATGCCCGGCGGGGCCCGCCTCGGATCGCGCTGCCCCACGACATGGCGCGCGCGGACACGACGCCGCACCGGCAGCAGTCGCGTCTCGGTGCCGAGGGCGCGCCGGCGGCGGCCGGGCGGGCGTTCGCGTGAACCCCCACGGGTATCAAGACCGCATGGGGGCAATCGGCACTTGATCGTTGCAGTGGACGGGGGATGCTGGAGATGCCGCGGCCTCGGAGACCATCGGGCGTCGCGCCAGTGCATCGCTCGTGCCCGGGGAGAGGGGGTTCGAGCCAGTGTGGTCTGTCGACACGCAGCGGGATGCCACGCGAATCGTCGGGGGAGACAGCAGCGCCGGGCCATGCAGATCGCCGGCGCCTCCCCGCCGGCGAACGCGCTCGCCTGCGCCATTCGAGCGGCCGCGCCTTGCCGCCTCGCGCGACGCGGGGCAGAGGATCGGCCGGTAGCGCGATTGCCCCGCGTCTAGCCCCTGACTCTCCCCCACGGGCGTGGCGCCCCAGGGCGGGACCCCGGCGCGAGTCGGGGCCCCACCCTTGGGACTCCCCGATCAGGGTCGCTCAGCGCCCGGTCCACACCGCAGTGCGCTTCTCGAGGAAGGCGGCCATGCCCTCGCGCTGGTCGGCCGTGGTGAACAGCGCCTCGAACTGGCGGCGCTCGAACGCGAGGCCGTCGCTGAGCGGCAGGTCCTGCACGGCGCGGACGGCAGCCTTCGCCGCGCGGGCCGCCAGCGGCGGCATCGACGCCACCTTCGCCGCGAGCTCCAGCGCGGCGCCCAGGGTCTCCCCCGCCGGGACCACCCTCGTCACCAGGCCCAGCCGGTCCGCGTCGGCCGCATCGATACGCCGGCCGGTCAGGACCAGTTCCATGGCGCGCGCCTTGCCGATGGCCCGCGTCAGCCGCTGCGTGCCGCCGGCGCCGGGGATGATGCCGATCAGGATCTCCGGCTGCCCGAACACCGCATCGTCGCCCGCGATCAGCAAGTCGCAGGCCATGGCCAGCTCGCAGCCGCCGCCCAGCGCGAAGCCTCGGACCGCGGCGATGGTCGGGGTCGCCAGCAGGGCTACGCGGTCGATCGCGCTGAACGGGTCGGCCCCCCGCAGGGACTCGGGCGTCTCCACCGACAGCTCGCTCACGTCGGCGCCGGCGGCGAATGCCCTCGACCCGGCGCTCGCGATGACGATCGCCCGGCAGTCGGGATCCGCATCGAGGGCGGCCAGCTTCGTGTCGAGCTCGGTCACGAGCGCGTACGAGAGGGCGTTGAGCGCCTCGCGCCGGTCGAGGGTCACGAGCGCCACGCCGGGCAGCGGCGGCTCGCCGGCGGGGAAGGCCACGTGCACGAACTCTCGCGGCGCGTCCTGGGTCATCGTGGTGCCTCCTCGGGTGCGGGCGGCTCGGCGGGGCCGGCCGTGGGGCTGCCGTCACGAGCGGCTGCATAGCGCTCTGCGCGTGCGGCGGCGGTCGCTGCGGTGGAACGGTAGAACCCCGCCAGCGCCTCGTTGACGATGGCCGGCCTGCGGGCCATCACCTCGTGGCCGGAGTCGGGAACGATCAGCAGGCGGGCGTCGGGCAGCTGGCGCTTCAGCACCCAGACGTGGTCCACGGGCGCGAACGGGTCGCGGTCGCCGGCGACCACCAGCGCGGGAGCGTCCACACGCCGGAGTTCGGCGGGGCCGAGCAGGTTCTGGGTCGCGATCGCGTCGCCGATCACCGGCAGCAGCCGCTCCCAGCCGCCCTCGCCCTGGACAGGGTCGTGGCGCCGGTCGAGCACGTCCGCCCAGGCAGGCGACTCGCGCTTCAGCCGGTCGGCGTCGAACAGCCGGCGGGCGACCGAGGCTCGCGGCTCGCGTTCGGGGGTGATGCCCATCACAACCAGGGACAGCACGCGACTCGGCCACCGGCTGGCCACTCCGACCGCCGTACCGCCGCCCATCGAGAAGCCCAAGAGGTGGAAGGCGCCGAGCCCCAGGGCGTCGGCGAACGCCACTACGTCGTCGACCAGCCAGTCGTAGGAGAAGCCGTCGGCAGCGTCCCAGCGCGTCCCGCCGTGGCCCCGCGCATCGGGGAGGTAGCAGGTGAACTGGTGGCTGAGGCGGGTGATCTGGTGGCCGAAGTCGAGCCGCCCGCCCGATGACGCGCCGTGGAGCATCAGGAGCGGCGGCCCGTCGCCGGCCACGTCGTACGCGACGTCGAGGCCGTTGGCCCGGACCTGTGGCATGCCCTGACCCTCGCTCCCCGCGGTCAATTGCCCGCGGATTCGGGCTTGCCGACGACCTGGGCCGTGGACGCGCGCTCGATCCGCAGGTAGCGGCGCCGGTGGTAGAGGAGCGGCGGCGCTTCGGGCTCCGTGACGGACGCGGCCTCCACCGACGCGACGAAGATGACGTGGTCGCCGAGCGGGATGCGCTCGACGACGCGGCACTCGAGGGATGCCACCGTGCCCCCGATGAGCGGCACGCCGGTCAGGCCCGGGTGCCAGGGCGCACCGCAGAACGCCTCGCGGCCGGGCGCGACGTTGGCGCCGGCGAAGCAGTCGCTCAGCCACTGCTGGTCCTCTGCGAGGACGTTGACCGCGTAGCGCCCGGTCGCCTCGATCGTGGGGTTGATGAACCGGCGGTGGTCAAGCGCGATCGCCACCAGCGCCGGCTCGAGGCTCATGGAGGCGAAGGCGTTGACCGTGATGCCCACGGGCCGGTCGCCGTCCATCGCGGTCACGATGGTCACGCCCGTGGCGAACTGGCCGATGGCGGCGCGGAACTCGGCGGCTGGAAAGGTCACGCCGCGAAGGATACGCGGGCGACGTCATGTCCAGCGGGCACAGGCGGGGGCCGCGCCTCGGCCGTTGCGCCGCCCGCCGTCGCCCGCGCAGTCGGTCGCTGCCGCCCGCTGCCCGCCGTCGCCTCGGCCGTTGCCGCCTGTCATTCGCCGGACGGCGCTGTTGCTCCCCGCAGCCGCCGTTGCCCGCCCGGCCCGGCGGCCGCCGTCGCCC
>JBJKRU010000292.1:0-4059 GCA_046704485.1 Candidatus Limnocylindrales bacterium | reverse complement strand
TTCCGCGAGCCGCGCGAGCTGAACCTCGCCCTCAAGGGCACCGCGAGCCTCGCCCTGTGGCACGGCCTGCTGTTCGCGGTCGGCATGGTCATGTCGTGCGTGGGGATCGGGGCCGCCCAGTGACCGTCGCCACCAGCGGCCGCACCGGCACCTCCCCCGTGCGCCTCGACCGCGTCCGCGTCCCGTTCCGTCGGCCGTTCGCCACCTCGGCGGGCGTCTGGGCTGCCCGCGAGTCGTGGATCGTGCGGGTGCGTGGCGCGGGCGGCGTGGGCGCCGCGGAGGTGCCGGTCGAGACGGGCGACCTCCGGCTGCGGACCCTGGTCGAGGCGCTCGAGGATCGGCGACTGGGCGCGGCGATGGCCGATGCGGCGGCGGCCGCCGAGAGACCGCGCGGGGGCCTCGACGTCGGGGTCAATGCGACGCTCGAGGCGGGCCCGATCGACGACCTGATCGCCGACGCGCGGGCGGCCGTGGCCCTCGGGTTCGGCACGCTCAAGGTGAAGGTGGGCGCCGAGGCGGGCTCGCAGGAGCTGGCAGAGCGGATCGGCGCCCTCCGAGCCGCCGTGGGCGGCGGCGTGCGGCTCCGGCTCGACGCCAACGGCGCCTGGGAGCCGTCCACCGCGGTCGAGAGGCTGGCTGCGGTCGCCCGCTTCGACATCGAGGTGGTGGAGCAGCCGGTCCCAGTCGGCGAGCCGGCCGAGCTCGCGCTGGTGCGGGCGCGGAGCGGTGTGCCCATTGCCGCCGACGAGGCGGTCGCATCCGTCGCCGCCGCCGAGGCGCTCCTCCTGGCCTCCGCGGTGGACGCCCTGGTGGTGAAGCCCGGCAGGGTCGGCGGGCTTGGGGCGGCGCGCCGGATCGGCGAGCTGGCGTACTCGGCCGGCATCCCCGTGGTCCTCAGCACGCTGTTCGAGACGGGGATCGGCGTCGCGGGCGCCCTGGGCGTCGCGGCTGGGCTGGCGGCGATCCTCCCGCCGGGCGTTGCGGCGCTCGACCACGGTCTGGCGACGCTGGGACTGCTCGAGGACGACCTGCTGGCCGAGCCGATCCGGGTCGAGGCGGGTCGGGCGCGGGTCGGAGCGCTGCTCCCCGATGACGCGGCGATCGAGCGGTACCGGATCGCCGAGCCGCTGGCGGACGGTTGGGGCACATGACCGAGGGCCCGCTGGCCACGCGCCTCGACGAGCTGGCGCACACCACGCCCGACGGGCTCGCGGTCGCGGACGGCGTGACCGCCTGGACCTGGCGGGAGCTGCGCGAGAAGGTCCGCGCCGCCGCGATCGACGTCCGCGCCGGCACCATCGTGCCGTTCGACGCGCCCGCCTCGCCGACGACCGTGTGCCGCCTGCTGGCGACGCTGCGTGCCGGTGCTGTCGCCGCCCCGCTGCCGGTCGGGCTGACGCCCGGGGAGCGGGCGGCCGCGCTCGACGTCCTCCATGACCAGCCGCCGCCGGCCGGGACCAGCGTGGTCGTCCTCACGTCGGGCACGACGGGCCGCCCGAAGGGGGTGGCCCACTCCGAGCACTCGCTGAGCGCGTCCGCGCTCGCCTGGCGGGCCGTCCTCCCCGAGGCGACGGGCTGGGTCCTCGCACTGGGGCTCGCGCACGTTGCGGGCCTCGGGGTCGTGTGGCGCGCCGTCGGCGAGGGCGTGCCGATCCTGATCGCTCCCGGTGCCGACACGGCGGCGCTGCTGGCCGCGCTTCGGGACATGAGGATTTCGCACGCGTCGCTGGTCCCGACGCAGCTCGGGCGCCTCCTCGACGCGGCGGCGGAGGCGCCGCCGAACCTTCGGGCGATCCCTCTGGGCGGCGGCGTGATCCCCGAGACGATGGTGCAGCGCGCCATCGCGGCCGGCTGGCCCGTCGTTCCCACGTACGGCCTGTCAGAGATGGGGTCGGGGGTGACCGCGCTGGCGGCGGACGAGGCGCCGGAGGCGCCGGGGAGCGCCGGACGGCCGATGCCGGGCGTGTCGCTCACCATCGCCGAGCCGGATGGCGAGGGCGTGGGCGAGATCGTGGTGGCCGGCGCGTCCGCCTTCCTCGGATACCTCGGCGAGGAGCCGCGGGCGCCCGGGGCTCCGTTCCGAACGGGGGACCTCGGGCGGCTCGATCGCGCGGGCCGCCTGTCCGTCATCGACCGGCGCACGGACCGGATTGTCCGCGGCGGGGAGAACATCTCGCCGGCGGAGATCGAGGCGGTGCTCCTCGGCCATCCAGCCGTCGCCGACGCCGGCGTCGTGGCGCGCAGGGACGAGCTGCTCGGCCAGGTTCCCGTCGCCGCCATCGTCCTGCGCGACGACGTCGTGGACCCGGGCGACGATGCGCTGGCTGCGCACTGCCGCGCTGCGCTCGCTGGCTTCAAGGTCCCGACGGCCTTCGTGCGCCTGGACGTGCTGCCGCGGCCCGGGTCTGGCAAGCTGCGCCGGGCCGACCTCCGCGCGCTGCTTGACGGGATGGCCACGGGCGGCCTCGACCGGCCGGGCGGCGACCGCATCGGGTGGCGCGTCAGCGGCGATGGGCCGCGCACCATCGTCCTGTTCCATGGGACCCTGTCCACCGCGCAGCAGCTTGACCGGCTGGCGGCGGCGCTCGCGGGCGCCTGCGGCGCCACGGTGCACGCCCTCGACCGGCGGGGGAGCGGCACTGGTCGCCTTGCCGAGCCCCGTCCGCTGGATGTGGCGGTCCACGTCGCGGATGTGATCGCGTACCTCGACGCGCGGGGGATCCGCCGCGCGGACCTCGTGGGCGTCAGCTTCGGCGGGGTGGTCGCCCTCGAGGTCGCCGCGCGCCGACCCGAACGCGTCGGATCGGTCGCCGCGTACGAGCCCCCGTACGGGGTGGTGGTGACGCCCGAGATGGGCATCGTCTTCCCGCAGACACGTGAGCCGCTGGCGCGCGCCTACGCCCTGGGCGGGGCCGCGGCGGCGGCCGAGGCATTCATGCGCGCCGTGGCCGGCGACGACGCGTGGGACCAGCTCCCCGGGCGCACCCGGGCGTTCCTCGAGGGCGAGGGCGTGCAGGCTGTCGCCGATGGCGCGCTCGTAGGCCTCGACCCGGCCGGCCTCGCCCGGATCTCGGCGCCCGTGCTGCTCATGACCGGCGGTGCCAGCGACGCGTTCTACGCGCCCATCGCCGACGAGCTCGCGCGGCGCCTCCCCGGCGCCCTCCGCGTTACCCTCGACGGGCTCGCCCACCCGGGCCCGATCGTCCGGCCCGATCGCGTGGCCGGTGCCATCGCTGCCTTCATCGAACGTCTGGAGCCCGCCGCCGAATGACCGACCTGCCGCCCGACCACACGCCGTCCGGCGCCTCGACCGGGGCCGGCAATGCCGCGGCCAGCGGCGAGGTCCGGGTCATGTTCGACCGCATCGCCGACCGCTACGACCTGATGAACCTGCTGATCTCGGCGTTCCAGGAGCCGGTCTGGCGCCGCCGCCTGGTGGATGCCGCGGGTCTCGGCCCGGGGGGCTCGGCGCTCGACGTCGCCTCCGGCACGGGCAAGGTCGCGGCGGACTTGCAGGCGCGCGTCGGGCCGACCGGGCGGGTGCTGGGCGTCGACCTGTCGCCGGGCATGACCGCCGTGGCGCAGCGCCGCTACGCGAACCGGCCCGGCCTCGGCTACCTCGTCGCCGACGCGATGCGGCTGCCCACCCGCGACGCCGAGTTTGACGCCGCCACCATCGCCTTCGGCATGCGCAATCTGCCCGACTACCGGCGCGGCTTCGGCGAGATGGCACGCTCCGTGCGTCCCGGAGGTCGCGTGCTCTGCCTCGAGATCGCCCGGCCGCGCAGTCGCCTCGCGCGGTTCATGCGCTGGTGGTTCGATCGAATCGTGCCCGTCATCGGCCGCCTCGCCGGCCAGGGTCCGGCGTACGGCTACCTCGTCAAGAGCGTCCAAGCGTACCCGTCGCCGGAGCGCATCGCCGAGATCATGGTCGAGGCCGGCCTCGTGGACGTGCGGTGGACGGGCCTGACCGGGGGCATCGTCACCCTGCACCAGGGGACCGTCCCGGAGCGATAGCCTGGCCCGCCGCACGCAGTACGTCGCCGCGTGGGCCAGGCC
>JBJKRU010000291.1:0-2722 GCA_046704485.1 Candidatus Limnocylindrales bacterium | reverse complement strand
GTCCACCTAGCGTGCATCGTCGTCTCCACGGAACAGGTCCTCCACCGGCTTGCCGAAGTACCGGGCCAGCGCCATCGCGAGGGGCAGAGACGGGAGGTAGCGCCCGGTCTCGATCGCGTTGACCGTCTGGCGCGACACCCTGAGCGCCTTGGCGAGGTCCTCCTGGCGGAGGCCCCGCTCGATCCGCAGCTCGCGCACGTCGTTGTGCATTGATGGAAAGTTACCTTTACATCCCCAAGATGTCAAGCGTCCTTTACACGTTCGCGGCGCCGGCTCCGCGCCGTTGGCCCGCGGGCAGTCCATCCTCCACAGTCGGGCCCCCGTCGTTGTACGCTCCGCGTCTCAGCAGAGAGGCGATGCGGGTGACCTGTTCGAGTTGCGGCGCCGACAACCCGACCGGGACCAAGTTCTGCACCGAGTGCGGGACCCGGCTTGCGCTCGCCTGCGCCTCGTGCGGCGTGCTGCTGGTCCCGGGCGCCAAGTTCTGCGGCGAGTGCGGGACGCCGACGGCCGACGCGGCCAGCCGAGGCACGGGTGCCGCTCCCGGAGCCGCCGCCACGGCATCGCCGGGGCAGGCCGGCCCCGCCGCGGCGCCGGCGGTGGCGGAGCGGCGCGTCGTGTCGGTGCTGTTCGCCGACCTGGTGGGCTTCACCGCGCTGTCCGCCGACCGCGACCCGGAGGAGACGCGGGAGCTCCTCTCCCGCTACTTCGACTTGGCCCGCGAGGTCATCGAGCGGTACGGCGGCTCGGTCGAGAAGTTCATCGGCGACGCGGTCATGGCGGTGTGGGGGGCGCCGACGGCGCACGAGGACGATGCGGAGCGAGCGGTGCGGGCGGGCCTCGAGCTCGTGGACGCCGTCCGGACGCTCGGGCCGGGCCTCCAGGCCAGGGCCGGTGTGCTGACCGGCGAGGCCGCGGTCACCCTCGGCGCGACGAACCAGGGGATGGTGGCCGGCGACCTCGTCAACACGGCCTCGAGGCTGCAGAGCGTCGCCGCCGCCGGCACCGTGCTCGTGGGAGAGGTGACCCAGCGCGCGGCCAGCCGGGCAATCGCCTTCGAGCCGGTCGGCGACTACACGCTCAAGGGCAAGCCGATGCCCGTGCCCGCCTGGCGGGCCCTCCGGGTAGTGGCGGAGCGCGGCGGCCGGAACCGGTCGGACACGCTCGAGGCGCCGTTCGTCGGCCGCGACGACGAACTGCGGCTGCTCAAGGACCTGTTCCACTCCACCTCGCGCGAGCGCCGACCGCGCCTCGTCTCGGTCATCGGGCCGGCGGGCATCGGCAAGACGCGCCTCGCCTGGGAGTTCCTCAAGTACGTCGACGGCCTCGTCGAGCGCGTCAGGTGGCATGACGGCCGCTGCCCGGCCTACGGCGACGGGATCAGCTTCTGGGCGCTCGGGGAGATGGTCCGCGGGCGGGCCGGCCTCGCCGAGACCGATGACGAGGCGACGACCCGGGACAGGATTGCCGCCATGCTGGCGGAGCACGTGCCGGACGAGGCGGAGCGGCGGTGGATCGAGCCAGCGCTGCTGGCCCTCCTGGGGTTCGGCGAGGGCGTCGGGTCCGAGCAGCTGTTCGGCGCCTGGCGCACCTTCTTCGAGCGCCTCGCGGCGACGGCACCGGTGCTGATGGTGTTCGAGGACGCCCACTTCGCCGACGCCGGCCTGCTCGACTTCATCGACCACCTGATGGACTGGAGCAAGAACGTCCCGATCTACGTGGTCACGCTCGCTCGGCCGGAATTGCTGGAGAAGCGGCCGACCTTCGGCGCCGGCAAGCGCAACTTCACCTCGCTCTGCCTCGAGCCGCTCGCGGAGCCGGCGATGCGCGAGCTGCTGGCCGGTCTGATCCCCGGCCTCCCCGAGGCCGCCGCCCGCGCGATCGTGAGCCGTGCCGACGGGATCCCGCTCTACGCCGTCGAGACGGTCCGCATGCTCGTGGCCGAGGGCCGGATCGAGCTGCGGGGCGAGGCCTACGTGCCGGTAGGCGACCTGTCGACACTCGCCGTCCCCGAGTCCCTGACCGCGCTCATCACCTCCCGCCTCGACGGCCTCGACCCGACCGACCGCGCGCTCGTCTCCGACGCCGCGGTGCTGGGCCAGAGCTTCACGCTCGCCGGCCTCGCCGCCGTTGCGGCGGCGGCCGAGGCCGAGCTGGAGCCGCGCCTCGCGGCGCTCGTCCGCCGCGAGCTGTTCACGCTCGAGGCCGACCCGCGCAGCCCCGAGCGGGGCCAGTACGCGTTCGTCCAGGCGCTGATCCGCGAGGTCGCCTACAACACGCTCGCCAAGGCCGACCGCAAGGCGCGCCACCTCGCTGCGGCCCGCTTCTTCGAATCCCTCGGAACCGATGAGCTCGCTGGCGCGCTCGCGGTGCACTACCTCGCCGCCCACGCGAACGCCGCGTCCGGACCGGAGGCCGACGCCCTCGCCGGGCAGGCGCGGATCGCGCTGCGGGCCGCGGCGCAACGGGCCTCCGGCCTCGGCTCCTACGACCAGGCCGTCGCGTTCCTCGACCAGGCCCTCAGCGTCACCACCGAGCCGCTCGACCGCGCGGAGATGCTCGAGCGGGCGGGCGCGGCATCGGAGCTGGCAGGACGCCACGCCGCAGCCGACGAGCACCTCGCGGCGGCTGTCGAAGCCTGGCGCGGGCTGGGCGACCGCCGGGCCACCGCGGGAGCGCTCGCGATGCGTGGCCGCGCGCTCCTGAGTGCACGCCGCACGAA
>JBJKRU010000290.1:0-5250 GCA_046704485.1 Candidatus Limnocylindrales bacterium | reverse complement strand
CTTGCGTCCGGCGAGCGGGACGACCCGACGGCTTTGTGCTTCTAGGACAATCCTTGCATCCTCCGAGCGCCTGCTGCTCTGGCAGCCACCAACTCCGTCAGCGCCCGCGAGGTCCGGGATGCTCCACTCTAGCCGGCAGGCGAGTGCAGACGCAGCCCCGAAGACGATGTCATCACGACGGGCCGGGCGCCTCCTCGAACCCCACCGTCGTCTCGAAGTGGAGGTCCTCGCCGCGCGACACGAACAGGCCCCAGCTGAGGGGCTTGTCGTCGAAGCCGAAGAACAGGTGCTCCAGGACGAACGCCGGGTGGCCCAGTTCCGAGCCGAGCTGGCGTGCCTCCTCGCCGCGGAGCGCCGAGGCGTACAGCCGCAGCCGGCCGCGCTTCGGCCCGACGCCCATGCGGCCCTCGAACAGGTCGCGGAGGCCTGCCACCCCGAGCTCGGCTTCCAGGTCGGGGTGGCCGGGGTCGGCGATCCGCCACTGGCGGTGGTAGAGCCTCGGCTCGGTCCCGCGCAGCAGGAGCCGGCGGATCATCGTCACCGGCGTCCCGGGGGCGACCCCCAGCATCGCGGAGGGACGCCCACTGGCCCGCACGAGGCGCGTCGCCAGGACCCGGATGTTGGTGTCCGGGTCGGCCAGAAGGTCGTGGAGCGAGCGGAGGTCGAATGCCGCGGCCTGGATGGTCGCCGCCTCGACGAACGTGCCGCGTCCCGGCACCGTGCTCACGGCCCGCTCGTCGAGCAGCAGCTTGATGGCCCGCCGCACGGTCATAGGGCTCAGGCCGTAGGTCTCGACGAGCTCCGTCTCGGTCGGCAGGCGGTCACCGGCCTGGAACTCGCCGCGCACGATCCTCGAACGGAGGATGCCGGCCAGCTGAGCGTAGGCGGGCTCGAAGGAATCACGAGCGATCCGCGGAGCGCCGGGTGCGGCCGGCGACGCCACACCGCCTCCAGGTGCTGCCTCGGGCCCGGCGCGCTTAGCCGACATGGCCGGTGTTCCCCGATTCCCTGGTCCGAACGACCCTCATGCCGCGCCTCACTCTACCCTATACCTATAGGGTAACATCCTGACGTTGCCTGATCGCTGCACTGCGAGCACGTCGTTCGCGCGCTGATGCAGCCGGAGGAGTTGGAGGGGTTCGACCGTGACGACAGGCCCGACGCCGGCCCGGAGAGACCCCGCATGACGGGCCTGATGGACGAGGGTCCGCGCCTGCTGCGGGGCGGACCGGTGGCGACGTCCATCCGGGAGCAGGTGGCAGCCGACGTCGCCGCCTTCCGGGCCGAGTTCGGGTACCAGCCCGCGCTCGCCGTGCTGGTCGTCGGCGCCGACGCGCCGTCGCTCGTCTACCTCCACAAGATCCTCGACGGCTGCCGCCTCGTCGGGATCGGCGACAGGCTGGTCGAGCTGCCCGCCGAATCGACCGAGGCTGACGTGAGCGCTGCCCTGGTCGAGCTCCAGTCGGACTCCACGGTCGCCGGGATCATCGTCCAGCAGCCGCTGCCCAAGGGCATCGGCCTCCACGCGGTCATCGACACCCTCGACCCGATGCGCGACATCGACGGCATCCACCCGCTCAACGCCGGGCTCCTCTCGCTCGGCTACGCCGGGTTCCTGCCGGCCACCGCGCACGCCAGCGTGGAGATTCTCAAGCAGTCGGGGATCGACATCTCGGGCAAGCACTGCGTCGTCGTGGGCCGCTCCAACGTGATCGGCAAGCCCGCCGCCCTGCTGATGCTGCGCGAGAACGCGACGGTGACCGTCTGCCACAGCAGGACGCAGGACCTGCCGTCCATCCTGCGGACGGCGGACATCGTCATCGTCGCCATCGGGAAGGCGAACTTCATCACCGGCGACATGCTCAAGCCCGGTGCCGTCGTCGTGGACGTCGGCATCACCGTGGTCGAGGGGAAGCTGGTCGGCGACGTCCACTTCGACAGCGCGGCATCCGTGGCGTCCGCGATCACCCCGGTCCCCGGCGGTGTCGGTCCCCTCACCAACGCGATCCTGCTCACGCACCTGGTGCAGGCCGCCCGTGCAAAGGCGACGGGCAGTATCCCGCTCGGTGCCCACTCCCTTGCCGTCCCCATCCAGGAGGCCAACTAGATGCCGTTCCCCACCGACCTCGAGATCGCCCGCTCCGTCAAGCCCCGCCCCATCCACGACGTCGCCCACGAGCTGGGCTACAACGACGACGAGGTCGAGCTCTACGGCACCAGCAAGGCCAAGATCACCGTCGAGGGCATCGAGCGTCTCGAGCGCGAGCGACCGCGCGGCAAGTACGTGCTCGTGACGGCCATCTCGCCCACCCCGCTGGGCGAGGGCAAGAGCACCACTACCGTCGGCCTGGCGCAGGGCCTCAACCGGATCGGCAAGAGGGCCACGGTGGCGCTCCGCCAGCCTTCCCTCGGACCGGTGTTCGGGATCAAGGGCGGCGCCGCCGGCGGCGGCTACAGCCAGGTCATCCCGATGGAGGACTTCAACCTCCACCTGACCGGCGACACCCACGCCATCGGCGCGGCGCACAACCTCGCGGCCGCGTTCATCGACAACCACATCCACCACGGCAACGCGCTGGGCATCGACGCCAACAGCGTGCTCTGGCCGCGGGTGGTCGACATCAGCGACCGCGCCCTGCGCGACATCGTGGTGGGCCTCGGGGGCAAGGACAACGGCTACCCGCGCCAGACCCAGTTCGTGATCACCGTGGCGTCCGAGGTCATGGCGATCCTGGCCCTGGCCAAGGACCTCAAGGACCTCCGCGCCCGGCTCGGCCGCATCGTGCTGGCCACGAAGAAGGACGGCACGCCGATCACCGCCGAGGACCTCAAGGTCGCGGGCTCGATGGCGGTCCTGCTCAAGGACGCGCTCAAGCCCAACCTGATGCAGACCCTCGAGGGCGGCCCCGCGTTCGTCCACTGCGGCCCGTTCGCGAACATCGCCCACGGCAACAACTCGATCATCGCCGACCGCGCCGCGCTCGCCGGCTCGGACGTGCTGGTCACCGAGGCCGGCTTCGGCGCGGACATGGGCGCCGAGAAGTTCTTCGACATCAAGTGCCGCGCATCGGGCCTGAGGTGCGACGCGGCCGTCATCGTGGCCACCGTGCGGGCGCTCAAGATGCACGGCGGCGTCGGCCGCATCGTGGCCGGCAAGCCGCTCGACCCGGCGCTCCTCGAGAGCAACCCGGAGGGCGTCCGCAAGGGCGCGGCCAACCTCGCCAAGCAGATCGAGAATGTGCGATCGTACGGCGTCCCGGTGGTGGTGGCGATCAACATCTTCCCGACCGACGCTCCCGAGGAGATTGCCGTGATCCGCGAGGTCGCCCTCGCGGCCGGTGCCCGCGACGCGGTCGAGGCGCGGCACTTCGTCGACGGCGGCAAGGGCGCCGAGGACCTCGCCCGGGCCGTCTGGGCCGCGGCCGAGGAGGGCGCACCCGACTTCCACCTCCTCTATCCCGACGAGATGCCGCTCAAGGACAAGATCGAGGCGATCTCCACCAAGATCTACGGCGCCGACGGCGTGGACTACAGCCCCGCCGCCAACAAGCAGCTGGCGCAATTCGAGGCGATGGGCTACTCGGGCCTGCCGGTGTGCATGGCGAAGACGCAGTACTCGCTGAGCCACGACGCCAAGCTGCTCGGGGCGCCGACCGGGTTCCGGATCCCGGTGCGCGAGGTCCGCCTGTACGCGGGCGCCGGCTTCATCACCCCGATCCTGGGCGACATGCGCACCATGCCCGGGCTGAACTCCCGCCCGGGTGGCGAGCGGATCGACATCGACGACGACGGGAACGTGGTCGGCCTCTTCTAGGCGGCCTCCTCCTGGCGACCTCCTCTCGGCAGGTGGCGGGCTGAGGCTCGCGCCCACTGGTGCCGCCATCGGTCCCCGGGGCAGTCCGCGGGCCCCGCGGCGCTCTGGGCCCGCCCAAGGGCCGCGCACGGCAGTGGAAGGTATCCCGGATCCATTCCGTTTCCTGGTCGTTCGCGAAACGCGGAACTGCGGCGGCTTGCCGCGGCGCCGAGGGGGCCGGAGGCGCTGAGCGGGGGCAGGCGGGTCAGTCCCCCAGCAACCCCTCGAGGTAGACGCGGTTGTCCCGCGCGGTCGCCGTCGGGTCGGGCGCGGTGTCCTGCTCGATGACGTACCAGCCGTCATAGCCCACGCCCCTGAGGGCCGCGACGACGTCGGGGATCCGGGCGATCCCCTCCCCTAGCGGCGGGAAGATGTAATGGGCGAGCGCCTGGCCGAAGCCCCACCCCCCGGCCCTCGCCTGCGCGAGGATGCCCGGGTCCACGTCCTTGGCGTGCACGTGCCGGACCCGGTCGGCGTATCGCGGAAGCAGGTCGATCGCGTTGCCGCCGCCGAAGGCGAGGTGGCCGATGTCGAGGCACCAGCCCACGAGCTCGGGGTCCGTCTCGTCGAGGAGGCGCGCGGTCTCGGCCGGCGTCTCGACGTACGTCCCCACGTGGTTGTGGAAGGCGAGGGTCATCCCCATGGGCTTGAGGCGCCGGGCGAGCTCGTCGAGGCCGGCGCCGAGGTTCCGCCACTGCCCATCCGTCAGGCCGCGCGTCTCGTCCACGTGGCCAGCCTCGCCGCGTCGGCGTTCGTCGCCGGCCTCGGCCGCGATGAGCACCGTCCCACCGTTCTTGGCCAGGAAGTCGGCGATGGCCAGCGCCCGCTCGAGCTCGGGCTCGAGCCTCTCGGCGTCCCGGAAGCCCAGGCCCACGAAGGCGCCCACCAGGTCGAGGCCCCGGCTGCCCAGGGCCTCCCCCAGCTCGGCGGGGTCCGTCGGCATCGACGGGCCCCACTCGGTGGCGTCGTAGCCGGCCTCGACCATGTGGTCGAGCGCCTCGCCGTAGGGCATCCACGGGAACACGTCCGGGATGTCCGGGTTGTTCCAGTTGACGACCGCGGTCGCGATCCTCATGCCGCTGCCTCCCTCGTGGCCTGGTGTCGTCCGTGCCGAGCAGGCGCCTAGGCGAGCTCCTCCCGCTGGAGCGCGGCGGCCTGCTCGTACCGGGCTCGGGCGGCGTTGACCGTCTCGGAGCCGCTGACCTCGGCCGGCGGGACGTCCCACCAGCTCTCGTAGCCGGGAGCGCGCTTGTCGGGCGAGACCAGGACGTGGATGACCGTCGTGCGGTCCGCCGAGCGGGCCGCCGCGATCGCGTCGCGGATCTCCTGCTCGGTGCTCGCGGTCACGCCGATGGCGCCCATCGCGGCCCCGTGCTTGGCGTAGTCGACCGGGATGT
>JBJKRU010000289.1:0-4521 GCA_046704485.1 Candidatus Limnocylindrales bacterium | reverse complement strand
CATGGCGTCAGGACGCCAGGAGGTGCTTGGTGCGCTCATAGCTCACGAGGACCTCGTCCTTCAGGCTGCTCCAGATCTCCTCGTAGATCCGCATGAACTGCGGCTCGAAGCGGATCTCCTGGATGTTCCGCGGCCGCGGCAGGTCCACGGGGTAGACCGCCTTGACCGTGCCGGGACCGGCGGTGATGACGACCACCCGGTCGGAAAGGGCCACTGCCTCCTCGAGGTCGTGGGTGACGAACACGACTGACGCTCCCGTGGCTGCCCACAGGTCGAGGAGCTCGTTCTCCATGAGGGCCCGGGTCTGGACGTCGAGCGCGCTGAATGGCTCGTCCATGAGCAGGATTCGGGGCTCGGTGATCAGCGTCTGGGCGAGGGCTACGCGCTTGCGCATGCCGCCCGACAACTGGTGCGGGTAGTAGCGCTCGAAGCCCTTGAGCCCGACGCGGACCACCCACTGCTCGGCCCGCTCGCGCGCCTCGGTGGCGGCCATGCCGCGGAACCGCGGGCCTGCGATCACGTTGTCGAGCACGGTCTTCCAGGGGAACACGGCGTCCCGCTGGAACATGTAGCCGACGGAGCGGCCGACGCCGTGGACCGGCTGCCCCAGGACCGTCACCTCGCCGCGGCTCGGCGGCTCGAGACCACTGATCAGGGCCAGGGTGGTGGACTTGCCGCACCCGGTTGGGCCGACCACGGCGCAGAACTCGCCGGGCGCGACCGTGAGGTTCACGCCCTGCAGGGCGGTGAACGCCGTCCCCGCGGGGGACACGAACCGCTTGCTGACGTTTCTGAGTTCGATGGCGCTGTCGGTGGACAGGGCCGTGTGACTCGGTTGATGCACGCCTTCCGCAACCTCCTCGTCGCCGCATGGAAACCGACCCGACCCCCCGTGTCACCCTTGCGGTCGATGGGGTGGTATTCGTCTTTGTGGTCGCGGCACGGCGGCTGCGGGGTGCTAACGTCTGGCGATGGGCAAGCTCCGGTCGCTCGCCAGCCAGGTCCTGCTCGTCCAGATCGCGCTCGTGGCGCTCGCGGTCGTGGTCGGGACGGCCGTCTCGTACGAGATCATCAGCGCGCGCGCCGTCGCGGCGTATGAGCAGCGGGCCCTGTCGATCGGCCATGCCGTCGCGGAGATGCCGGACGTCGTCGAGGCGTTCGGCCAGCCCGACCCGGCGAGCGTGATCCAGCCGATCGCAGAGGCGATCCGCAAGAGCACCGGCGCCTCGTTCGTGGTGGTCGCCAACAAGGACGGCATCCGGTACTCGCACCCCAACGCCCAGCTCCTCGGACAGCGCGTGTCGACCGACCCGTCGCAGGCGCTCTCCGGCCAGGACTACGTGGGCGTCCAGACGGGCACGCTCGGGCCGTCGGTGCGGGCGAAGGTCCCGATCTGGGGAGTGGACCACGAGGTGATCGGGATGGTGTCGGTCGGGTTCCTCGAGAACTCGGTCAGCGCCTCGATCGCGGAGGCGGTCCCGATCCTGGCCCTCAGCACCGTGCTCGCCCTGGCCTTCGGCACCTTCGGCTCGCTGCTCATGGCGCGGCGCCTGCGGCGCCAGACGTCCGGCCTCGGCCCGCGCGAGATCGGCTCCCTGCTGGAGCAGCGCGAGGCGGTCCTGCACTCGATCCGCGAGGGCGTCGTCGTCACCGACGCGGACAATCGGATCAGCCTCATCAACGACGAGGCGCAGTGGCTCCTCGGCCTCGACGAGCCGTATGTCGGCCGCCGCCTCCAGGACGTGGTGTCCGCCGGTCCCGTCCTGGACGTCCTCACGGGACAGCGGCCGGGGGAAGATGAGCTCGTCGTCGCTGGGGACCACGTTGTGGTCGTGAACCGCGCCGCCACGGACATCCGGGGAGAGAGCGTGGGGGCCGTCGCCACCCTCCGCGACCGGACCGAGCTGGAGCGGGTCATCCGTGAGCTCGACACTGAGCGGACCATGGCCCACGCGCTCCGCACCCAGGCCCACGAGTTCTTCAACAAGCTCCACGCCGTCAGCGGCCTACTGGAGCTGGGGCGCGTCGACGATGCGGTCGGGCTCATCGCCGACACCACCCACGTCCACCAAGAGCTCGTCGATCGGGTGCGTGAGCGCATCGGCGATCCGACGCTTGCGGCGCTGCTGCTCGCCAAGGCATCTGTGGCATCGGAGCGGGGCGTCGACTTCCGCCTCGCCGGGGACGCCCAGCTGCCGCTCGGCGCGGCCGAACCGCGCGACCTCGTCACAGTCGTTGGCAATCTCGTCGACAACGCGATCGACGCCGCTGCCGGCACGCCCGGCGGCTGGGTAGAGCTGGGGATCGGCGTGGCCGAGGGCGGCGTCGCGCTCAGCGTCCGCGACTCGGGGCCGGGCATCAGCCAGGACCACATCACCGACATCTGGCAGGAGGGGTACACGACCAAGCGAGGCACGTCGCACCACGGCCTCGGTCTCGCGCTCGTGCGCCAGCTGACCGAGAGGCGAGGGGGCTGGTGCAAGGTGTCGTCGGAGGGGGCGACGGAGTTCCGCGTGCTGTTGCCGTCAGCACAGGCGGGCGCAACGTGATCAGGACCCTGGTCGTCGAGGACGACTTCCGGGTGGCGGAAATCCATCAGGCATTCGTCGCCCAGGTGCCGGGATTCGAGGTGGTCGGGGTCGCACACACGGCAGCGGAGGCGGTCCGGCTCGCCCGCACGCTGGCGCCGGACCTCGTGCTGCTCGACATGTACCTGCCCGACCGGCCGGGGCTGGAGGTTCTCCGCGCGCTGCGGTCGCCCGGGATGGCGCCGGTGGATGTGGTCGTCATCACGGCCGCGCGGGACGTCGAGACGCTGCGCGCGGCGCTCCAGTGGGGCGTCGTGCACTACGTGGTCAAGCCGTTCCAATTCAACACGTTCCGTGAGCGTCTCGAGCGCTACGCGGCAGCGTGCTCTCGCCTTACCGAGCCCGGCGCCCTCGACCAGGGAGCCGTGGACGACATCGTCGCCCTCCTGCGCGCCAGCTCGGAGGCGCGCCTGCCCAAGGGCATGTCGCCGGCGACCCTCGAGCTGGTGGCGAGCGCCGTCCACGATTCACCCAGCGACGTCTCGGCGGCTGAGCTTGCCGAGCACATCGGCGTCAGCCGCGTCACGAGCCGCCGGTACCTCGACTACTTGACGCGACGCGGCCTGGTTGCGTTGACGATGCGGTACGGCTCCCAGGGCCGGCCTGAACACCGCTACCGGTGGGCCGGTGCCGGGGGCAGGGCGGACAGCGTTCCCGCGAGCCGACTCGGGACGACTCGTTCCGAGTAGCCTGCCCCATCGAGTCGAACCCGTATTCTGCGCGTCCCCGCACAATGGCAACGCAGGACCGGGGCCTTCCATCGTGCCGCGCCGGGGGCGTCAGCGCAGCGCCGCCTCGAGCGTGATGACAGCGCCGACGGCGGCGACGCCCACCGCCAGGAGCGCCGCGAACCGCCTGGCCTCCTCGATCTCGTCGTCGAGCAGCGCGCCCAGCCCGAAGCCGGAGGCGAGTCCGATCTGGCCCAGCGGGCTCAGGATCAGCGAGCCGCGAGTGATCGCGACGCCGACCAGCCCGCTCGCGCCCGCGACGCACAGGGCGGCGGCCAGCAGGTTCGAGTCTGGCGCCGCACCCGCGGCGCCAGACTCGAACCCAACGCGAGCGCGACCGCCAGCACGACATTGCCAGCCTGCCGGCCGGCCGGGTCGTCCTACCCGAGGGCCAGATAGGCCAGCGCCACGAGGACGCTCGCCGACGGGACGGCGAACCGGGCCACGGCCGACGACCGCCAGCCGCCCTGCGGCGCGCGCCCGAGAGCCTTCGTGCCGCTCACCGTCCGCACGCTACCGCAGTGGGCCGGACCGCCGGGCGGCCAGCTGGTCGCCCGTCGCTGCCGCGGGCGACCACCGGTCCCGTCCACGGCGCCCGGCTCCTCGCGTCCGGGGCGGCCGCGGGAGCCCTGGAGGCTGTCGCCTGGCCGCTCCTCGCTCCGGCTGGCGGCGCGCCCCGGGCGGACGGACCGCGAGGGCCTGTAGACAGGGTCCGGCCGGGGCAGCCGGCCGACCAAGCCGGTCGCGGGGACGGAGCTCCGCCGGTGCAGCCGGGGTGGTCGGCGGCGCCGTGGGGCGCCCCCGCGTCCCTACCGGACCGAGAACGGGATCGTCGCCGCCTCTCCGGTCGGGCCGTACGTGACGGTCGCTCGGTACGCGCCGGCGACGAAGGTGCCGCGCGAGGTGATCTTGAAGTCTCCCCAGCTGTTGGTCGGCCCGATCGTGAGGGCCAAGGGCCCCGCGGTCCGCACCCCGTTCGCCTCGACGGTGCACTCCACCCTGCCGGTCAGCCCGGGTCGGAGGGCGAAGACGACGTACAGCGCCGGCGCTTTGGTCGAGAAGCTCGATGCGAACGCCCTGGCGTCCGGGGCGGGCAGTGCCGGGTTGGCGGCCGTCGCCGTGCGCAGCAGCGTGAAGGCGCTGCCCCGTGTCGATTGCGCCGGCTTCGCGCCGCCCGACGCCGGCCCGCTCGCCGCGTCCAGAGG
>JBJKRU010000288.1:0-11024 GCA_046704485.1 Candidatus Limnocylindrales bacterium | reverse complement strand
AGGATCATCGAGGTGGGCAACGTGCGCCTCGCGGCCCAGCGGGTCTCGCCGGACGAGCTCGCGGACCTCGACGCGCTCCTGACGCAACTGCGGGGTGCCGTCGACGACGCCGGGAGGTTCGCCGAGCTCGACATCGCGTTCCACGACGCGGTCTGCGAGGCGGCGGGCAACTTCCTGCTGGTCCAGTTCATGCGGATCATCAACACGCTCGGCAAGGTCAGCCGCGAGCGGACCGGCGCAGCCGCCGCCACCCGCAGGCGGGCCTTGAAGGACCACGAGGCCATCGTCGCCGCGCTGGCCGCCCACGACCCGGCGGCGTCGGCTTCGGCCATGGAGGCCCACCTCTCCCACGTGGAGGCGGCGCTCGCGAGCGCAGTGGCGTCGGCGTCGGGCGGGCGTCGATGAACGTCCGGGGCAGCCACCGATTCGGGGCCCCGCGTCGGGTGGTGTTCGACGCCCTTCGCGACCCGCGCACGCTGCTCGCAGTGATCCCCGGCTGCGAGGCCGTCGAGCAGGTGGCCCCCGACGAGTTCGAGGGCCGGATCACGCTCCGCCTGCCCGGCTCGGTCGGCAGCTACCGCACGCACGTCCGGCTCGAGGATGTCGTCCCGCCCGAGCGCTGCAGGCTCGACGGCCGCGTGGAGGGCGCCATGGGCACCATTGCCGGCCATGCCCAGTTCGAGCTCGCGGATGCCGCGCCCGGCACCTCGATGACGTACAGCGGCTCGGGCATGATCGACGGCCCGCTCGCCCGCCTGGACCGGGGGTTCGCCGAACGCCTCGCCGAATCGCTGATCGGCCAGGGCCTTGCCGCCCTGGACCGGCGCCTTGCCACGGAGGTTGAGGAGTGACGGTCTCGAGCTACTTCCAGCCCGCCTCGGTGCCCGAGGCGCTCGCCCTGCTCGCGGAGCACGGGCCCGAGCTCCTGGTCATCGCCGGGGGCACGGTCGCGATGCCGCTGATCAACGAGGGGATCTCGCTGCCGACCAAGGTCATGGGCCTGCGGCGGGTTGGCCTCAACGGGGTGGAGCTGTCGGGCGGCCGACTCTGGGTCGACGCGACGGCCACACTCACGGCGCTGACCGCGCAGCCGCACGTGCCGCTCCTCGCGGCGGCTGCGCGGCACACCGCAGGCTGGCAGGTCCGGAACATGGGCACGGTGGGCGGCAACCTGTTCACGCCGCCGCCCGGCGGCGACGTGGCCACGGCGCTGCTGGCTCTCGACGCGCAGGTGGAGGTCGTCGGCCCGGCGGGCGTCCGGGTGGTGCCGCTCGGGGAGTTCTGGACGGGCTTCATGACGACGGTCCTGGCGCCCGAGGAGCTGGTCGTCCGGCTGGCTGTCCCGGTCACCGGGGACCGGCAGGCGTTCCTCAAGTTCGGCCGCCGGTCCGCAAACACACCGGCGGTGGTCACCGTTGCCGTGCGGGTGGCGGTGGAGGATGGCGTGGTCTCCTCCGCGCGCGTGGCGCTCGGCGCGGCGGGGCCCCACCCGCTGCGCTCACCCGGCGCCGAGGAGGCGCTCGCCGGCCGCGCGTTGACGCCGGGGGTCATGGCCGAGGCGGCTGCGGCCGCGGCCGAGGACGTCCGGCCGTTCTCGGATTCGGTGGCGTCGGCGTGGTACCGGGGCCGCATGGCCGCAGTCATGGTGGAACGGGCCCTTGCGCAGCTCGCGCTGCCCGCGGAGGGGGGTGCGTAGCGTGGCGTCGGTGGTCGTCGGTTTTGAGCTCGGGGGTCGCCTGGTGGAGGTGCTTGCCGGCCCGCTGGCCACTCTCCAGCAGGTGCTCCGGACGCAGCTCGGGGAGACGTCGGTCAAGGAGGGCTGCCGGCAGGGGGGCTGCGGCTCGTGCACGGTCCTGCTCGACGGCGAGCCCGTCCTCTCGTGCCTGCTCCCGGTCCAGGACGTCGCGGGCCGCAGCGTGACCACGCTCGAGGTCCTCACGCCGACCGAGGGCCTGTCGCTGGTCCAGCGGGCCTTCCTCGACGCCAACGGATTCCAGTGCGGCTACTGCACGCCGGGCATGGAGCTGGTCACGAAGGCGCTCCTCGACCGGGAACCGTCGCCCAGCCGCGGGCAGATCGCGGAGGCGCTCTCGGGCAATGTCTGCCGTTGCACCGGCTACGCTCCCATCATCGCCGCGGTCGAGGCGGCCGCGTCGACGGCCAGCCGCGGGGAGGCGGCCGGATGAGCGCGGACCTCCATATCGTCGGCGAGTCGATCGAGCGGTACGACGGTGTCGGCCACGTCGCCGGCCAGACCAAGTACACCGCCGACCTGACGTTCCCGGGCCTGCTCCACCTCAAAGTGGTGCGGAGCCCGCTCCACCACGCCCGCGTGCGTGGGGTGGACCTGTCCCTTCGGGGTGACGATGGCGTCGTTTGCGGTCGAGGTCCAGATGGACAGGATCGCGGAGGTCTGCGGGCTGGACCCGTGGACGGTCCGCTTCCGGAATGCCCACCGGAACGGCGACATCAAGCCGCACCGCAAGGCCGTGGCGGACTGCACGCTGATCGAGACGATGCAAGCGGCCGCCGCACTGGTCGGTCACGCGTTGCCGCCCGAGCTCAGGGCGATGACATCCGCCCCGCGCTCCTCGACGGAAGGCGGCCGCTGACATGGCGAAGCTGCGCGGCACCGGCATGGCCGCCGTCAACTACCCCACGGGCATGAACCTCGGCGGCGACCCGTCGCAGGCGCTGGTCCACGCCACCACGAGCGGGTCGTTCAACGTGGTGCTCGCCGCCGCGGACCTGGGCCAGGGCCTGCGGACCGTCATGGCGCAGATCGCGGCCGAGACGCTCGGCGTGCCGGTCGACCAGATCGTGATCCAGACCGCGGACACCGACACCGGGCCGCACGACATGGGCACCTTCGCCAGCCGCGCCACCCACCGGGTGGGCAACGCGGTCAAGGCGGCCGCGGTCGAGGCCCGTGCCGCGGTGCTCGCGCTGGCGTCGGAGGAGCTCGAGGTGTCGGTCGACGACCTGGTCCTCGACGGTCGAGGCGGCATCCACGTGGCGGGCTCGCCGCAGAAGCGGCGCGACATCGCAGACCTCGCCTCGCGCGCGCAGTTCCAGTACGGCCGCACGATCGCTGGCCGCGGTGCCTACATGAAGCCCAAGAGCGAGGTCGATCCGGAGACGGGCGCCATGGACCCGGACTCCACCCAGGCCTACGCGTGCACCGTGGCCGAGGTGGAGGTGGACACCGAGACGGGTGAAGTGGCGGTGCTCAGCATCCGCAGCGCCTACGAGGTGGGGAGGCAGGTCAACCCCGCGCTGGTGCAGGGCCAGATCACCGGCGGCGCCTTCATGGGGATGTCCCACGCCCTGTACGAGACCACCGAGCCCTACTACCCGAGCCGGGACCACAGCCCCAAGGACTTCGCTGGCTACCTGATGCCCGGGATGGCCGAGCTGCCGGTCATCGAGTCGGTGGTCCTCGAGGTCCCGTCCGCGAACGGCCCGTACGGCGTCAAGGGCGTCGGCGAGATGACCGCCAACTCGCCGATCCCTGCCATCGTCAACGCCATCTACCGCGCCTGCGGGGTGCGGGTCGACACCCTGCCGGTCACGCCGGAGGCCATCCTGCGCGGGCTCGACGCCCGGGCTGCCGCCGGGGAGGGAGCCGCATGAGCCAGATCACCACCTGGGACGAGTTCCCCACGGTCGAGTACGTCAAGGGCGTCCACCGCCAGGCCGTGTCCGGCGAGAAGGTGATGTTGACCCGCATCCTCTACCGGGGCGGCGTGGTCATCCCCGAGCACAGCCACGAGGCCGAGCAGATCATGCTGGTCGAGGCCGGCCGGCTGTGGGCCAAGGTGGCGGGCGAGGAGCGGGAGGTCGGGCCGGGCTCGCTGCTCGTCATCCCCTCGAACTGGATCCACGCCTTCCGGCAGCTGGGCGACGAGGACGTTGTGTTCTACGAGGCGTTCGCGCCGATCCGGCTCGAGTACCTCGTCGGCTTCAAGGGTCCGGACCCGTCGCTCGGGATGATGCACCGCGCCTTCGACGAGTCGGGGGAGGCCGAGCGGAAGCTGTAGCCGGTCGCCCGGACGCCGGACCTCCTCCCGGCGGCGGTGGCGGGAGCCCCATGGCGGGTTGGCCGGCTCGTCCGCTGACGGGGCGCGGGCTGGTCAGTCCCCAGCCGCAGGCGCTGCCGCGACCGCCCCGGATGTCGCAGCCCGCCTGGCCGGCACGAGCGAGGCGGAGGCGATGCCGGCGATCACGAGGCCGAAGCCAGCCAGGTCCCAGGGCCCGAGCGACTCGCCGAGGATGAGCGCGCCAGCGGCCAGCCCGACCACGGGAGTGGCGAGGAAGCCCATCGCGGAGCTGAGCGGGCCCAGCGACCGGGTGATCGACTGGCTGGCCCAGTAGGCGAACGCGGTCGCGAGCGGGCCGCTGTAGAGGAGGATGAGGACCGAGGCCGGCTGCCAGTCCACGCTCGCGCCGGGCTCGAAGACGAGGGCGGCCGCGCCCACCAGCACTGTCGCGATCAGCAGCATCCACGGCTGGAGCTCGAGCGGCGTCGTGTGCCACGTGTGCCGGCGGATGTGGATCGTGACGCCGGCCCACATCACCCCGTAGGCGGTCAGGGCCAGGGTGCCGGCCACCTCCGCGGGGATCCCCCAGTCGATGACCGTGGGGTTGACGAGGATGGCGACGCCGACGACGCCGAGCACGATGCCCGCGACCTCGCTGCGGCGCGGGACGACCCGGAAGAACAGCCACAAGAGGAGCGCCACCCAGAGCGGCATCGCGTACGCGAGCACGGACGACCGGCCGGCCGGCACTGCCTCCAGCGCGAAGTTCATGATCAGGATGCTGACGGCCATCTGGACCAGCCCCACCGAGAGGATGACCGGGAGGTCGGCGCGTGGCGGGCGATGGAGGCGATAGCCGGGCGCGAGGATGGCGAGCATCGTGAGCAGGCCCGTGAGCAGCCGGAGGGCGCCATAGGTCAGGGGAGGGAAGTAGTGGAGCCCCTCCTTGACCACCACCCAGTGGACGCCCCACACGACCGACAGCAGCGCCAGGAGGAAGAGGGCGGCCGGGCGGCTGTGGACGGCGGAGGCTCGGGCGGAGGGCGGGTTGGCCACCCGCGAAGCGTACTCCGAGGAAATCGATTACGCGATAGGTCCCGCGCCGGTGGCCGGCGTGGCCGCTACCGGCTCCCAGCCCTCGGTTCGCTGACGCTCCAGCCGCCGTCCACCGCGACGACCTGGCCGGTCACCATCCGCGCGTCGGGCGAGAGCAGGTGAAGGGCGACCGGCGTGACGTCGTCCACCGCGATGGGCCCGCCAGCGAGGGGCTGCTTCTCGGTGAGGTACGCCATGACGGCAGCATCCGACTGGGCGCGCAGGCTCATCGGCGTGGCGACGAGCGACGGGGCGATGGCGTTGACGCGGATGCCCTCGGACGCGTAGGTCGCGGCGGCTGCTCGCACCAGCGACTCGATCGCACCCTTGCTGGCCGCGTACGCGTGGGTGCCGAAGTGCTGCGCCGCCGGGTGGCGGGCGAGCTGCGTGGACATCAGCAGGATGGTGCCCCGGCCCCACGCGGCGTCACGCTCCTGGGCGAGCATCCGGCGCACTGCCGCGCGCGCCACGAGGAACTGCGAAGTGGCGTTGGCGCGGATCACCGTCTCCCAGCCCTCGAGCGAGGCCTCGTGGAGCGGCCCGTCGCCGAACCGCCGGCCGCTGATCCCCGCCACGCTGTAGCACGCGTCGAGCCGGCCGAACCGGGCGTCGAACGCCGCGAACGCCGCCTCGACGGCCGCCTCGTCGCCCAAGTCGGCGGAGAACGTGAAGAGGGTGCGGCCTTCGGCGGCCGCCGCGGCCGCGAGCTCGGCCAGGCGCCCCTCGTCGCGGGCGACGACGAGGACGTTGGCCCCCTCGGCCGCGAGCGCACGGGCCGCGGCCCCGCCCATTCCCGTGGAGCCCGTCACGAGGACTCCGCGCCCGGCGAAGCGGCCGCCCGTCATCACGCGGCCACCGGAGCGTTCGGCGGCAGGGGATCGAGGAGCGCCCCGTCGTCGAGGAGGCGATCCCGGAGCGCCCCGACGTCCACCGCCCGCGGCACCGTGCCGCCCCCAGCCGCCAGCGCGGCCGCCGTCCCCGACGCCTGGCCCATTGCCATGCAGGTGGCCATCGACCGGGCGGACGCGTGGGCGTCATGGGTGGCGGAGAAGCAGCGGCCCGCCACGAGGATCCCGTCGAGGCCAGCGGGCAGGAGCGTCCGGTACGGGATGCCGTAGACGCCGCCCTCGGCCACGTAGCTCCAGGCCGTGTCGCCGCCGTCGTGGTGGTCCTCGATCGGCGCCCCGCACAGCGCGATCTCGTCGGGGAATCGGCGCGCCTCCAGCACGTCCTCGCGCGTGAGGCGGTAGTCGCCGAACACGCGGCGGCTCTCCCGCACGCCGATCGCGGGGGACGTCGCCACGACCACCGACCGCTCGAAGCCCGGCACGCGGTCGCGCAGGAACCGCGCGTACTCTTGGACCTGCCGGCGCCCCTCCAGCTCGGCCAGGGTCAGCGACTCGGGGTCCACCGGGTCCACGCCGCGGATGCGCGTCATGTGGACCAGGGCGACGCCGTCATGCGGGGTTCGGTGCCACGACCCCTCGATCCGCGGCAGCCGGTAGGCCCCGGACTCGGCCGCCTCGCGCATCAGCGCCCACAGCTCGCGCTTGGGCAGGGTGTTCGCGCGCGCGATGTCCACGTTGGCGAGCTTGAACAGCGTCGAGAGCGACTGCACGCCGCCGGTGCTCCGGGCGTCGTCGTAGCCGGCCCCGGCGAGGTGGCAGAGGTCGGCGTCGCCCGACGCGTCGACGATCGCGCCCGCCTCCACCCAGCGTTCGCCGCCCTTGGTCCACAGCCGGACTCCGGTCACGCGGCGCCCGCCGTCGACCGCCACGCCCGTCGCCCACACGTGGAGGAGCAGCTCGGCGCCGGCCTCCTCGGCCAGGCGCTCCCACAGGACCTTGAGCGCCTCGGCGTCATAGGTGACGCCCATGCCGGCGCCATAGGTGTTGGGCCGCTCGAACGCCACGCCCTGCCCGACGAGGCGGCTCGCCACCTCCCAGCCCACGCCGCCGACGACACGTCTGGGCGTGGCGCCCGGTGTGTAGAAGGCGTAGAACGTGTCGAGGACGGCGGTCGAGGTGCCGCCCATGAAGCCGAGGCGGTCGACGAGCAGCGTCGACGCCCCGGCGCGCGCTGCCGTGATCGCGGCGGTCGACCCCGCGGACCCGGCTCCCACCACGACGACGTCGTACCGGTCCCTCATCGCGCTCCCCCCGTGGGGAAGGCATAGAAGCGGGCCGGGTTGGCCACCAGGATCGCATCGGCTGCCACGTCGCCCAGCCGTCGGCGGAGCCGCGGCGCGAAGGTGGCCATCAGGTACCGCAGGCCCGGGCCCCCGTCGTACGCGCGCAGGTAGTCGCGCTGCCCCAGGTCCATGCCGAGCATCAGGCGCCCGAGGTGGCCGCCGGCTGCCACGCGCTCGATCAGGTCGAGGATCACGCTGTCGGGGTGGTACTTGGTTCGACCCACGGTGTCGTACTCGAGCGTCACGCCGCGGTCGCAGAGCTCGATGTGGAGCTCGGCGTCGGGATTGCGGTCCATGTGCGCCAGGGCGATCCGATCGGGCCTCGCGCCCGCAGCCTCCAGTCGGTCGACGATCTCGTGGCCCATGGTGCCGACCTCCGCGTGGACGAGGACCGCCGCGTCCGTCGCGGCTGAGGCGCCGCCGATCGCGTCGAGCCGACGCGCCTCGGAGCGCGAGATCCTGTGGTAGGAGGCGCCGCCCTTGATAGCCCCGGCCCGCGCCGGGTCTGCCGGCCGCTCTGGTTCCAGCCAGTCGGCGGGGTGCATCCCCGTCCGCAGGTCGGCGAGGACCCGGTCGGCCAGCAGTTGCACGCCGGCGGTGTGGACCCAGTGGTCGGCCGGATAGTGGGCGTCGCGGTGGTACCCGGACGCGGCCACCACGAGGACGCCCGTGGCCTCGCTCACGGCGCGCATCCGGTCCGGGCGTCGGCCGAGGCCGATCGGGGTCATCTCGACGATCGTTCGGACGCCCGAACCCCGCGCCTCCCCCACCTCGGCGACGACGCGGTCAGTGTCCTCGATCGACTGGCCCCGCAGGGCAGGGGAGTCGATGAACAGGTGGTCGTGGGCGTCGACGACGCCAAGGGCCGCCGGGTCCACCGGGCCCGTGACCGTGATGACGCGGGCTTGCCCGATGCGGGTAGCCGGCTCCGGATCCATGGCCGCCATCGTAGCCGGGGCTTGGCCAGCCGGGCGCCCTGGCGTGCCGGATCAGCCTATCGGGCTCGGGCGCGCAGGTGCATCGCGAGGCGGCCAACCCCGTACCCGACGACGATCGGGCCGCCAAAGAAGACCAGCGCCACCGCCGCGGAGAACCAGTCGACCGGGACAGGCTGCCCGGCCAGCTCGGACATGTAGAGGATCCCCATCATCCCGATCAAGGTGCCCGCCAGCACGGCGAGGAGCCCGGTCCAGCCCCGCGTTGCGATCCCGGCGATCGCACCTCCGATGAGCAGCACCAGCGGCGACATGAAGATCACCGTCACGGCACACGAGCCCTCGAAGCTGGTGTGGTTGACGCAGCCGAGGTTGGCGCCGCCGAACACCGCGACAGGGCATGCGAGCGCGACGACGATGAGCGCGATCAGGTCTCGGACGGGACTCGGCAGCGGTCGCTTCAAGTGCTGGTCACCTCCCTGCGCAGCATAACGTCCGCGTTCCCGCCCAGAAGGCCCGACACGTCCCGGGCCCGACGCGATGGCGACGTTCGGCGGCCCCAAGGCGGCTCATCTGCCCGGCGTCGCCGCGCCGCCGATCTGCCGCTGTCAGGTGCGGATCGGGAGGCCGCGACCGGGACATGACGAGGCCCCTCCGGATCCGGAGGGGCCTCGCGCGAGTGCCATTGAAGGCCGGAGCGGCTAATCCTCCTTCCGGGCCTCCTTGTCGCCAACCAGCAACGTCAGCACCCCGTAGAGCACGAACGAGACCACGAGGCCGACGACCCAGCTGTAGTCGGCGAGGGGCTTGAGGAGCGGGATGAAGCCGTCCGCCGGATACGGATCGCCGCCGGCCGAATACGCTCCGCCGATCGCGAACAGAATGCCCACGAGGAGCGACACGACCGCGATCCAGTTCCAGCCGCTCGTGTAGCGGTACTTGCCGCCCGACCGGTACAGGTCGGCGAGATGGAGGTGGTTCCGGCGGATCCACCAGTAGTCGGCCATCAGCACGCCCGCGATGGCGCCGGTCGCGCCGCCGTACGTGCCCAGCCACGTGAAGATGTAGGCATGGGGGTCGCTGTACAGGTTCCACGGCTGGATCAGGATGCCGATGACACCCGTGATCAGGCCGCCGGTGCGGAAGGAGATCCGCTTGGGCCAGGCGTTGGAGAAGTCGTAAGACGGGCTCACGGTGTTCGCGGCCACGTTCACCGAGAGGGTGGCGACGGCCAGGACGAACAGGGCGAAGATGGCGACGAAGATGTTGTCCATCTTGCCGACCAGCTGGACCGGGTCCCAGATCGGGTCGCCGTTGAACACGACCGCGCTGGCCGAGGTCACGAGGACCGCGATCAGCGGGAACACGGTCATGGTGGTCGGCAGCCCGAGGACCTGGCCCCATGCCTGCTCGCGCTGGCTGCGGCCGAACCGCGTGAAGTCCGGCATGTTGAGCGACAGCGTGGACCAGAAGGCGATCATGCCCATCAGCGACGGCCAGAAGACCGGCCAGAAGTCGCTGCCCCAGCCGAGCTTGCCCGGCTCGTTGACGATCGGGCCGAAGCCGCCGGCCGCGATCGCCATCCAGATCAGCAGGATGATCGCCACGACCATCACGAACGGGGCCGCCCAGTTCTCGAACCGCCGGATCGTGTCCATGCCTCGGATGATGATGAAGATGTTGAACCCCCAGAAGATGAGGAAGCTCAACCACATGGTCCACGGCTGGGCCGCGAAGTCGCCGAAGCCGATCGAGATCGTGGACGCCTTGAGCCAGGAGTCGCCGAGGACCTCGCCGACGAGCACGAAGATCGCGCCGCCGCCGATCCAGGTCTGGATGCCGAACCAGCCGCAGGCGACGCCGGCCCGGATCAACGCCGGCAGGTTGGCGCCGAAGACCCCGAACGAGGCACGTGCGAACACCGGGAAGGGGATGCCGTACTTGGTGCCGGCGTGGCTGTTCGCCAGCATCGGGATCAGCACCAGGATGTTGGCGACCATGATGGTCAGGATGGCCTGGTACCACGCCATCCCGAGGGCGATCAGGCCGGCGGCCAAGGTCCATGTCGCCACGTTGTGGGCCATGCCGACCCACAGGGCGAGGTAGTTGTACGTGGTCCACGTTCGCTTCGCGACCGGGACCGGCGCCAAGTCATCGTTGTGGAGCGACGAGACGCCCAGCGAGGCATCGACCTCGGGGCTCAGCTCGACTCGGCCGTCCGACAGGACGGTCTGCTCCATCGACGCTGCTGTCATAGAGCCTCCCTCTGGATATGACCGGTGCCTCGCACCTTCGGCGGGCGACGTGCCAGCTCCCCGTAACCTCGGAGCCCTCCTGCCCGTGTCCTCACGCGGGCGCCTCCATGAGCGGACGCGCGAGGCGCGTCCCGGGGTCAGGCATCGGGTAACCCGGGGATCGGCAGGGAGGGGGCGGCAGCATTGCGCCTGGCACGAGTCGGGCGGCCGGCTCCGCTCGACGGAGCGTCGAGACGGTACGGAGGCTCGGCGGCCGTTGCCTGGTGCACGCTCAACCTTGCACGATCGCGGACCCCGACGACTGGACGTCGCGAGTCGGCCCTCGTCCGTCGGCCGCGTGGCCGATGGTGGACCTTGGCACGGGATTGTGCGCCCCCGCGGGTCGGATGTCTCGGCGATCCCGCATGCCAGAGAGGTCCGATTGGCCCTCGCGCTGCCCCGCAGACGAGAACGGGCCCGGGCGGCGCGCGCCCGCCCGGCGCCCCCCCTCCGCCGTCCCCAACCGCGG
>JBJKRU010000287.1:0-7068 GCA_046704485.1 Candidatus Limnocylindrales bacterium | reverse complement strand
TCGCGCCGTCGGCCGGGCTGGCGGCGTGGGTGGCCGAGGCCCGCCATCGCGGCGTCACCGTCTCGGCCCGGCGCCCCGGCCCGCTCGGGCAGGCGGTCCTCCTGCCGGGACGGGTCATGGCCGGGCCCCACCTGCTCATGGTGGACGCTGTCGCGCTGGCCGCCTCGCCGGGTACCATCCAACCATGAACGACGCCAACGTGACCGTCCGCCCGGCCACCCCCGACGACGCGGAGCGGCTCGCCTCGCTGCTGACCGACGAGGGCTATCCAGCCGGCAGCACGGACCTCTCGTCCCGCATCGCGCGGTATGACGCGCTCGGCTCGCAGGTGCTCGTGGCCGAGGCAGCCGGCGAGGTGGTCGGCTTCGTCACGGTCCTCGTGCTGCCGCGGTTCGAGGTCGACGACCTGTTCGCGCGCATCACGAGCCTCGTCGTGGACGCGGGCGTGCGCGAGCGGGGCATCGGCCGGCTCCTGATGGAGGCGGCGGAGGAGCAGGCGAAGGCCGCCGGAGCGGCGTGGCTCGAGGTGACCGCTGGCCACCATCGGCCAGACGCCCGTCGGCTGTTCGAGTCGCTCGGATACGACCCGGGTGTCGCGGCCTACCTCCGGAAGCGGGCGTAGCCGGCACCCGCCTGCCCTCGAACAGCCCGCGTCCCCTCGATGAGCCTGCCCCGCCTTCGGCTCCGCGACGAGGTCGCCGGCCTGCTGGACCTCCCATGGGAGGTGCCCCTCGGCGGCTGGGCTGATGACGGCAGCCGGTTCCGCGAACTGCCCGTCGGGCCGTCGCGGCACCTCGTCCGGTTCCTCGTCCACGCGGGCACCGTCTACGCGCTCAAGGAGCTGCCCGAAGAGGTGGCCGAGCGCGAGTTCGAGGTGCTCCGCCACCTCGAGGACGCCCGGCTGCCGGCCGTCCGGGCCGTGGGCCTGGCCGTGCGGCCGGAGAGCGGTGACGCGATCCTGGTGACCGAGTACCTCCGCCACTCGATGCAATACCGGCGCCTGCTGATGCGGTTCCGTGACGTCTCGCCCGAGTACCGCGACCGCCTGCTGGACGCGATGTCGCTGCTCCTCGTGGACCTGCACCGGGGCGGCGTCTACTGGGGCGACTGCTCGCTCGCCAACACACTGTTCCGCCGCGACGGCGACCGCATCCAGGCCTATCTGGTGGATGCGGAGACGAGCGAGCTCCACGATCGGCTGTCCGACGGCCAGCGCGCATACGACCTCGACATCCTCGTCGAGAACGTCGCCTTCGGCCTCGCCGACCTTGCCGCCTACCAGGGCCGCGACGAGGACATGGACGTGTCGATCGAGGCGGCCGAGTCCGTTCGCGTGCGCTATGGGGCGGTGTGGTCGGAGCTCCACGACCATCCGGAGCTGGTGCCGGGCGACCGCCAGGCGATCCGCTCCCGGCTGCGACGCCTCAACGAGCTGGGGTTCTCCGTCGACCTCGAGGTGGACCCGGCGGAGGTGGACACGGTGCGCCTCCGGACGAGCGTCACGACGCGCCTGTACCACGCCAACGAGTTGGAGCGGCGAACGCGGCTCCGGACGCTCGAAGGGCAGGCGAGGATCCTTCTCAACGACCTGGCCGAGTACGGCGCGTGGCTCGAGCATGCGGAGGGACGGCTGATCGAGCCCGAGCAGCAGGCCGACCGCTGGCTTCGCGCTGTCTACCGGCCCACGCAGGCGCGGATCGCGCAAGAGGTCGGGCCCGACCGCGACCTCGTCCAGGCGTACTGCGACGTGCTCGAGCACAAGTGGCTCCTCTCGGAGCAGGCGGGCCACGACGTCGGCCTCGAAGCCGCCATCGAGTCGTACGTCGCCGAGGGGGCGCCGGCCCCCGAAGTGGTCGTGACGTCGGCCGGGGCGGTAAGCGACCCGCTCGCCGCGCTCGACCTGGAGGCCGCGCTCGCCGACGAGGACGGCCTGATCAGCTGACGTCCCGACCCGCCGGTCCCGCGTCCGCAGCGGACGCCCAGCGCTCGAGGTGCACGAGCTCCTCCACCGCCCTGCGGCCGCCCGCCCGGTTCGGCCGGGTCATGATCCCGGGATCGGCCGGATAGCCGAACGAGAGCACGAACTCGCAATGCATCTCGGCGGGGTAGCCGAGCAGCTCACGGGCGCGGTCGGGTTCATACACGGTGGCTGGGCAGCTGCCGATGCCGAGCTCCCAGGCGACGAGCATCATCTGCGCCGCAGCGCCGCCCAGGTCCCAGGTGATCGAGAGCGGCGCAGCCTCGCCCCGCGGGTCAGGTGTCACGAGCGCCACGGCGGCGGCTGCCCCGGCGATGTGCCCGCACCATGGGCCGAGCGTCGCGAGCTGCTCGAGGCGAGCCCGGTCCCGGACCACGATGAACGACCAGCGCTGGCGGTTCTTGGCGCTGTGGGCGCGGCGGCCCGCCTCGAGGATCGCCGCCAAGTCCTGGTCGGCGATGGACCGGTCGGCGAACTGGCGCACGGCGCGTTTGGCGTGGACGGCGTCCTGGACGTTCATCATCGGGCCTCCTGGGCTGGACCGTCAGTCGAGGCGGATGGCGTCTGCCGGCGGAAGACGCGGAGCAGGGAGCGCATGCCGCCCGGCTCCTCGTCGAGCGCGGTCAAGCGCTCAGGCTCGGGCAGGCGAGCGGCAGCCGCGGCCTCTGCCGAGCGCGCGGCCGCGTCGGGGTCGATGGCCCCGCCGAGGAACGCTGCGAAGAACCGCGCGACCGTCGACCGGAAGACGACGGACTCGTAGAGCCACGAGTGCTGCCCCTCGTGGACCACGAGCGTCTGGGTGACCGCATCGGGACGGGCCGTCCGGCGGGCGGACGCCAGCCGCGCCAGGTGGTCGACAGGCACGACCTGGTCGTCGTCCCCATGGACGAGCAGGACCGGCACGCGGATCGTCTCGACAGCGCGCTTCGCGCTCACGCCGTCGACCGTGTGGCCCCGCGGGCGCAGGTAGACGCGCGTCGTGAGCCACGCCAGCGGCCAGGCGATCGGGCTCGGGATCGGCAGGGCGGCGAGGCGGAAGGTCTGGCGGGTGAGGCTGTACGGATCGGCCGGCGTGGACACGCCCGCAACCGCCTCGACCAGCGGCTCGGCGGCCGCCGCCACCAGGGCTCCCGCGGCGCCGAGCGAATGGCCGAGCAGCCCTACGTGCGCCACCTCGTGGCGGGCCGCCAGCCAGCGGACACCGGCCGCAGCGTCCATCGCGAACTCGCCAACGCTGATCGGCAGCGCCTCGGCGCCGTTCGTGCCGTGGCCGCGCACGTCGAGTGCGAGCACGTGGAATCCGGCGGCATGGAGGAACTGGGCGTGGGGGAGCGTGCGGTCA
The DNA here is from genome assembly GCA_046704485.1 of Candidatus Limnocylindrales bacterium. Taxonomy (GTDB): domain Bacteria; phylum Chloroflexota; class Limnocylindria; order Limnocylindrales; family CSP1-4; genus CAIXZV01. The sequence goes on along the minus strand of JBJKRU010000287.1, from coordinate 3,748 downwards.
CGGGCCGATTCCCAGCCGTGGACGAGGACGACGCCGGGAGCGGGCGCTCTGCTGGCGGGCAGGTACCACCCGGGCAGCGCCAGGCCGTCAGCGGTGGAGACCGAGACTTCCTCGTAGGCGAGGCCGATGGCGTCCGGCGTCCAGACGAGCTCGTGGCGACGCGGATACCCGGCGCGAACGCGGTACACCTGGGCGAACCGGAGCGCGACCACGACCGGGATCGCGGCGACCGCGGCGGCGACCCCCGCACGACGGGCGCGAGAGGACGGGACCATCCCCGTATCGGATCGCGGCCGGTCGCGGGTGTCAAGTGACGGCGACGCCACGGCGAGGATGAGCGCGGCGGTCGCCCCGTGTGATCCCGCCCGGCCCGTCGGTACACTGGTTCGATGTCGGCACGCGATCCCCACCACGTCCTCGGCGTGGCGCCCGGCGCCTCGCCCGATGAGGTCCGGGCCGCCTGGCGGTCACTCGCGCGCCAGCACCACCCCGACCTGACCGCCGACGACCCGGACGCCGCCCGCCGCGCCACCCGCCGCATGGCGGAGATCAATGCGGCCTACGCGTCGCTCACGCGTGCCGGTGGCAAGGGTCGCGGTCGCCGGGGCGCGGACAGCGGCACGGATCCCGCGAGGCGCGCGGCACCGCCGCCCGCGCCCGGTGCCGGAGTTCCCCCGCCGCCGAAGACGAAGCCCGTGACCGGCCGCCTCGACACGACGCACACCTTCCGGCCGCGCAACCAGACGGTGACCCCGCCGGGAATGCGGCTCCCGCTCACCGGGCACGCGCCGCTGCGGGTCGACCGCTCGCGGCCCGAGATTCGCGCCTCGAAGCCCTCGGGCCCGCTGGAGCGTGACCGCCTCGCCGGGCACGTGCCGCTCGAGCCGCCGCCGCTCGGCCAGGCGCTCGAGCTCGAGCTGGGGTTCGGCAAGTTCCACGGCCACACGCTTGGCGAGGTGGCGGCCTTCGAGCCCTCGTACATCGACTGGCTTGCCGGCACGCTCACACGCGAGCCGGAGATCACGATGGCGGCCCGGGTCATCCGCGAGGAGCTCGACCGGCGGGGCATCCGTCGGGAGCACCGCCCGAGCCGGCCCGGCTGGCAGTCGAACCCGTTCCGCTGAACTGCCTCGCCGCGGATCGCCGCCACCGCGACGGTGCCTGCGCTCGCCATCCGCGGCGCGGATGAGCCGGGCATAAGTGCACCCCCGGGGGACGAACCGGGGGTGCATATTCCTGATCAGTCCTGCCGCCCCACCCCCGGGCCTGCTGGCCGGATCGTCCATGGTTACTCGGCTCGTGGCCGTGGCTGCGGTTCCCTCGTGCCGCCGGGCGTCCCCGACGGTCGAGTCGTCCTGCCTTCCGGCCCGTGACCGACGCCCCAGGTTCCCCCGGTTTGGAGTGGGGTCGGCGCGTCTCGAACGCAGGCGCAACGGTACGTTGGGCGGGCCGAAGGTTGGAATGGGACGGCGGTACGGCTGAACGCACTCCTATGTCAGGCGCGCGTGCGCACCGCCGGGACCATCTGGCCAGCGCGTCGGCGTGACCATCAGCCGACTAGGTCAATCGCCCCATCCGGCCTCCCGGCCGGCCGCCCGGGAACCCGCCCGGACCCACGCCGCAGGTGTAGAGTCGGCCTCGATGACCGAGCGCCCGGACCCGTGGAACGACCGCCGTCAGCGGTGGCGCGTCGAGCGCCTGGACCCAGCCCTCGCCCGCCTGCCGGAGTGGCGCGACCGGTTCGTCACGATGGGCGACCTGCCGGTCGAGCGGCTGTACGGCCCGTGGGACCTGGGCGGCGACGCCGATGGGCAGCCCAGCGGACCCGGCGGTCCCACGGCGGTCGACCACCACGGCGAGGCGCTGCGCGATGGCGCCGGTGCCTATGCGTCGTTCGACGCGGTCCGCGATCTCGGCCTCCCCGGCGAGCCGCCGTTCACTCGCGGCGTCCACCCGACCGGATACCGAAGCCGCCCCTGGACGATGCGGATGTTCGCCGGCTTCGGGTCGGCGGAGGACACGAACGCCCGCTTCCGCCAGCTGCTGAACGCCGGCCAGACGGGACTCTCGATCGCGTACGACATGCCGACCCTGTACGGCTACGACACCGACGACCCGGCCGCAGACGGCGAGTTCGGCACCTGCGGCGTGGCGGTCAGCAGCCTCGCCGACATGGAGGCGCTGCTCGCCGGCCTGCCGCTCGACCGGGTCAGCACCTCGATGACGATCAACTCGCCGGCGGCGCCGATATGGGCGATGTACATCGTCGCCGCCGAGAAGACGGGCGTGCCGCGGGAGCGCCTGGAGGGCACGACCCAGAACGACATCCTCAAGGAGTACATCGCCCAGAAGGAGTTCCTGTTCCCGCCCGAGCCGTCGATGCGCCTCGTCGTGGACACCATCGAGTTCGGAACGCGGGAGCTGCCGCGCTGGAACACGATCTCGATCTCCGGCTACCACATCCGCGAGGCCGGCTCGACGGCCGTCCAGGAGCTCGCGTTCACCATCGCCGACGGGATGGCGTACGTGGAAGCCGCGATAGCCCGCGGCCTGGACCCTGACGAGTTCGCGCCCCGGCTGTCGTTCTTCTTCAACAGCCACAGCGACTTTTTCGAGGAGATCGCCAAGTTCCGGGCGTCGCGCCGGATCTGGTGGAAGCTGATGTCCGAGCGCTACCGCGCGAGGGAGGAGCGCTCAGCCTGGATGCGCTTCCACACCCAGACTGCCGGCGTGTCGCTCACGCCGCAGCAGCCGCTGAACAACCTGACGCGGGTGGCGACGCAGGCGCTGGCGGCGATCCTCGGCGGCACCCAGAGCCTTCACACCGACGCCTTCGACGAGGCGCTCGCGGTGCCCACGGCCGAAGCGGCCCTGCTCGCGCTGCGCCAGCAGCAGGTGCTGTTCGAGGAGACGGGCGTCGCATCGACCATCGACCCGCTCGGCGGCTCGTGGTTCGTGGAATCGCTCACCAACCGCGTTGAGCGAGAGGTCTGGCGGTACCTCGACGAGATCGACCGGCGTGGCGGCATGCTCAAGGCGATCGAGGAGGGCTACCCGCAGCGCGAGATCGCCGACTCCGCCTACCGCTTCCAGCGCGAGCTCGACGCGCACGACCGCGTCATCGTGGGGGTGAACCGCTATGCGGTCGACGAGCCGATCGCGGTGCCGGTGCTGACCGTGCCGCCGGGCTCCCTGGAGCGGCACCTCGCGCGCCTCGAGCGCACGCGGCGCGAGCGAGATCCGGAGGCGGTGGCGTCCGCGCTGGCCGGCCTGCGCGACGCCGCCTCGCGGCCGGGCACGTCGGAGACGAACCTGATGCCGCACTTCATCCGCTGCGCCGCGGCCTACGCCACGCTCGGCGAGCAGTGTCGCGTGCTTCGCGAGGTCTTCGGCGAGTACCGCGAGCCGGTTGCGGTCTAGGCGGCCCGCCGGGGCTGCCGCTTCGCGGGGCCCGCGGAGGCTGACTGACACGACCGCGAGGCCCTGCGATCGCGGCGCTGCGCCCATCGTCGAGCGGCCCCGCGAGGTGACCGATCATGGACCTGCCCCGACGGCCCGGCGCCTCGCCGTCCTGGCACCAACGGGCTCGACCGACGCGGCCGGCGCGCTACGATGCCGACATGTACCTCGACGCCCTCTCCTTCCTCGAAGACGAGCGCGACGCGTTCCGCGCCTACGAGGCCCTGCTGGACCTGTCCGACGAGCAGCTCGACCGGCCCGTGGAGGCTGCCGGCGGCTGGTCCGGCCG